>NZ_CP010776.1:1274996-1593745 GCF_001577755.1 Rufibacter sp. DG15C
TAATTAGGTCTATATTTAACGGGTATATTTTATGGTTTTCCTAAACCATTCCTCAAAGGAAAATATGCTCCTAACCGACGGTGTTGGATGGTATAGCTCAGCTTTTTCAGGCAGACAATCATGCAGGCAGAAGAAAAAAACAGCAACAAGGCAGACATTGAAGCACTCACTAGAGGTGATGTATCTGCTTTTGAGCGCCTGTTCAAATGCTTGGAGCCCAAGCTATATGCCTTTGCTTACAAGTTGGTCCGCAACAGAGAAGATGCCGAGGAGATTGTACAGGAGGTTTTCTTGAAGACTTGGGAGCGAAGAGCCTCCTTAGATCCTGCCCAGGGCTTGGAAGGTTACCTTTTTAAAATAGCCAAACACTTAGTGTACAACAAATCCAGACGCCACGTCTATGAGTTTGCATTCAGTAAGTATCTGGCAGATTATGGAATTGTGGCAGAGGACTCTACCCAAACCACCCTTGAGCACCAGGAGCTGGTAGAACTGTTTGAGGAGATTTGTGCTTCTATGCCACCCGTGAGGCGGCAGGTCTTTGCCATGAGCCGCACCGAAGGACTATCTAACCATGAAATAGCCACGGTTCTCAACACCAGCAATAGTAATATTGAGAACCACATCAACAAGGCTTTGAAACTTTTGCGTGAGAAGTTCAGGAGCTATGACATTGTGTATGCAGTCGTGCTTGCCTACCTGCACTCTCTTCTTTGATTCCCATTAAGACAATGCCTTAGCCTCCGCTTTTGGCCTAAATTCAAAGAAAAAGGTCGAAAACGATTCACTGTAAAAAAGGCCAAAAGCATGAAGGACTCTGCACACCTTTAAACTTATACACTTGAGATGGTGGAAAAGAAAAGAGGCAAACCAGATTTCTCTAGTTTGCCTCTTGTAGGTAGACTCAGAGGTCGAAATATCGAACTTTCTGCTTCAAGATTTAGACTCTTTAGAGAAATTCTTCAATAGTAGTAGTTTCGATTCAGGAGTCTAATATTCTTCCTTTAAGCAACTTTTTACCCCTGGTTTTTATAGTCACCCGAGTTCTTCTCGCAGATCTTCAAAGCCCTGCGAGAAGAACTCGGCAAGGCTAACACCTAGATATTGGCAGACCGCCTCAAGGGTGCTGAGCGTCACGTTAGCCCTGCCAGCCTCTAGTCGAGCCAGGTGGATGCCTGTGTCGTGGAAGACCACCTCCAAGGTCACGCCCTTCGCCTCGCGCAGCTGCTTTACCCGCGCCGCCGCCGCGTCCATAAGCCGTTGGTTTCTCAGTCTTGCCATTCCTTGCGGCAAGCTGGCGAAACCGCAGTTTTATTTTAATGACATACTTGTCATTAAAGGGTATGAAGGGTAGATTTGCCTGAGTCAGAAACCACTCCTCACATGAACCCTAACTGCGACATCCACTATTTCTCTGAGACCGGGCACAATGCCCTGAGCCTATTATACTGGACCTTCTGGCCCGAGGGCAGCAGGAGCCTAGGGCCCATATACCCAATCGAGCAGATAGCCGAGATAAGCGGGAAGACAACCGATCAGGTCTTGGAGGCAGTTAGGAGCTCCAGCGCCGCATCCGCCAGATGCGCCGTTTGCCAGACCTCCTTCCCACTAAAAGATAGGGAGGAGCTGGAGCGACTTCAGTATACCTATAACGGATATCACGTAATGTGCACGGGATGTAGCCGAGAGGTAATGGAGAACGCCCCCATCATAAGGGCACTTTACAACAGAAGTCAGCACTACCTCAGACCTATTGTCCCTATAGGAAGAGAAGAGATCTACGAGAAACTTAGCTCGATATTCCCAAATGTGTACCCCTCTATAAGCCCGGCTGCCTTCATCGACGAGGAGACTTCACAGTCTTTCTCCATAGACGCCAAAGAGTTGGAGCTTTTTTACCGTACTCGTTTCTCTTTCGCGATTGCCGATCACGGCAGCAATGTGATAGCAGTCATAGACCATCCCTTCAAGTATGAGCGGGAAGCATGGGCCGTTGAGCTTAGCTATAGGAAAAGACTGATGGCCCATGTAGGAATCCCGTATTATACCTTTCCCGAGGAAAGAAAGCGCTTCTTCACTGCTGAGGTAGCTGGACTTTTGAAGGCTGCGGAACTGCGTAGTAAGTTAGAGGGAACCGGAATGCTGGAGGCTGCAGCTTTTATATCACAGGGACCATCTTTTTAGCAACTATAATCGCTATAAGCAACATTTAGCTTGGGCCTTAATGGATCTCATACGAAATTCATTTTGCCCGTAAAAATGCCAGAAGAGAATCATTTAGCATTATAAACTGTCAAGACAGGGCAGTCATACCATTGTGTTACCAAATCAAAAGTCTCCGTAAATGCCACTGTGCCTTTCTTTAAAAGAAGGCAGTTCCTACGCGACCACAGTTAAATTTATAAAGACCTGTAATACAACAACTTACAGGCCTTTTTTCTTTACTGCGCACATAAGCGTACATTTCTTTTAATTGACCATGTCATATGGCTTGATGATTAAATCACACTCTCATCACAATTCTTATCACAATTGACTAAATCAGTAGGCGATTTTAAACTATACTTTTCTGTTTGAACAACTGTTTTACCCTTATTTTCTCCGAGAACTTTACATCCCTAGGAGAAGATAAGGGAAGGCTTAAATTATAAATTACACCTCTTGCATCTGCTCCTTAAGAATATCCTTAAAAATCAATGTGTTGATTATCTGGTGATAGACTGTAAACCTGGTATTGGCATAATTAAGCTTTTCTTGATAATGAATACTGTCTGCAGGAAGGTCGATCCGCCCGCCGTAGTAGACAAACACATCATCCTGATTGCTATCTTCTAAATAGTTAATAATCATTTCAGCGCTTAAGCCCTTCTTGAAATTGCAGAATATGAGAAGGTCGGACGTAGGGAAGGGTATATAGACTTCAACAGTAGCACACTCGACCTTCTTGAAGCCCATGCGCTGGAGCAAGGACCTCATGATCTCGGTTTCCTCTTCAGACCCACTGACCACCCTAATCAGCTTTTCTTTCTTTACTTTACTTTCAGCTCTTTGATTGTTCACAAGATCCATCAGGGACTGTGTATTCTCAAACAGATGAGTTTGAAGCTTTTCCTTCAATGTTTTTTCTGCGAGTTTCTTCAAGCCCCAGCCAAACTGATAAACCAAATTTATTATTCCAGCGGCTAATAAGAATCCTGAAACTATCGCTAAAGTATTAAGGAGCGCAAGTTTATCATCTATTTCATTTTCCTTTTCCGTAAATTTCTTATCAAGTTCCTGTTGCTTCTTCTGCAGTCCTAGGTTAATTTCTTTTTCTAAATTCTCCACTTTCTTCTGGAGAATCTCTTGGTTGTAAATTTCTAACTGCTGTACTCGATCACTAAGAGGAACATTGGGCTCCTTCGCGTGAACAGAGATACTGAACATGGTTAGGGTAATAAAAAGGAATAGATTCTTCATTTAAATTTATTTTAGTCTTTAATAACTATTAACACATCAGTCACAGGGTGAGAATTTATAAAGTTTGTTCTCGATGAACAAGTAGAAATTTAGCTTCATTTTACCTTTCTGCCCTGATGCAATCAAGAGGATAGGGTTCTTTAATGCGACAGTCGCAGACTCAGCGATATCTTTTAATGACGCAAGGTCCTTTGGCGAGTACTGGCCGCTACCGTTAGGGTGGGAGTGCCATTCTCCTAGGTACTCTGCGGTCTTGCCATTATCCCTTACAAACCTAATCAGCCTCTCATTGAGGTCGTCTGTGTCAGGGGTAAAGGAGACGGGCGTGCTTTTGAATTTGGACGGAAGAACCACGTCAAGCACCATTGCCTCCGAAAGGTCTTCTGAGTACGTGCCCATCAGCAACCCTCCGTACTCGTTTGGGAAGTGGGAATAGGAACTGGATAAGATTGTTTCAACTGCTCTCGAAGACACCCTCAGCCTAAGGCCAGTCTCCGCCTGTACATATTTTTTGAAGGACAACTTGCTATGGGGCGAATTTGTTTCTGCGGAAAGAACGAAGGTTTCAGGTTTCTGCCTATCAGTCATTGATGCATTAATTGACACAAGGGCTTTGTTGAGAAGTGCATTTACCTCAATGTTACTGGCCTCAAATGTGAAGTGCCAGCAACCAGTGCCAGGTTTAAAATTAGGGTAGTGGTCTGCCTGTAGCCAGCTCATGAGCATTGACTTCATCTCAATCAAGCGGGGGCTATCCCACGATGACAGACACAGCAATTGCTTGGCCCTGTTTGTGATAGAGAGGCTAATCACAGGGGCAATGACATTGCCATAGGAAAGCATCTGCAGCACCTGGTTATCGGCAGAGCAATCAAATATCAGGTCATACTGGTTTAAAGCAGCTACCGTATTTTGGTAGCTTCGTCCTTTGGGCGCCGTTGGGAAAATTGCCCCGATTGTTTTTAATTCGACGAATGGAGAGATCTCAAGGAGGCTTGCCCTTAAATTGTAGGTCTTTGGCATGTTCGTCCAGCGGAAAGTCAATTTGCTCCTGCAGATATTGCCTGGCTCAGTCTTGTCGCTGTCAGCCAGGGTAATACTGATGGCGCCCCCGCGAACCAGCATCTCCGCCAATGAGCTCCCAATGGCCCCCGTTCCTATGACCAGAATATTTTTGGATATCAGGGAGCTGTTTAGCATCCCGCGGCCGAAAAATCTATTGTAGCTAGAGTTAGTTGACTCATCCCATAATACAGGCCCTTTAAGGTTCCTGATATGTCTTGGCCGCCGCCTTAAATCCGCTCGCCTGAATTCCGAAGCTGGAACCAATACAAGATCCCAATGCACTTCCTCTTTGCCGTCTAGGGTGGGAATCTTGTACCCCAAGGCCAGAAGTATGTTGTCCCTGAGTCCATCAGGCCCAAAGGTGTATTTCGCATTCCTCTGGCAGAACTCAAGAAAATAATCAGAGAAGGAATGCGGAAGCAGATCGTGAAGCTGTTCCCAGGTATCCATCTTTAGCCGATGCCTCACTACCGGCTCCTTTTCAAGAAGAGCCCATACCCCTTTATATCGTTCACCTGCCTTATAGGTCTCTGACCAACGGGTTTCGATTCCCCCCAGCCTTTGCGCAAGGAGCGTGAAGTTCTTGCCTCTGCCGCCAGGTGCTGGTTGTTGACTGAGAACTGTGTAGGTCATTGCTCCGAACAGACTTTCTCCGAATCTACCAGCCGTTAGATCCTCTGCCGTCTCCGAGAAAAGCAGGTGAGCCCTGCCCTGTGCGTGGAAGGCAGGGTACTCGTAATCCTGCGCTGTGTCATTGACATAGAAATCTTCTATCCACCGGTACAGCTTTTTCACCTCCAAAGTGAGCCTAGTGTGCAGGTGGTCCACGAAAGGCGTGTTTAGGCAAGCGCTTCCCCCCAGAGTTTCTCCAATAGACTGACTTTGATGGCTATACCCTTTGATCGTCCTACAGTAGAAGTGGGCCTCGCCGAAAGGATAGTCCTCCGGAAGGAGAACCTCGAAGACTAAAGGGCCTTTGGCCGTACCAATATTGATACGGCCATGGTAAAATGGATCCCCTTCAAAGGACTTGAATTTCTCCTCCAGCTGGCATCCTTCTAATCCTGCAAAAAAGTCATTGTAGAAATCTGTGTCATTCTTATGCATAAGATGTGGGGGGAAGCTTCGTGGTAGCCTCGCTTTTTCTCTCGTATTGTGAGTTGCTCTTTTTTACCTCCTCTTTGGGATACTTAGGGTTAGCAGGGAAATAGTACTCTATCTTCTTCTCGTCCTTCTCAATCTTCTCCAGCATTTCCTCCAATTCCTCCCTCAATTCTTCTTTCGCCTCTGTGGTTAAACTGTCTGAGACATTGTTGCTGGAGTTCCCGGGATCCTTAAGTGAGATCGTCTTTATATTGTCCCTGATGAATTCCAAAGCCATCTTCAGCCTAGCCCATAGACCCCTCGGTACCTCTTCTGCCTTATCGAATGCCTCCATAGTTAATAATTCAACCAGGAATGATTTTAAATCGAAATCATGGTTAAACTTCCACACCTTGATTAATTTGATGGTGTCTCTCTCGTTTGTCCTCCCAGTAATCTTGTCAAGCTGCTTATGGATATTCGTTTTCTTAGAACTGGGATCATCTTCCAAGTTCAGATAGAGCTTAATGTCGTTCTCGTCAGAGGTGGATTCTGAGGCCAGCTTGCGCCCGGGTGTCACATCGAAAAGCACGTCTTCGCCGTCCACACTGAACTTCAATCCGACAGACACTTTCTGCTTTCTGACTTTCACCAGGTCATCGTCTTCTTTTTTGTAGTTGGAGTTCAAGAAATTGTAAACGGAGTCATGCATTTCTTTTAGAGTGTTGAACCTATCTCTTTTGAAGTGAACACATAGGTCAAGGTCAAACTTTGTGTTGATGGCAGTGCACTTGCTGTAGGATCCTGAGTTTATAATCTTTACTATATCACTGCCATACTCTTCGTAAAGGGCATCTTTTACTTTGTCCCGCTTAGTTTTGTACTTATCCAGGAGGCCTTTCTCCTCATCGCGGTTAATATTGTGCGTATCGAGCACTAATTGAAGGTGTTCGTTTTTATATGTGGACATAAAAATTTAATTAAGGTTAAGGGTGGACGTGCCTTGAAAGACCCATCCGCCCTAGTTTTGAATTATTGTAAGGGATAAAGACTTTTAAGGGCATTTACAACCTTTTAGGCCTCTACTATTTCTCCTTCCTCACCCCCTTAAAGGGGGTACCGTCCGATTTCTGGTCTATGAATTGACCCGTGTTGGTGTCCCTCTTGACCCAGCGCTCGTTCTGCGGGTTGAAGGTTTGGGAGCGCTGTCTCACCGCCCCGTTTCTGTGGCCATCTCCGGCGGGTTTGTTAGTAGCCATATCTATATGGTTTTTGATTCTGAATGATTAAAAATGCTATATCAAACGGCCATGCCTGGCGCATGCGTCCCCTGGCCAAGAATGGGGCTGGGGAATACCGCTGGTGCATGCGCTGCCGAGGAGGTTACCGAAAAGGCGTACCTTTCCCTTTACACCGGCTAAGTTGCCGGGCAAAAGGCACACGCGTGCCTGAAGGGAGGTATCCTTCCTTTTCGGGGTGGGGCCTGTGCCGACTTGGGCGCAGGTGCCCTTATGATGTGGGTGGGGGTTCGTAGCTATCCTGCCATAGTCATTTACTTTCGTTCAGTATCTGACTTGAAAGAGGCGCAGATATTCTACCTGAGGGGATGAGGGCCTCAACCTTTGGACGTTTAGTTTAGCCGGGAGGGCAGGCTGGCTAGGCCATAGAAGGGATTCCAGAGGGGTGTTGCATAAGGCAACTTTTAGCGTACCTTTGCGTTCCGATTGGAGGTGCATCCATTCTAAGCAGAATCCTGCAAGATTCTGACCCGTTCAAGGCCGGCATACCATAGAGAATATGGGGATGTTGGCCTTTTTCAGTTTTTTAGCAAATGGCGGGCCAAACGCCAGGCCCGTCCAAAAAAATATAAACATTCTCCATCTTTACCTGTTTTGTCATGCTTTGCCTGACATTGTACAGTTTGCAATGGAGTGTTATCAGCCACCGTGTCAGTCTATTCTAACCATGGCATCGGATTTTGATACTCTAATATCCGGAAAATAACCCATATTTCTAAGAAAAATGCCTTTTATATTAGCCATTTGCTAAAAATGGCAGACTTAATTCCCTCGCTAGCAGGGCGGGGTATACTTTGGAGGCTTAGGTTGCTAACCCGATCCGTATTTCGCCTTCGCAGTGATCGTAACGTGACTAATTTGTTTGGAATGTTGAGTGCATGTTGATGGATCTTCAATGCTTGGTTCTATTGGTAGCCACCAGCAAGGCTTCTTAAGACTGGAAGGGTCTAATATGAGTTACGCAGTCAGTAGCTATGGGCTAGGCAGAGGCAATGCGATTTTATACAGTATGAGCAGTTTTCTAAAGCGTTTAAACTCTGCTCTATAAATTACATTATGTTAATTTGGTCGATTCGACACCTTAGTTGGGTACGGGTAGGCCATATTAGATAAGTTTATTCTGGTCAAAGGCTCTGGCAAACCCGGGCTTTCTGTCGTTACTCGAGGGACCTAAGCTTTCAGAAGCCTGTGTCTGCCCTCTTCTCATTAAACCCGTCTATGCAGAAAAGCATCTATTCGGAGCCTTCCCTGCGCGCCTGAACGCCGTAAATTCACGCTGTAGAACCCTTTAAAGTGCGCAGTTGCATCGTTGACTGATGCATGACTATTGTACCTTATTGTTAGTTTTTAACTCTTGCAGAGCATCAGCCTTCAGCCTCATCAAACCACTCCTGGCCTTTATCAAGCCGCTGCAGGAAATCCGTAAAGGAATCCCCGATGGGAATATGATAATCTTGACTTAAGTCAACAAAAGGTGTCAGAACTACCTTTACCTCCTCCTCATTGACTCTTTCCAGCGCGATCAGTTCCCCTGCCCCGTTAGAGCCTATCCCGATGGTGGCAGGAAGATTCTCAAGTATGAGATACCCTTCGTTCTGTTCGACCAAGTCTTCTAAGTCCCACAGCTGGACATACTCCTCCCCAATTAGTTTCTCAAAGCCTTGGTAGTTCGTCAAAAAATCAGTGTAATCTTTTGGAAGGCTTATCCCTGTTTTAACCTCTACCTCTTCAATTGTTGAGTTGGCTAGTCCTGTGCGCCTCGGAACTTCGTACTTAGCGAGGATTTCTTCTATATGTGTCATAAGGTGGATGGGTTTCTTTCACTATATGTTCACGGTCGCCGGACCCTTCTCTGCGCATTCCTTTTCACACTGTATACCGGCCTTAGTCCATGGTGTAAATTACATACTATACCCTTTAATGTGTGGGCAGGTGACAACAAATTAAAATGCGCGCGTGGAGGCCGCAAAGGCTGTTCTCAAGGGGGTGCTAGTGGGGTAAAATGGTGTATGGGGAATGAGCGGGGTAGCTGGTGCTGCTACGTGCGCCAAGGTGATGTTAGGTGTTCAGCGGCAGAGCGATGTCACCCCTTATCCATCAGGAAACCGATGAGTTCCAGGGCGTTCTTGATTCTCGGCTTCTCCGGTCCATTCAAGTACCTGTAGTCATACTGGCCTGCCTCATACTTGCATACGACCTTGCCGTCGGATTTCACCAGGAGGACGGACATTGAGCCCTCACTCGCCAGCCCTAGGCAGACTTGACGGTGGGAGCCCTTCTCCACCTGTGCGGCCAAGAACCTGATCCTCGCCCCTTCATCGCTGCGCAAGATTGATTTAGCCGTGCCGCTAGCCGTGTAGACCCACTTCTCTCCCTTCCCTGTATCAATGGTGAAAGCCCTGTCCCCACCAGGGTTGCTGAAGTTACGCATTACAAAAAACACCCCATCCTGAACCTCACCCTCAAACGCCCTGAACATAGGCTCCACTTTCGTGCCTACGGCGTAAGGCTTCTCGTCAAACTCCCCGCTAACTATGCGACAGTCATTCCTGGACCGGGTCACCGCAATACTGTCGGGTTGCTGGGCTTTGCAGCTTAGCAAAAGGATGGCCGCTAAGAACACATAGGTATTTTTCATTTGATTGAGTCGTAATAGTCAGACACCATTTACACCCTGCCATCTATCCAACCTACTGCGTTCTGGCTAAGGGGCATCAGGGCCCCCAAATCTACTAGTCACACCTTGGGAGGGGTTATCACCTGATATAGTAACGGACAGTGTGGCTGGTGCAGATACGTGTGCAAGATAGTATTATAAGCCTCAAGAGCGGACTCAAAGGCTTTCTGCTACAATGGGCTTATGGGGCAAGAGAGTGCCGCTGAAAAGTCATTAATCGCAATTTTCAAGGTACTGGGATTCTGCGCCGGAAATAGGGTTTAAATTTACTATAAGATGCTTTCTATGCTAAAGCTGCGATTAGCTCTTTTTAATAAAAGGGAAATATAGATAGAGGAACCGTAGAGGCCTTTAATGTACTTATCTTAAACACTGAAACTGGGCCTTTACAGGCTAAGGCTAGAAGTTGCTTTTATTTTAATTGCAACCATTCGCCTTTTTCCTCATCCAGGAAGTAAAACTCCCAACCCTTCATTTGATTGGGCACCTTCTTTGTCTCGACCCCGCATCGCCCAAGGGCATGCAAGAGGTAAATACCATAGCCCCCCGTTTCTTTTCCTTCAACCAAGGACAGCAGAGTCTGTCTGCTCTCCGCAGTCCCCAGTTCTCCCAGGGTATTTATCGCGGCAATGTTCTTGTTAGTCTGGGCAGCGCTGAAATCAACCAGGCTCCCCAGGTCTTCAATAAATCGGCAGTCTTTTCTTGCTCTAATAACGGCACATGCTTTCTCATGAACCAACTTGTCCCCCGATAACAGGAACTCCCTTAATATACCTGGCTCATCATCTGGAACGAAGTTCAGTGCGCATAAGGCCCAGTACGTTTTAGTGTCACGGTCCTCAGTTTCTCTGTAGTTGGTTAATGACAATAAGAAAAGGGGGTAGTCCTCTTCCGCACCCTTTGCCCTAGGGTATTCTGTTTCTTCTCCGATATTCTCTGGCTCGTTAAGCCATAAATGTTCGGTAAATGAGTCCACGCTTTTAAAGGCGGGGGTAAAATCCAGGTCTTCATGGTCAAGGTAGACGAGCATTCCCCGGAAGACTCCGGAACAGTAAATACCAACGGAGTTACTGTTACCGTCGGTTAGGAATGGCAGAAGGGGTAAACCGAAAGTTAGGGTGCTTTCTTCCTGTAGGTAAGCGTATTCTTCTATAACCTCCTGTGGCTCTAACAACCTAAGGTTATATTTTCCCAGATGGATTGCCTCATTTGCAACTAGGGCAGTTACCTCCTCTGGAATTGACATGCCCAGTTCCTCTTCAACTAAGGTGTACTCCATTGTAATCAATATTAATTGGAAAGAGGGAGCCTCTTATTGGCAATGAGCATTCTATAAACATAGACAGGCTGTGCGCGGGAAAGAGCTTTAAAGTAAGTTTGATAGGCTCTCTGTACTATGCCAGGATTAGCCATGATTAATATAAAGTGTATAAGATTATTGGAGTCTTTATGATATGTAGGGGGTTATATTTCATTTGCTTAACGTTTCTAGTAATTCGTCGGTAAGTTTCCGGTCTTTAACTTCAGCCCAAGAACCATTCCCTGGAAATCCTGTCCTGCAATACCCAGCCTTGTTTTTAAAGTCGAAGAGAGCATGATAGTAGTCATTGATAGAAAGCAATTGATTCATCTTCACTCCACAATATTTTCAAGGTCGAGGGCGTGTCTTTGTCAACAATGTCTTTTACATTATAGATATGAAGCGCGTCTAAGATTTTGAGTCCGTCCCTTCTTTCAACGGCATAGAAGTACCCAGTTTCTTCATTGTCCTCAAAAACAACGGCGTTCCCATTATCAGCGGCCCTGTCAATGAAGGTGTCTGTCCCTAGAAAGAAGGTTTCTTCTTCGTATATGTACATCTTCATTTTGTTCTTTTATAATTATCACCAACGGTTAGTATAAACAACGACCAAGGCCGTCGGCCGCGGCTTGATGTTTATACAATGTTGGCAGATGTTATTTTTCTATAATTCTTATAGCTTCTGCAATTACATACCCTTCAAGCCCAACAGAACCTCTTATATGGTAACATTTTACAGTTCCATTACCTATTCTTTTTCTGTCTTCAGGGTCAATGCTTTTGTAATGCTTATAGTATTTCATTAAATCAGGAAACTGGATTTGTAATCCGTCCCAATCTGTCTCTTCAATCCCGAAAATAATGTTATCGCTGTCGATGCATTGAAAATCTTGGTTTACTACTCCTTCAAATCTTACCTCTATTTCTTCTAATTCATCTCTGTATCGAGTCAAGTTGAAGATGATGGTTTTTAATTTAAAGTCATGACATAGTTTTTCTATCCTGCTGTCACCGACTAATTCAGAGTAATCTTCCATTCTTATAATTTCTGCCAACTACTGTATAAACCGAACTATTCGGCTTATCTGCACTATGTACGGAGCCCAACATCTGTCAGTCCCACCGATGATAGCGAGGTAAGCGGAACCGTTGCCGAATATACTATAAGTAGTCAAGTGAACACCCGCCTATGCCATGTATTTCGCTTCAATTTAATCCCTGCTTCAATTATTTAGGTATTTCCTTTTGAAAGCTGGTTCAGTCTCCTATATTTGCTTCAAGTCTAGCAAATGCCAGAAATGAAGCAGAATATACCAGCCATCATCTACACAAGGGTCTCCACCAGCGGGCAGACCACCGCACGCCAGGTGAAAGACCTGCAGGAGACAGGCTACCAGGTGATGAAGGTGTTCTCCGAGAAAATCTCCGGGTTCAGCAAGTCTATCACGGAGCGGCAGGAACTCCAGAAGGCCCTCGCCTTTATGGACAAAGAGAATGTGAAATATCTGCTCATACATGAAATCTCAAGGCTCGGCAGGAACACCACCGAGGTGCTTAACCTCCTGAAAGAACTGGAGACCAAGGGTGTGTCGGTCTACATCCACAACCTGGGCATCACCCTATCGGCGGAGAAGGACTCAAACCACATCTTCACGAAGCTGGTCATCACCATCATGGCGGACCTGGCGAGGATGGAGAGCGAGCAACTGAGCCTCAGGATCAAGTCGGGCATCCGCAGCCGGAAGGCACAGGGACTACACACGGGCAGGAAGGTGAACTCCACGGAGAGCAGGGAGAAGTTCCTGGGCAAGCACAGAGAGGTGATCAGGTACATCAATTTGGGCAGGTCCTATCAGGAGATCACCAAACTAACCGGGGCGGCACCCTTTACCATCTCCAAGGTCAAGAAGGCGCTGGCAGAGGGGTGAATACCGCATAGCCCAGGTCCTTGGTCTCGCCTCCCCGGGCCTGGCAATTAGCGTCAAGCCACCAGGACATTCGCCCACGCGCAGGGCATGGCCCAATGGTGGAAGGAAGCCTACCCCTAATCGTACTTCACGTCAAATCGCCCATCGGTCACCTCCATGAACTCAGAGGGGTTATTCAAATTGGCGGCCCGGAAGAAGAAGGTGCCGGAGATTATTTTGTTTTGGGTATCCAGCTTGGTGATAGTGACGGTGCCGGTGCCGGCTGCGGTGGTCTCGTAAGATCTAGCATTATTCCTTTCGCTAAGATCGTTAACCCTTCCATAACTCCCAGCGTCACTGAAGATGCCAGGTAAACGTTCCCTGAGGGTGTAGACCCCCGGCCTATACACATCAGTCATTTGAAATTGTATAGATGCATCTATCTCCCTTTTATCGCCAGATCCAATTATACTAAAATACCCATCTGTGTATAGGACTCGCAGACCGCTTCCAATCAGTGAATTCGAGGATGAACTTCTCTCCCATAGCTTTCCGCCTATTCTGGCAGCCATGATTCCAGCCCCGGTCTGGGTCGGTTTGGGCAAGTCCTCCTCTTCCTCGCAGCCCAAGGAGGATGTTGCCAACAGCGTGAGAAGGAGCAATCGATACATTCTTTTCATAGGTGACTGGATATGATAGGTTTATAGGTCTAAGTGCGATGGGGTAATATACGTTTTATTGGTTTACCAGAAGGCACCCTTCGTGTGACTATAATAGGTGGACGACGGAAGAGCCGAAGCCGATGGAGAGTTCCAGGTAAGCACAAAGAGGTCATCAAATACCTTAACCTACCAGCAGACCACCAAGCTGACGTGACGGGAGCGGCCCTACACCGTCTCCAAGGTGAAGAAGTTTCTTACTGAAGAGTGATTGTTGCATTCAAGTAAGTGTTGTGTCTCTATTTGCCGTCTCACATATCAAAACACTTAACTAGTTTTTGAGACGGCAAATAGAGACACATTCTGATGAATTGGGAAAGTAAAATACTACCTCTTCCTTTTCCCGTAATACGGCCGTTTTTTGAGACAGGGAAAAGTTAATGGTTAGCGGACTTGTGAGGCTTGAAGCAAAATTTACAGGTAAACTCGCAGTTAACCCTTGGGCTGAGAGCCATTGCATCAAACATATGGAAAGTTTACAGGCAAGGGATACAGGGAGCAGGTGAACTCTGGGTTAGAAGACGCAAAAAGAGGGGTGCCACCTCCCCGAAATAGCACCCTGATGGGCGATAGCAAACGCCCAATATTTAATAAAAGCTGTGTAAGATGAACAGGGTTGACTAGGCCCTTCAATATCTTTCACCGCCCCAATTTACTGAAATTAAAACACTAACGCCCATATCCGCAGATAGCATCAGCCACATAGGCAGGAAGGAAATAAGGAGACACCTGTAAATGCCAGAATCCATGCGCCGAATATTTGTTGTCTCCTGATGGATATAGTTGCAACTTAGCCTTATTATACTCTTCCAGAACCGACTGATTGTCCTTAAGTACAGACCAGGTGCCAACCAGGGGCTGTGCCGGTGTGGGTTCCCTGATATGCCCAGTGCCCGCGCAGCCCCCGACTTTTCAGCCCGCTTTGGTCATGAGACTTTCGTTCCTTAGGTCCTTCCTATGTAAGAATACAACCCCTCAAGTGGTTGCGAACCCTTTCCTGTACAATATTCTAATTCTGAAATCCCTCCAAAGCTGGAATAGGTATTTCACCACTATTACTGCATGTTTTAGCATTTGCTTAAACACTTAAGTAAACCTAACTTTGCAGCATGGAAAATACCACTTGTATCCGCCAGGCGACGGATGTCCCTCAGATAGAACGCTGCAAAGACAGGGTCGGTGCCTTGGACGGCTCCTTTGCCCGCGTTGCCAATGGCCTGGAGATGGCAGGGAATGCTGTGAGGCTGAAAATTCTGTTCCTTCTTTCCGAAGAGCAGGGACTTTGCGTGTGTGACCTAAGTGATATTCTGGGAGTCAGCGTCTCAGCGGTCTCACAGCACCTGCGCAAGATGAAGGACAGGAGCCTTATCCAGTCCATGAAGGAAGGGCAGACCATCTACTATTCCCTATCTCCCGAGTATGGGGAAGTATTGAGGCCTTTCTTCCAGATAGTCACTGAAAGCGAATTAGCAGAGACGGTATGAGATCAGCAAGCAGATTAGCGGTAACCAGCCTTATGGCTGCGCTAGCGGCCTCCATGTGCTGTATCACACCCCTTCTGGCCCTTGTGGCAGGAACCAGCGGTATAGCCTCCTCTCTCTCTTGGTTGGGACCCTTACGCCCTTGGCTCATAGCACTGACAATATTGGTGCTGGCGTATGCCTGGTACCAACTGCTGAAGCGGCAACCCCTAGATTATTGTAATTGTGAAAAAGATAAACCCAGATTTATGCAGAGAAAAACCTTCCTCACCCTGGTGACAGCGTTCGCGCTACTGATGCTCACCTTCCCCAACTACGCCAGCGTGTTCAACAGAGAACCAGTGCGACAGGACACCGATGCGAAAGCACAGGGCAAGCCAAAGGCCAAGATGGTGGCGGAGTTCACCATCACCGGCATGACGTGCGCGGCCTGTGAGGGACACGTGGCCAGCGAGGTGAACAAGGTGCCTGGGATTACCGGCCTGACCGTTTCCTATGCCAACTCAAACGCTATTGTGGAGTTCGACAGGTCCAAGACCACGGTGGAGCAGGTGCAGAAGGCTATCAGAGCGACGGGATACAAGGTCACCGGGACAAAGATTATGAAATAATGGAGATTGTCACAGCTTCCACTGTCACCTGCCCAGAGTGTGGTCATTCCAAAACGGAGGAGATGCCTACCAACGCATGCCAGTACTTTTATGAGTGCGAGAAATGCAAAACAGTTTTGAAGCCCCTGCAGGGTGACTGCTGCGTCTTCTGCAGCTACGGAACCGTGGCCTGCCCTTCCATCCAGGAGAATAGAAGTTGTTGCTAATTACGGGCCTTTATGTAAGTATTATCCGAACTTATACTGTCCTACAACGGTCCTAATAACGATAATTAAGCTTAGGCACTTCGGCAGCACATTTGTTGCATTTTTGTCAGTGGCTACCCAAATAAGTCCCCTTTATGGATCCCTTCCGGCCATAGGTTTTGAGGTAGGTTAGAGATTACTTTTCCTGCTATTGATAATATTTACCGGGACTGTATCCAGCTTAGCGAAACTAACTTGGTTGCAGCGAAGTACCCATATAATCTGCTTTATTATTTGTAATTCTACCCATAGTAGTCGCACTATTGCGCTTACCGAAGAGAAAGCTCATTCTAGTCTTAGGGAGAATCTCTCTTCCTTAAGGTCATCTCAATTATTCATTACTTACGGAAGATAAACTTATTCTTTGAATTGCCTATTCAATAACTGTGCATTGATGGCGACGATCACCGTGCTCAGACTCATCAGGGCCGCACCTACCGCTGGGGATACCATGATTCCTTGCTTATACAAAATACCTCCTGCCAAGGGCAACGCCACCACATTGTAGGCAGTGGCCCAGATGATATTCTGAATCATCTTCCGGTAAGTGGCCTTCCCGAAAAGGATAAGGGAAGCTATATCTTGTGGGTTGCTGTTCACTAAAATAATGTCAGCGGTTTCGGCAGCTACATCAGTGCCAGACCCGACCGCTATGCCCACATCAGCCTGTGCTAGGGCTGGGGCATCATTCACCCCATCGCCGGTCATGGCCACAAACTCACCTTTGGATTGCAGCTCTTTCACCTTTTCCTGCTTTTGGTGGGGTAAGACATTGGCAAGGAACCCATCCATTCCCAGGGTGTCGCATACGCTCTTCGCGACCCGGTCATTGTCACCGGTGAGCAATAGGTTCTTGATGCCACTGGCTTTGAGGGTCCTAATCGCCTCGGCAGATTCTGGGCGTATCTGATCTCTAAGGCTGATAAAACCAGCGACTATGCCATCGATTAGTACATAGACCACCGTTTCAACTCCCTCCTCTGCATCGCTTTGGGGTACTTGGATACTAAACTCCTGCAGGTAACTTGGGCCTACCACTTTAACAGACTTGCCTTCTACCGTTCCCTCTAGACCTTTACCTGGAAGGTAATTGAAGTTTTCGGCGTGTGGTATAGGAATTTGTTCAGCCTTTACCTGCTTCAGGATGCCCTGGGAGATATAGTGTTCAGAGTTCTGCTCTACTCCAGCCGCCAGCCGGAGCAATTCTTTTTCCGGGAAAGCATTATTTAAGGAAACCACTCTGGACAACTGGTGGGAACCTTGAGTAACAGTACCGGTCTTGTCAAATATGATGGTGGTGATCTTTCTTGAATTTTCAAACGCGGTACGGTTCCGGATCAACAACCCGTTTTTAGCTGAGATGGCAGTGGAGATGGCTACGACCAACGGCACCGCCAGGCCGAGGGCATGCGGACATGAGATCACCATCACCGTCACCATCCGCTCTAAGGCGAAAGCCAAATCCTCTCCAAGCATTAGCCAAATCGCAAACGTTGCAAAACCTGAAATGAGGGCGATATATGTCAACCAACGGGCTGCCTTATCCGCCAAGTGCTGTGTATCGGACTTAGTTTTCTGGGCTTCCTGCACCAGGTTTATTACTTTCTTCAGGTAGCTTTCCTCCCCAGTACCCTGCACCCTTACCTTCAATGAGCCATTGCCGTTGAGGGAGCCGCCTATCACCCTGTCATCCCACTTCTTTTGCACCGGCTTGCTCTCGCCGGTGAGCATACTCTCATCCAAGTAGCTTTCCCCCTCCTCGACAAGCCCATCAGCCGGCACTTTTTCGCCTGGCTTTATCAGAATCAGATCACCCTTCTGCAAGGCGTCCACTGCAATGTTCACTGTTTCGCCTTCTCTTATCACATGGGCCTCAGAGGGCATAAGGCTAACCAATAATTCTAAGGCGCGTGAGGCACCCAAAACCGATTTCATCTCTATCCAATGACCCAAGAGCATGATCACGATAAGGGTTGCCAGCTCCCAGAAGAAATCCATCCCTTCCAAGCCAAATACTATGGCGGTGCTGTAAAGGTAGGCCACCGTTATCGCTATCGCTATTAGGGTCATCATCCCAGGGGCTCCCTTTTTCATCTCCTGCCACAGACCCGTTAGGAAGGGCCACCCCCCGTATAAGAATATGACAGAGGAAAGGGCAAAGGCGATGGACATACCGAATGGTATTTCCAAGCGGTACCCTAGGATGTGCTGCACCATCGGGCTGAGGATGATTACAGGCAATGACAGCAGCAGGGAGACCCAGAACCTTCGCCTGAAGTCATCAATCATCATAGTATGGTGATCGTGCGCATGCCCCTGTGGAGGCATGGCCTGGTCATGGCCATGTAGAGCTTTGTCAGTTAACGCCTCTTTGCTTTCAATGGAGTTTCTAACAGAGTTAGAAGGCTGGTGGCTGTGATGGGAATGGTCCATGGTCCTTATGTAGATTAGTACTTAAAAAAAGGGGTAATCATTCAGATTACCCCTTTTACATAGTTTATGAAAGCTGTTCAATTTTGAACCCAGCCTGTTCTATCGCCTCTATTACCCCTGTTCTATTGATGGCATTTCCCTCCACAGTCAGGATCTTATCTGGGTGTTGAGTATCTACCTGCCATTTCTCTACGCTTGTTTCCTTGTCCAGAAAGGGGGTGACGGCTGCCACGCATCCCCCGCACTTGATATTGGTTTTGAATTTCAAATTTTCCATTTCCTTTAAGATGCTACGTTCAACAAATGAAACACTCAGGGGGCTCCCCTCCCTTTCCTTGGCAAAGATACCAGGAAGCCCAGAGCTCTATGTGATACAATTTTAGCGAGGGTTTACAAGATTTCTCCGCTAGCCGACGCCATTGGAAGGAATCGTATAGAAGCCCCCATCTGTAATTAGCAATAGAGGTGATATACGCTAGAATGGGTTTGGCACCTTAGCTCAGATCGGTGGTGGT
Organism: Rufibacter sp. DG15C; assembly: GCF_001577755.1. Lineage (NCBI taxonomy): Bacteria > Pseudomonadati > Bacteroidota > Cytophagia > Cytophagales > Hymenobacteraceae > Rufibacter > Rufibacter sp. DG15C. Next base: position 1,293,790 of record NZ_CP010776.1, read on the forward strand.
CTTTCTATGTTCTGAGAATGAGGAGCCAGATTAAAGCAGAGCAGCAGAATCGCATAGGGTTGCCATCGATGGGAGACCTTGCCAATGGCAATGATAAAAGCACCTCCCAGCAGGAGGTGCTTTTATCAACATGAGAAAAATAATTAAACTGGCTGAAAAGCGCCCTAATAGGTTTTATTGGCCAATAGCCATTCCTGAAGCTCTTCGATTTCCGCCATTTGGGCGTCGATCATCCTGTGCGCCATCTCCTTGATCAAAGCGCTTGTGCCGTGCTCCTGCACAGCGCGGGCATTCTCAATCGCCGATTGGTGGTGCACTATCATAAGCTGGGCAAAATCCTGGTCCGTGTCCCCGGTCAACACTTGCAGGTCGCTCTGGCGGGCCGATTTCTCCATTGAACCCATCAGCTCCATGTTGAACATGCCGCTGGTCGCCTGATCAGGCTGATATGAGCCGATAAAAGCCTGCAATTCCTGGATCTCCTGTTGCTGGTCTTCTTTTATTTTCGTAGCCAGCGCTTTGATGGCCGCATCATCCCCGCTGCTTAGTTCCTCATTGGCCATGTCGATGGCTCCCTGGTGATGCATGATCATCATTTGGGCGAAAACGACGTCTGGGTCTCCGTTCATCTGCATCATTTCCATATCATCCATCATATCATGCATGATGCCCATCATCCTGTTCTGGTCATGGGGTTGGGTCTCAAAGCCGTCATCCTCACTGTCGCATGACGTCAACAGGATTGGAGCGAATAAATACAATATCCATTTGTTTATGTCTATTAGTCGTCTCATCGTTGTTTCTATTTAGGTTTATTACTGTACCGGTATTTATACATCTGATCATCCTCCCTTAAACAAGGCAGTCAATATAGTCTAGGCCCATATGCACCAATAATCCAATGGCAAGCACCCTTACCTTTGGAATGAACAAAAGCAATGCATAAAGGGCGATAGCAGGATAGGTGTGAAGAAAGTGAAACCCGATACTGCATCTTCCTGGGTCATACATAGGCACGGCGAACAGATGGTCAAGGTCCGCAAGGATGCCAGCGGCCATCAAAAGCCACACCCTCTTCCAATTACTCCGGTAAAAGAGCCAGGCGATAAGGCCTGGCACCAGTACATGATAAAGGATATGAAGCAAAATTATTCCGTCGAGGAGTTACTTAAAAGTAGGAACGCGTGCTAGACTGCTGAACGGCAGGCCTCCTCGCACCGGCGGCAAGACTCTGCGCACTCCTGGCAGTGCTGCATGTGTCCGTGCTTCTCGCACTCATCCCCGCAGGCCCTGCAGATCTCAGCACAGGCCCTTAGAAGTGCTTGGGAAGAGGGTGAGTTGGCTGTCAGCGCACTAGCCGCCAGCCTGCAGATATCGGCGCAGTCGCGGTCCAGCCGGATACAACCTTCCATCATTTTCACATCCTGTTCCTGAAGGCAGGCATCGAAACAATGGTCACAGGCCGAGGCGCATTCGATCAGCGCTTGGATGATATTCTGGTTTTGAGAGGTATGCATGGGTATAAGATTAATTTAAAGGTTACCTACCCCTGTTTTACTCTACTGGCATACCTATGTTTTATACAATCCTTGATTTGATTGTCAAAATTGTGCAAGTAATTCAAAGGACTTCACTAACGAAGCGATAAAGACTGAATGATTAGCATCCACTTTATACAATTGCGGAAAAGGTTTGTATAATGATGTCATCAAATAAACTTAACAGGTTTCATGTCTGCTCTTTAAATCCTTTCAAAATACATTCTATTGCACATTTACCTTCGTTAGGTCCATTCTCAAGGCTCATGGTTGTATTGAACCCGCCTATTTGCAAGTCGTATAAATGCGCAACAGCTACCGATACCAATTAAAACTTCTTTCCACTCCATTTCCGATCAACTATGAAAGTCAAACCATTGAATAACTCGTGGGCAGCTATGGCCTTTGGGATCTCACTGTTCTTTTACGCTTGCGGCGGGAATTCAGAAAAACCCGAATCTATTTCAACAGACCAAACAGAGGAGCATTCTGGTTCGGGGCATGATATGACAGCATCCGGATCCAATAACAAGATGATGGACCTCATGCATGACAACATGAGCGATATGCAAAAAATAAAGATGACGGGAGATCCAGACCGCGACTTTGCCCTATTGATGGCGACTCACCATAAGGGCGCACTTGACATGGCCAAGGAAGAGGCGGAAAGCGGGCAGGACACCATGCTGGTGAACATGGCGAGGAAGACCTTACAGACGCAACAGGATGAAAGGGACAGGTTGGAGCGGTTCGCTGACGCCCAGAAAAGCGCTAAAGGGGACACCTCCAAGACAATGCAGATGATGGCCCCCATGAAAGACATGATGGCGAAGATGAACCACGACATGAAGGGAGGCACAGACCATCACTTCGCCTCGCTCATGAGCATGCACCACCAAAGCGGAATTGACATGGCCAAGGCTTATATGCCACAAGCCAAATCACCGGAAATCAAGGCGATGGCACAGAAGATTATAGACGAGCAACAGAGGGAGAAGCAGAAGTTAGACGACTGGTTGCAGGAGCATCAACAGTAGTCTTGCAGCCAAAATCCTTTTCAATTTAGTTGGTTAGGACAAATAATAAGTTGAAACAAAATCAACAAAATCATAATCAAGGGTTGAAACCACGCAGGCAGGACTGTTCGCGGTTTCAACCCTTGCTATTGTCTTCTTATTTCTAGAATGCGCTACGACAGGCCTCTTCACAAGCTTTACAGGCCTCTGCGCATTGCTGACAGTGCTGCATTTCTTTGTGGCTGGCACACTCTATGCCGCACTCACGGCATATTTCGGCACAGGCTTTCAAGAGAACCTTTGCGGACTCTGCGCTTCTTGCAAGCGCACCGGCGGTGAGCCTGCATATTTCTGCACAGTCACGGTCGAGGCGAATACAGCGAGCCATCATTTTCACGTGCTCCTCCTGCAGGCAGGCATCATAACAATGATCACAGGCCGCGGCGCAGGCATTCAAGGCCGCAATTACAGATTGATATTGGTTTGAATTGTGCATAGCTGGATAAATTTTAAGTTAATAGATAATACCAATGCATTATTTTACCACCAACCTTCTAGTTCTGTTTTGTACAGTCCTTGTTTAGACTTGCATAATTACGGGTCCAACATTTAGCTGACTTGGTCAAGGGGCAAGCGGTTCATTAACTTTAGCTTCTTATATTCAGAGGGGCTATACCCGGTCACCGCCTTGAACTGCTTGGATAGATGGCTCAAGCTGCTGTAATGCAGTCTAGCTGCTATCTCACCCAGAGAAAGCTCGTCATATTCAATCTGCGCTTTCACGTACTCCACCTTTTGCAGGATGATGTATCTCTCAATGGTAACATTCTCTAGGGAGGAGAAGGCGTGGCTCAAAGTACTATAGTCCTTTCCCATGGCTTGGGCCAGGTAGGTAGAGTAGTTGGCACTGATTTTCCCCTCCTGATAATGGATCGCCTCAATGAGCAGTGTCTTTATCTGCTCCACCAGCCTCCCTTTCCTATCCTCCAGCAACTCGAAACCATATTCTGCCAAAACTGATTTCACCCGCTCCAGCTCCTCCGGGTTCAAGGGGCGGTCTAAATCCACCTGCCCCAGCCGCACGTCATTGACGGGTATATGGAGCAACGCGAACTGGTCCTTGATAATCCGGATGCAACGCGGACAGACCATATTTTTGATTCTTAATATTACCTTGCTATCGCTACCTTGAAGTTCCATAAGCCAGATAAAAATGATGATAATACCGGGCTAGCACTCACTGCCCGATAGAAATAGGAATCCGCAATCGGTCCCAGTGGATAACCAGGGTCCCTTTGTCGGCACCGGCCGGCTGGATGGCATAGCGGAGGCGTTCCTGATGTGAGGCCTGCTCAGGCTTTACGGTTAAACGCATCATGTCCTCCGCTTCAGAGTATTCGTCCGCCAGATGTTGCTCCCAGTTCCTGTTGAGAATCACGGTCCACTCCTTCTCCCCGGGAATAGTGAACAAGGCATACTTACCGGCAGGCACTTCTTTTCCACCTAGGCGGATAGGACCATCTAATTCAAGAGTGGTGGCGGAGTGGGCCCCAGTCACCCATACTTGATTGTAGGCAACCAAACCGCCCCATATCACTCTCTTCCTCACGGCGGGGGAGTGGTATCTGACAGTGATGTTGACACCCGCTATATTTTCTTTTGCCACTGCTTTGAGGCTTCCCTTTACAGTGTCAGGTTCTGACTGCACTTTGATGATGGTCGCGTCTTCAACTTCCTCTGTTGAAGAAACAAAGGAAGTAGTATCCTTCTCCTGTGCTTGCTGTACCTCCGCGTTCTGGGTACATGAAAAGAAAACAAGACTGAGGCACAAGATGCCGGCGGTAGAGGTTATTCTTGAAAACATGGCTATATATTGTTTAGATACTTAAGAATTCAATGTTTAGGATTAATGGTGCTGTTCCAGGTATTTTCCCTGCGGACCTACTCCTTCTATATGCACCAGTTGTGCACCGTAGTGCCCCGCCATACTCACGGCATATCCAGCCCCAATTAGGATGACAGCCGCCACGGCAATACTCCAGCGTTTCCCTTTGAATAGAAACAGGCTCAGCAATTGGGCCAGTAACCCAAGCCCTGAAAGGTAGATTGTGTAATCAGCGTATTTATCATGCTGTTCCAGAACCAGCTCCGCATGCTCGGTAAGCCCATCGGTATGGGGGTGTGACCAGTGGGTGGAGGCGTAGGCGGTCACAAATCCCAGCAACACCATGATGGTTACGGCCCAGTTGAGCTCTTTTTTCCGGAACAGGATATTCACGAATTGAATGGCCGCCGCAATCAGGAGAAGCATGATGGGGAAATGCACAATCAAAGGATGAATGTGCGGAAAGTCGGAAATGGAGGCATGCACCTTGGCCGGGTTGGACTTGTGGCCAGCATGCTCTGCCGGAGTCACCTTACTGAACGTGATAGTGTCCTTAGTGCTGACTACTGTCTTTTTAAGGGAGTCTGCCTTTGCTGATGGTGCCTTCTTGCCATGCTTCTCCCCTCCATGGGCCAACGTTTCAAAGGGAAGTAAGAAGATAGCAACGAGCAAGAAGCCTAGAAGGCAACGAATAGCGGTAGAAGATTTCATTTAAATAATCGGGTTTAGATATGGATGTTTGTTTTTTACTGCCGAATGACCAATCCATTTGGTTTCTTACCTACCTGGATGGTAGCGGTCACCGCATGACTAGCAACTTGAATAACGGAAACTGTGCCTGCCCCCTGATTAGTGACATAGGCGGTGGAGCCATCTTTGCTGAAGGCGATGGCGTGGGCATCTGCGCCTGTGGTGATGGTCCCCTGCCTGGCCCACAGGCCATTTGCCTTCTTGTAATAGACCACTTGGCCATTGGTGGCATCGCTCACCCATAGCTCCTGCTGGCCCGGGTGGAACGCCACGTACCCAGGCTTAAAGCCTAAATTGATGGTTTCTGTGACCTTGTTGGTGCTTACCTGAATCTCAGACACGGTCTGGTCCGTTTCATTGTCTGCGTACATATAGCCGTTCGCGGCCGGCCAGGCGCCCACCGGGTCTTTGCCTACGGGGATGGTGGCCAGAATGGATTTCGTTTCCGGGTGGATGACCGAGACGGTGGCATCCATGGTATTGGCGGCATAGGCTCTGGACCCGTCTGAGGAGAAGGTGATTTCAGACAGTCCCTTCCCTACCTGAATGGTGTTCTTCAAACTCCAACTCCCAACATTGTACACCAGCACCTGGCTTCGGTTGTCATCTTCCTGTGAAACCCACAGCTCAGAACCGTCAGCGTTAAAGACAGCGTTATGCGGCATCTTAGGGAGCACAATCTCCTTCTCAATCTTGCCAGTGTAGCTGTTGAGTACAATAACCTTCAGGCCGCTCATCCCGTCCATGCCTCCGCCGTCATGGCCCCCGCTCAGGTCTGTGCTGGTAATGGCTACGGCCAACCTGGTTCTATCTGGGCTCATGTTGATATGGTGCGGAAACGTGGCTCCGTTCAATTTGAGGTGGTCCTTGTGAGTGTGGTCATTGAGGTTGATGACGTCCACATCATTAGACTCTCCGTTCACCACAAAAGCGGCGGGGTAGCCAATGTTCAAGTCCATGTTTTCCATGTCCTCGTCCATATCATCCATGTCTGCCTCTGTATGGAAATTACAGGCTGTCAACCCAAGGAGGCAGGAAAGGAAAAGAATGCGAATAACGCTATTGTGTCTTATCATGGGTACTTAGGTAAATAGTGTGTCAATTGTTTTCTGTTTTTGGCCTATCTTCTTGAAAGCGGGCCAAAAACGGCTAATTCATTCCAAAGAACTGCACTGTAACTAGTGGTTATGTCCCGCCATCGGGTCTGCTCCCTGCTTTAGTACATATTCGCTGTACAGCAGATAGGCGCCCGTCACAACCACGGTGTCTCTGGGTTGTAGCCCACTGGAAATGGCAACCCGGTTGGCGCTTTCCTCCCCTAGCTCCACTCTTCTGGGGCTGAAGGTATTCTCCCCAATCTTCACCCAGACATGCGCACCTTTGGAATCCCGGATCACGGCATCCAGCGGCAGGGTCATAGCCTGCTTCACGGGAGCCCCGAGGGTCATGGTGGCCTGCGTGCCTGGAATCAACCGTCCCTGCGGATTGGGGATCGGGGCCCGTGCAACCACCACCTGGCTGTTTTGCCTGAACTCTGGGTTGATAAAGGAGATTCTAGTTTTGATAGGTGCCGCATTTCCGGGGACAGAGACTTCAACGGGCGTTCCCACCTTCACCTGGTCTGCCTCCTGCGCATAAAGTTCCGCCTCTACCCAGATGGAGCTGAAGCGGGTGATCCTGTACAGCGGGCTTCCCTCAGCCACATAAATACCTTCGGCGGAAGCTATCTCTGTGACCGTGCCGGCGGACGGGGCGACAAAGGTGATACGCGCGTCCAACTTTCGCGTGCGGGCGATCCGATTGACCTGGGCGTTGGTAAGCCCGGTTAAGAGAAGCTTTCTTTTGGCCGCATCCAAAATGGAGGCAAACTGCCTCTCACCTGGAAACGCCTTCACCTGGTCCAAGGCCAGCAGGTATTCCTGTTCCAATGTGAGAAGGGTCTCACTGTATAAGTCATAGAGGGGTTGCCCCTTACGGATGGGCTGACCGGTTTCTTTCACATACAGTCTCTCTATGCGGCCAGCGGCCCGGCTGCTGATAAGGTCGGCCTGCGTCTGGTCCACCACCAGCCTGCCCGTAAGCACCGTGCTACTTCCCACCTGTCCCTGCCGGACGGCTTGCGTGGTGATGTTGCCCAGTTGGATCTGACTTCCGCTCAGCATGATACTGACTTCTTCACCTTTGCCGCTTTGTTTTTTCACGGGTACCAGGTCCATCCCGCAGATGGGGCATGAGCCGGCTTTGTCCTCCACTATCTGTGGGTGCATTGGGCAGGTAAAGGCACTGGCCGTTTCTGGCTCCTTTTTCTGTTTCTGGACCAAAACCAGGTCCATGCCACAAATGGGACAAGAACCAGGCTCGCCTTCCACAATTTGGGGGTGCATGGGGCAGGTGTAGCTGGCGTCTTCCGTTGCGTGGGCATGCTCGTCGGTCTTGGCGCAGGCCATCAGAAAGAGCGTTGCCAGTAAAAAGGTGAATAGGTTTTTTATATGTCTCATCTGCTTGTGTCTGCTACCCTAATAAAACTCTCACTGTCCACCAGGAACTGTGCGTTGGCCGCTATCACGTCACTGGCTTTCAGCCCTGACACAATCTCTACCTGACCGCCTGACCGCTGCCCCACGCGCACACCAATGGGTTTGAACACTCCGTCCATTTTCAGGAATGCTACCGACTGGCCCCCAAGGTCCAACACGGCATCTTTAGGAACCCAAAGGGCGGAGCCAGTGCTATAGGTTACTTTCCCGGTGATGACCTGGCCGATTAGAACCGGATTCCCCTTCGCCGGAAGCAAGGCCCTGACCTGCGCGAAGTTCTCCCCCGCCTCATACACCGGCTCCACCAATTGCACAGAGGACTGCAGGGTCTTACCCTCCACCTGGTTAAAGGAAATATTGATGGGAGTCCCCTTCTTTAATTGGCCCGCCACATTGCTGGCCACGTTGAACTGCGCCCAAACCTGGGAGGCGTCAATTACTTTTAGCAGTGCCTGCCCCGTGGTCACGTACATGCCTTCCCGAATGGCGAATCCTTGGGGGGCCGAGGCGGGTGTGGTTATAGTGCCTGAAGCACCGCCGCTAGAACCGCCCATGCCGCCCATACCGTCATCGCTACCGCCTGCGGCAGAGGCGGCGGCTGGCGCTACTGTTGGGGTTGCCGTCACCGACGGATCCAACACATACCCCGAGTAAGGGCTAAAGACTGAGAAGGTATAGGACTCTCTCCCCGTGCGTGCAAGCTGATTTATCTGTCCCTCTGTGGCACCCAGAAGACGTATTTTTTGGCGCGCGCCGGCTATGAGGGATGTATTGCCAGGGTCATTCTTGAGTAGGTAAAGGAGTTCCTTCTGCGCAGTGACCAGTTCCGGACTGTAGATGTCATACAACTTCTGGCCTTTGCGCACTGGCTGGTAGTTGAACTGCACGTACAGTTTCTCTATCCGCCCTGCGAACCGGGCTGGGATTATGTACTGCCGACGGGTGTCATAGGTCACCACCCCAGACATGGTGATTTCCTGCTCCAGCGGCTTCTGCACGGGGCGCGTGGTCTGCACAGAGGAAACCACGGTCTGGTTGGCTGGTTGCAATAGATAATTTAAGTCTGCAGGCACGGCCACGGCAGGTGCGTCTGCGGGTTGCTTGGCCACCAGGTCCATGCCGCAGATGGGGCAGGAACCGGGCTTGTCCTGCACAACCTGGGGGTGCATGGGGCAGGTGTACTCCATGGCATGCGCCTCCTCTCCTTTTTCGGCCTTGTCCTGGCAGGCTGTAAAGGAGAAGGGCAACAGCAGGAGGATAAACGCAAGCAGCCTATTTTTCCAGTTCTTTCTCATAGTTCACACCGATTAGGTAGAGTTGCTCCAGGTTGTTGAGGTATTCCATCTGGGCCATGTTCAGGGCTTCCCAGGCATCAATCACCAAAGGCAACTGGCCTGTGTTCTGCTCATAACTAAGGAGCGTAGTTTCATAGTTGCGGCGCAGGGCCGGGATGATCTTCTTCTCATAATTCTGCACCTGCGTTCGCTTTGCCTGTAGCTCAAGGGCCATGCTGGCCACCATGTTTTGAGCTTCGTTCACCAGCGCCTCCCTTCCCTTCCGCATGCCCTGTATTTCAAGATTCATGGCGGTGGCATTAGCCTTGTACATTTTAGAGGACCAGGGAGCGATGGGAATAGAGACCATGCCCATGAGGGTGAACGACTGGGGCATCATCCTGTCACGCGGCATCATGTTCTCAAACCGTATCCCGAAATCCGGTTTGCGCTGGATGTTCTCCAGACGCAGGTTCAACTGCATGGACTCTATGGTACGGTCTATTTGGCGCACGTCACTGCGGGCGGCACTCAGGGAAGCCGTATCTGGGAGCACGATCAGCACAGGTGCTTGCACGGTGGTGTCTACCTTAAACCTGTTCTCAGGAGGCAGGTTCATGAGCATGTTCAACTGGATGTTCTTCATCTCAATCTCACTGTTGGTCATGGTGAGCATGTTCTCCACCTCGCCTACCCGGCCTTCAGCTTTGTAAATACTGCCCAGCGAGCTTTGGTTATAAGGATAACGCACCTTGCCCAGCTTGAGCATGAACTGCATGATGCGCTGACTCTCGGCCAACACGGCCTTCTTCTTTTCCAGCACCACCCACTGGTAATAGGCGGTTTTGGCCTGCGCCCTTAATTGATTAAAAGTCATGTCGCGGCCGGCCTCTTCAATGGCAGCTCTGGACAACTGGTACTTCTCACGGGCTTTCAGTTTGGCAGGGTTGGTAATGTCCTGCTCCACGGCCGTCATGTACATGGCGTCATCTTCCTCCATTTTCATCTGGCCTGGGTACGGGTACATGAAGACCCCGGCGCCCACCATGGGTGCCATCTGGCTCCTGGCTCCCTTGGCCATGGCATTTTGCGCCTTCGCCCTGAATTCAATCTCCTGGAGCATGCCATTGTTCTGGCTAATCCGGTTAAGGACTGTGTCCAAGGAGAGCACCGGGGTTTGGGCCTGGGCAGAAGTGCTCAGCAAAACCAACAAAGCGCCTATGTATAACTTAATGCTTGACATCATAAATCTCTAGTTTGCCGTGTTTCTTGAGTTCATATTCCTTGGTCATCTCAAACACCACGGGGGTTACCAGCAGGATATGTATGGAAGAAGTGAAGACCCCGCCGATAAGCGGTAACACGATGGGTAACATCACATCAGTACCTACCCCGGTAGCCCACAGAATGGGAATCAGGCCAAAGAGCGACACAGAAACCGTCATTATCTTGGGCCGGAGGCGCTTGGCCGCCCCCTGGAACACATACTCCCTTATATCCTGCTTGGTGATAGTCTCACTGGAGTTGCCCTTTTTGGCCACCAGTTCGTTCATGGCCTCATTCAAGTACACCACCATGAGCATACCGGTCTCTACGGCCATCCCAAACAGGGCGATGAATCCCACCGCTACTGCCACGGACAGATTGATGCCGTAGAAGTACACAATGAACACCCCGCCCACCAGAGCGAATGGGATGGTGACCAGGTTGAGCAGCGCCTCTTTGAAAGACTTGAAGGAGAAATACAGAATAAAAAAAATGATGAGCACCACCAGCGGGATGATAATCTTTAGGGTCTTGTTCGCCCTGATCTGGTTTTCCCACTGGCCGCTCCACTCCAAATGATAGCCATTGGGTATTCCCGTTACTTCTTGGTTAATGGTTTTGATGGCCTCTTGCACCGTGCTGCCTAAATCGCGGTCACGTACATTGAATAGCACAGCGCCCCGGAGTTGGGCATTCTCTGAGGCAATCATAGGCGGTCCGTCCACAAATTTCACATCAGCCACCGCTGAAAGCGGCACCGTTCCGCTGGTACTTGACTGGATGGGGATGCGGCGTATCCGGTCCAGACTATTGCGATACTCCTGCGCCAAACGCACGTTGATGGAGAATCGCCGCCGTCCTTCAATGGTATTGCCGATGCTGGCCCCACCGAGGGCAGACTCCACCACACTGTTCACATCATTGACGGAAAGGCCGTAGCGTCCCAGATCCTCGCGCCTGGTCTGAATCTCAAGGTAACGGCCTCCGGTCACCGGCTCAATGTACAGGTCTTTCACTCCTTCTACCTGTTGCAATGCATTACGCACTTTCTCTGACACCACGGCGATAGAGTCCAAGCTCTGGCCGTACACCTTCACGCCCACGTCCGTCCTAATGCCGGTGGCCAGCATGTTGATGCGGTTGATGATGGGCTGGGTCCAGCCGTTGATGACCCCGGGGATCTGCAGTTTCTGGTCCAGCTCGGCGATGATCTTCGCCTTGGTCATCCCCTCCCGCCACTCTGACTGAGGCTTCAGCAGGATGATGGTCTCAATCATGCTGATGGGCGAGTTGTCAGTAGCGGTGCTGGCCCGGCCTGCCTTGCCCAACACCTGCTCCACCTCCGGCGTAGATTTAATGATCTTGTCCTGCACCTGCAGAACGCGCTTGGCCTCGGCGTTGGAGATGTCTGGCAGGGTCACCGGCATGAACAGGATGGAACTCTCATCCAGAGGCGGCATGAACTCAGACCCCAGACTCAGCAGCATGGGAATACTCACCACCAAAGCCAGAATATTTACTCCAATGGTGGTTTTGCGCCATTTAAGGCACCAGCGCAGAATTGGTGAATACACCCGTTCCAAGGCGCGGTTAACGGGGTTGGCGCTCTCGGGCTTGAACTTGCCTTTGAGTAGGAGTGACAGCAGCACAGGAGTCACTGTGATGGCCACAAAGGCATCTACAATGAGGATAAATGTCTTGGTCCAGGCCAATGGGCTGAAAAGGCGTCCCTCCTGCCCGGTCAAAAGGAACACCGGCAAGAAGGAGGTAATAATGATGATGGTGCTCCAAAACACACTGGGGCCTACCTGCTTGGAGGCTTTCTCTATGATGGACAGTCGTTTCTTATTATCCATGGTTCTCTTCTTCTATTTGGGCATCGGCTAGGTGCCGATATGCGTTTTCTACCATCACAATGGCATCGTCTACAATCACCCCGATAGACAGGGCGATCCCAGTCAGAGACATAATGTTGGAGGTGATGTCAAAGGCATTCAACAGAATAAAGCCGATGGCAATGGAAAGCGGCAGCTGGATGATGATGATCAAGGCACTGCGCCAATGGAAAAGGAACAAGAACACAATGGCAGAGGCCACCAGCATCTCTTCTATCAATGTAGTTTTGATAGAATCCACAGATTCATTGATGAGCCCGCTGCGGTCATAGACGATGTTGAACTTGACCCCCTTCGGCAGACCCGCTGAGACCTCTTCCATCTTGGCTTTTACGTTCCTGATCACCTCTTCGGCATTCTCACCGTAGCGCATCACCACAATACCGCCCACAGCCTCACCCTCGCCATTTAAGTCGAAAATACCCAGGCGGCTTTCCCCCGTCATCTGAACGGTGGCCACGTCACGCACACTCACGGGTATGGTATTTTGGGTGGTGATGGGAATGCTTTCTATCTCTTCCATAGACTGCAGATAGCCCGTTGTCTTGATGATGTAGCCGATGTCGCTCATCTCAAACTTGCGGCCACCGCTCTCATTATTATTGGCCCGCACGGCGGCCATCACCTGCGGTACTGACAGGTTGAAATAAGTGAGCTTGGTAGGGTCAACGGTGATCTGGTACTGCTTCTGAAAACCACCGAAGGAGGCGATCTCACTCACGCCCGGCACATTCTGCAACGCGAACTTCACATACCAGTCCTGTACCGCCCGCTGCTCGCCTAGGTCCATTCCTGAGGCGTCCAGGGTGTACCAGAGAATGTGCCCCACACCGGTACCGTCTGGACCAAGGGTAGGGATTGCCCCCTCTGGGAGAAGGCGGTTAGCGTAGTTAAGCCGCTCCAGCACCCGTTCCCGCGCCCAGTAGATATCTGTTTTATCATCAAAGATGATGTAAATGAAGCTCATCCCGAACATGGAGACGCCCCGCACATACTTGACCTGGGGCATTCCCTGTAGGTTAGTTACCAGCGGGTAGGTCACCTGGTCCTCTATGATCTGCGGGCTGCGGCCCATCCACTCTGTGAACACAATCACCTGGTTCTCTGAGAGGTCAGGGATGGCGTCTACCTTACTGGTGGTGACTGAATAAGCTCCCCAACCGAACATGCCTGCCGCAATGAGCAGCACAATCATCCGGTTGCGGAGGGAAAAGGAAATTAATTTGCCAATCATAAAATAGATAAGTTATTTGGCATTGACGGTTTTGCGTTTTTGGGGTGTTTTACAGAAAACACCCCAAAAACGGCATAAGCGCTTTGGTCTCACCTTGCGGTTTAACCGAGAAGCCATTAGCCATTAGTGTTGCTCTTCGCCCTCATGGTGCTGTTGGGCGGCAGCGGCAGAATCCAGCTTTTCGCCTGGTTTCACCTCTTCCAGGAACATGCCGCACTTAGGGCATTTTCCCTTCACATCGCTCACCACTTCCGGGTGCATAGGGCAGGTGTAGGTAACGCCCGCCACCTGTACCTCTGAGGTCGTCCCCTCGGCTGTTTTCTGCTCGGTTCCGGAGCTGTCGCATGATGAGAACAAGGTCAAGCCGAAGAAGGCCATTGCAATGGTTACTTTCAGAGTTTTCATAAAATGGAATGGTTGGAGATTTAAAAAACACGGACTCAGCCTACAGGACCCCTGCGGGCCGTGCAAACAACAAACAAAGACAGGGGCCAGCCTCAGTTATTCTAAACTGAAGGGACTCTATCTGGAAAGGTTGATAAGGCAAGGCGGTAAATTCCGGAACCAGGACAGCATTGCACCTTAGAGGCAAGGATAAAAGCAACGCCTTTAAACGCCAGATTGCATATTGGACAAAGGAAGCCAATCGCTCTGGTCTAGATCGCTGAATCGAAATTTACAGATAGAAGGCAGCCCTATGGAAAGGTTAGGCGCGGCTTCTAAAAAGAAAGGAAGTCAAATAAGGAAAGTCTGATACAGGATGCCGATGTCTCGCCCGGAGATGGGCGGGGGCAGGGTAACGTGGGGGATGGATTCCAGGATGACCGGACGGATGGCTGCGGCAAAGCTTGGAAAGCCCGCCGGGTCATTCGCTGCCTGGGCAATCTGTTGGGTGGGAGAGTTGAAATTATTCTGGGCCATTGCCCCGCGGGGCATCACACAGGAGAAATCATCACAAGACTTCATCGGGCCTTTCGAACCCTTTTTGCAGCAGCAGCTTGGCTCTGCGAAAAAGCCTACCTCAACACTGTTGCCCCCAGCGCACTGAGACCCGGCCACGCGGAACCCCATCGTTGCCATTGAGATGGCGACGACCAGACTTAGGTGTATGAATCTCTGCAGTAAGGTCATTCGGCTGGATAAGTATCAGTGCCAAAACGTTGACTACCTGGAAGGGTTGTCAATCTAGTCAGCTTCTTTTCACAAAAGTATAAACAATTCTGTCATACACTGTTATATAATCTTTGTCAAAAGTTATACAACTCAGGCATTATAAGTATGGATAATTAATATGAGTTGCTATTGTTGGCAAAATTTACCCATTCTCATAACGGGTCTTATGTAAAATAAGGGAAGCTATTGGCATTCTTAGTTTACATAAAACCCGCTATCGGACTTGATTAGACAAAAAAGGAGAGCTTCTGCATGAGGCTCTCCTTTTTCAAACAGACGAGGTTTAGAGGCCAGCCTTCTATTGCTTGTTCTCTTCCAGCCAGGTGTCCATCTGTTGCTTTTCCCTTTGCTGGTCGACTATGATTTTCTGCGCCATCGCCCTCAGCTCCGGTGACTTCGCGCCCGGCAGGTATGCTTTCGCCATGTCAATGCCGCTCTGGTGGTGTATTCCCATCAGGGCAGCGAAATCGTGGTCAGTAGTCCCTCCTTTGGCATGCTCCATACCCGCCATAGAAGACTCCATTGAGCCCAGTAGTCTCATGGACCCCGCCTTGTCCCCGGACACGGGCTTGTGGCTGTCCACAAATTTATGAAGCTTGTCCTGTTCCTCTTTTTGGGAGGCCAGGGTTTTCCTAGCCATGTTTACCAGCATCGTGTCTTGCCCGTTATCGGCCTGCTCCTGGGCCATGGAGAGGGCCCCTGCGTGGTGGATGGCCATCATCCTGGCGAAGTCATGGTCAAGGTCCCCCGTCATCTCCATCTTCTGCATGGCCGCCATGTTCCCATGCATGAGATCCATCATCCTGTTGGACCCGGAGGCCGGCATGCCATGCCCCGAACCGGAGTGTTCCTCTGTTTGGGCGGCGGATGTCGATTCCGCTTTCTCAGTGTTCCCGCTGCATGCGAAGAGGGACAGGGATATCCCGAAAGCCAGCACTGCACACTTATTATTCAATAGGTTTATTTTCATGTTCTATGGAAATGGTGTCAGTGGATAAGAGCTATCTATGCCAGATGCCCATTGGGCATGTATACGACCTGAAAACCAGCGGGTTCCTACGTAAAAGATGAGAGGGTATTTAGGGCTGGACCGTGACAGTGCTCTGGCATCAGCAGGCTGATAGGCAGTGCGTTAGCAAGGAATTCCCGGTCCTATCAAGCATTTAGGCCCAGTGAAGTTGCAGGATCCATATTGCCAAAAACAAAGAATTTCTAGGTAATCAAAAAATAATAAGCTTTTCTAGAAGTTCGAGCCGAATACTATTTAGCTGAATCGTAGCACGCTTATTTCAAAATATATTGTTCTATGCATTGATATGGTTTTTACCCGCCTCATCATTAACGAAGCATGTTGCGGCCTGACCGCTGTCCAGGTAAGCAGAAGAGTAGCTGTCAGAGGGGCCGTCCACAAACAGCAAGGTACGGCCTTTGATAGTATTGATGATTGGCTTGTTGAGTTCCGTAGGAAGCGCAGGGCATCCCTGGCTCCGGCCAAGCCGGCCAGTAGCTTTTATAAAGCCTTCGGAAGCATAAGGAGCCCCATGGACCACCACAGAACGGTCTAGGGCATTGGTATTAAAGCCGGCATCCAAACCTTGAAGTTTCAGGGAGTAGCCGTTTTTACCCATATAAGTGTCCTCAGTCAAGTAAAAGCCAAGGCTGCTCTGGAAGGAATTCACGGTATTGGAGAAAGTCGAGGCATATTCCAATCCACTGCCCTGCCCATGTGCCACCCATGTGTTATAGACTACTTGGTTGGTGGACAAGTCAATAACCCATAAACGCCGGTTTCTGCTGGATTGGTTGAAGTCCACAATTGTGATCAGGGATTTTTCCGAAGATAACCTATTTGCTGACATCAAGTTGTGATAGCCTGTCACGGCTTTCCGAAACGTCTCAAGGGAAAGGCCCTGATCCGCCAAACCTGCCGCCGCATAGGTGTTTTCAATATATTGGCCAAACACCTGGTCCGCAGAGAGAAGGGGCTTAATTGGGTTATTAGCCTGCTCCGTCTCGGATACTTTTAATGGTTCGCCAGAAGGAGTCGTCACCTGTAGAAAGGCGAATCCCGTGCAGAAGGCAATTACCACAGCAGAGAGGAAAAATGAAAAGTATTTAATGCTGGTTTTTCTTGTCATGGCAGGTTCTGTTTGCTATCGGTAGAACATCCAAGCGCATAATGATTGTTCCATTGCAGAAATTATCCGTCAGGTCAATAGGGTAAGCTCTGCTACAACTCTATTGGAATTTGACCAGTCTATCCATCCTAGTAAGAAGGTAGCGGGTGAATGCCTAAGCGTCTAGAAGGAAAGGAGAGCTATTCGCTTAAAAATCAAGGCTGACACAAGCCAGGACTTAGGAAAAACCTACACCGCCTGCCGACGTATCATTTACATACTATTCTAATTGCTCTAAAAACTATGGAAAACCACAACCATCAGCAACTCATCGAAAAATTATTAGCCTGTGCCAGCACCTGCGAGATGTGCTTTTCCCATTGCCTTTCTGAGGGGGGGATGATGGCCCAGTGTGCCCAGTTGGACCGGGCTTGCGCAGACTCTTGCCGCCACGCCATAGCGCTGTTGCAAAGCCAATCGGCAATCGGCCATCAGTACCTGGTCTTGTGCGAAGAAATCTGTCGCCTGTGCGCTGAGGAATGCGGCAAGCACCAGGATGAGCATTGCCAACGGTGTGCACAGGCTTGCCGAGAATGCGCTGAGGCCTGTCATGCGCATCATGAGCAGATAACCCAGAAATAAACCCAATATCCTTGCGCTTTTGACCTACTCCCCTGGAACAGGGAGAGGTGGCGGTGCTTTATTTTATATAGGGCACCGCCAACGCTATAAATTGAATCTTCTTCCGTCTATGTCGAAAGGCCACGCAGTTTCCCCAGGTAGTCAGAATAAATCCCGTCTAAAATGGGTTTTGGGTCTTACCTTACTATACTTAATTGCTGAAGTCATCGGCGGTATCTGGACCAAGAGCCTGGCCTTGCTGGCGGATGCCGGCCACATGCTAACGGATGTGGGAGGCCTGGCTTTCGCCTTGATTGCCATAAAGCTAGCCGAGCGTAAAGCAACACCGGAGAAAACGTTCGGGTACTACCGGGCCGAAATCCTGGCGGCTTTGGCCAATGCGGTGATATTGATTGGCATCTCGCTCTACATTTTGTATGAGGCATACCTACGCTTCAGGAACCCACCCGAAGTGGAAAGCAAGTCTATGCTGGTCATTGCCAGCATAGGACTGGTGATTAATCTGGTGGGCATGTATATCCTCAGGAAAGGCTCCAATGACAGCTTGAACATGAAAGGTGCCTACTTTGAGGTTCTCTCAGACATGCTGACTTCAATAGGCGTCATTGTAGCCGGGGTGATAATGTGGACCACCGGATGGTACTATGCTGATCCTATCCTATCTGCCGGAATTGGATTGTTCATACTACCCCGCACTTGGATTCTCCTGAAAGACGCAGTCAGCATTTTACTGGAGGGAACTCCGGCCGATGTCAACCTGGGCTCCTTGCGCGAAGCAATGGTAAAGTTGCCAGGGGTAGCCGATGTGCATGACTTGCATGTCTGGTCGCTGACTTCCGGCGTGAATGCTATGAGTGCACATGTGGTTCTGCAGGAAACAGCGGCGGCTAATGAAGTATTAAAATCCATCGACGATCAAGTTAAGAAGTCCTTTAAGATTAGCCATACTACTATTCAATTAGAAACTCCGGACTACCAAGAGCAGGAAACGCACCTTTGATATTAAGTTGATAAAAGTGGGATAGTTCATCCTCACGACGGAGGTCCAACTCTTGCAGGGCTATGCTAAAAACATGAGGCTATTATAATAAAACAAAAGTGGTGCTTTCATTAGTTTTGAGATGTGTGGATCATCCTCTAACCATGAAAGCACCACGACTATAAACCTGTTATTTATACGTTTTTCGGTTTAAATTTTCAATACGTATCAAATATGAATGGCGCGGTTAGCCACGGCAAGGCAAGCCTCTTTAAGAGATTCATAAAAGGTGGGGTGCCCATGGGACATCCGGGATATATCCTCTGCCGAGGCTCGGTAGCTCATGGCTGTTACCGCTTCCCCAATGATGTCACTTACCCGAGGGCCGATCATGTGAATGCCCAGGATTTCGTCGGTCTGGTCATCGGCCAGCACTTTTATCTGGCCCTCCAGGTCATCGTTCATCCGGGCGCGGGCATTGGCCCGGAATGGGAAAGACCCCGTGCGGTATGCTCTTCCACTGGCTTTTAGCTGTTCTTCAGTATACCCTACGCTGGCCACTTCGGGCCAGGTGTAGACGATGCCTGGGATGAGCATGTAGTCCATGTGCGGTTTTTGCCCGGCCAGGACTTCGGCTACAAACACCCCTTCCTCTGAGGCCTTGTGCGCAAGCATTGCCCCCTTGACCACATCGCCAATCGCATAGATACCGGGCACACTGGTCTCCAAAAACTCATTTACCTCAATCCGCCCGCCTTTATCGGTTTTTATACCCACATTTTCCAGTCCCAAACCCTCAGTATAGGGCTTCCGGCCCACGGCCATCAGGCAATAGTCGCCTTCCAGAGCAGTCACTTTGCCGGCAGTATCCTCGGCCGTCACGGTCACCCCTACGTCCGTACTTTGGGCACCGGTGACCTTATGGCTGAGATAGAAGTCCATGCCCAGCTTCTTCAGTGACTTTTGGAGCTCTTTGCCCATAGTTCTGTCCATGCTAGGGATGATGGCATCTGTGTATTCCATCACGCTGACCTTTGATCCAATGCGGGCATACACGGACCCAATCTCCATGCCAATCACCCCACCCCCTATAACAATAAGATGTTTGGGGATTTCGGGTAAGACAAGCGCCTCGGTCGAGGAGATGATTCTCTTCTTGTCTATTACAATATCGGGCAGAGAACCGGGCTTTGAACCTGTGGCCAAGATAGTATACTTAGTCTCAATGGTAGTGGAGACTCCGTCAGTACCATGGACGCCGATGCTTCCTGGGCTCAGCAGGGTGGCCACGCCCTGGATTACCTCTATCTTGTTTTTCCTCATCAGGAAGTCAACCCCAGCCACGGTATTCTGCACCACGTCATCTTTGTGGGCTAGCATCTGCGGGAAATCCAGTTGCAGGTTTTCCAATCTGATGCCGTGGCTTTGGAATTTATGCTTGGCATTATAAAAATGCTCAGAGCTGTCCAGGACGGCCTTAGAGGGGATACAGCCCACATTCAGGCAGGTGCCGCCCAAGGTGTCATACTTTTCGACCAAGGCTGTTTTGAAACCAAGCTGGGCACAGCGTATAGCCGCCACATAGCCACCTGGGCCAGAGCCTATAATCGTAACATCAAATTTATCCATGTCAAATAAAGCGTTAAGAGTTTATACTACCTTGTAGAGTATGAAGGAACCCAAGCCTTGCCAACGCTATAGCTGGTAGTAACTGGTAGGCGGTGTAAGGGTGGGAGGCGGGCAAGACACCATTTGCATCAGGTTAACCTCTATGTTGTTAGCCAGCGTAGTCATTGGGGTATCAGTGGGCATATTCTCAAAGGGGTCCTGCATGAAAATGGCGGTTTTCTCAATCAAAAAGAAAATCCCTGCGAAGAGAGTTGTAAGGGCTACCTCCATAAGGATAGAATAGTCTGTCAAGCCGAGGGGTAGCAAAGTGACGAAAATCAGAATCAGGAAATGAAGCAGTGTGCTGTAATTACCCGGGAATATTGTATTCTTTATCCGTTCGCATTTTCCCATAGACTCAACAAGTCTGGTAATGGTACTGTCTATTTGGATTTGCTGGAATGGGTTGATCCATCCTGTTTGATAAAGCTGCCTCACTTCCTCAGAATGTTTAAGTAGTAGGGCGTTGGGAATGTTCGATTGATGCTCAAAGTCACTTGAGTACTCTTTAACCTTTGCCGAGTGGGGGAGTCTTCTTAGGCTTTCACCAAGCGCATGGCACCAGGCTGCCTGTCTTCTGGCAAAAGAGATGGCGGTCTCATCCTGAGGATCACTTACAAAGGTCTTCACCTGTCTAATGAGGGACCTTGAGTCATTTACAATCGCTCCCCATATAATCCTTGCCTCCCACCAACGGTCGTATGATTGATTGATTCTAAAAGCTAGCAGCAGAGAGAGAGAAGTGCCTAAGAGTGTAGGGATTGTCAAGGGGACAATGGTTTCCTCTAAATAAGAATGATGGTCCAGGATGCCAACTGCGGATGAATAGGCTATTATTGCGACAAGCTCAAACTTAATCTTGCTAAGCAGCAAGCCGAATGGGATTTTATTTGTAATCAGCATTTTAATGGTCTATTAGCTGGTAAGTTTCATTGTTAGGACATATTCCACAATGAGAGCAGGGCTATTCTGCAAGGTCAAAAGCTTTAGTATGGTAAAACACCTGCTAAAGCATAGATAGTCTTACCCATAAATAATATGTATCTGGTTAAGGCTATGCTATTCCTAGGCGCCTTTCTGTTTAAGTTGTTTCTATTCGAATCAGCGCAAGAATGGCTGCCGCTCCAAACAGTAACGACAGCCATTATCCCATGACAAAATCTTGATAGACTCCTTGACCCTGTACAGAAAGGCTTAAAATTCTAAACAGATGTTTTGGATATCCTATACTTTCATGCGCTGTATCCGCACCGCATTCAAGATGGCTAGCAGGGCGACGCCCACATCGGCGATAACGGCCTCCCACAGGGTGGCGATTCCCCCGGCACCCAGGGCCAGCACGATTACCTTGACAGTCATCGCCAGGATGATGTTCTGCCAGACGATACTGCGGGTTATCTTCCCCACCTTTATGGCTGACACGATCTTGGACGGCTGATCGTTCTGGATCACCACATCGGCGGTCTCTATGGTGGCATCACTGCCCAGCCCCCCCATAGCGATCCCGGCATCAGCCAGGGCCACCACCGGCGCGTCGTTCACGCCGTCACCCACAAAGGCGATGTGCCTGCCCTGGTCCTTCAACGCCTGCACCTTGGCCACTTTATCCTCCGGCAGGAGGTTCCCGAACGCAGTGTCAATGCCCAGTTTCTTGGCCACCTCATCCACCACCGTCTGTTTGTCACCGGAGAGCATCACGGTCTGGATGCCCAAGGCATGCAGCTCCCTGATGGCCTGCGCTGCGTCCTCCTTTATCTCATCGGCAATGGTGATATACCCGGCGTACTGCCCATTCACCGCCACCAACACAATGGTGTTGACGATGCCCTCGATCTCCGCTGGGTAGGGTATGTTGAATTTCTTCAGGAGTTTGGTGTTTCCCGCCAGGACCTGCTTCCCATCAATCGTGCCTTTGAGCCCGTGGCCCGATATCTCCTCCACCTGCTCGATTTTGGGCGCCTGGCTGTCTTGGGTCCCAGCGAATTCGGCTATGGCTTTGGCGATCGGGTGAGTGGACTGGGTCTCGATGGCGGCTGTCAGACTGATAAGCTCTTTCTCCTCCAGGCCGTGGGCCACCACCTGCTGCACCTTGAAAACACCGTGCGTCAAAGTTCCTGTCTTGTCCATCACCACCGCGTTTACCCTGGTCATCACATCCAGGAAGTTGGACCCCTTGAAAAGTATCCCGTTCCGTGAGGCCAGCCCGATTCCCCCGAAATAGCCCAGGGGAATGGATACCACCAGCGCGCAGGGGCAGCTTATCACCAGGAAGACGAGCGCGCGGTAAAACCAGACATTGAAGTTATAGTCATCCATGATAAAATATGGCAACGCGCACACGGCCAAGGCCAGAAAGAAGACGATGGGTGTGTAGACTTTGGCGAAACGGGAGATGAAGAGCTGGGTCTGCGACTTCCTGGCCGTCGCATCCTGTACCATCTCCAAGATCCTGCTCAGCTTGCTGTCCTGGAACAGGGAAGTTACTTGGACCTCGGTCACGGTATTGAGGTTGATCATCCCGGCGTATACTTTCTCTCCCCTCGCCTTTGTGTCGGGCTTGCTCTCACCGGTCAGGGCGGCGGTGTTGAAGGATGCTTTGTCCGAGAGCAGGTCGCCGTCCAAGGCCACTTTCTCCCCGGATTTCATCTGGATGGTCTCCCCTAGCTGCACCTCTTTGGGGTCGACCACTATGGCAGTTCCGTTCCTGATGACAGAAACCTCATCGGGGCGGATATCCAGCAATGCCTTTATACTGCGCTTCGCACGGTTCACAGCAGCGTCCTGAAACCACTCCCCTATGGAGTAGAACACCATGACGGCCACACCCTCACTGTAGGATCCGATGGCAAAGGCACCCAAGGTGGCAACGCTCATCAGGAAGAACTCATTGAAGAAGTCGAAGCGAATAGCCTTGCGGAAGGCGAGGTCCAGCACTTTATAGCCCGCAAGCAGGTAGGCGACGCCGTAAATGGCAAGGCCCAGCGGAGCGGATGGGACATAGCCGAAGCCGTATTCCAACGTGAGCATAGCCACCAGGACGGCCAGGGACAGCAGAAGCGCCCAATGGCTTCTCCACCCTGAGGATTCCTCCCCTCCATGGTCATGGCCGTCATGGTCACTGTGTTTTTCTACGCTGTCATGATTGACTGCTTTGGGGTCTCTGTCTTCCTCCATTGGTATAATCTGGGTCGTTGGGGGAACTGTATTATAAGTTGATTTGCGGTCTTCGCCGCTGGAAAATTCCTGTGACATGTGAGTTCGATTATAGGTTATCTATTCATAAAAAAAGGTGGCCAATCCCAAGACGATCAGCACGCCACCCATGATAGCGTGCCCGTGTCTCTCCAGCACCACTCCTTTGAGGCGGCCGATGCCCCGGTAACCCAACGCGACTAGCCCCAGCATCAACGGTAGCGTCACAAAAACGAAAACCATCGCCACCAGGAGGATTCCCCGCCACCCGTGGGTGGCGGCTGTCAGGAAATAGGAGCTTATCTCAAAACAGGGCGAAAAAAACAGGGCCACCGTCATGGTGGCGAACCAGCTACGGACGGAGGGCGCTTTCCTGCCGGGTGGCAGGTCCCCCGGTACCCGGTCGGAATGGGAGTAGGCTATCCCCAGCAGAAAGATGCCTATCAGGACCAGGCCCAAGGGGGTGAAGTTCTGGGCAAAGGACGTGAACTTCTCCGACAGCCTAATCCCGAGGTACCCGACCAGGCCGCCCAACAGGAGGGTGCCCGTGATGTGGGCCAGGCCCGCCAAAAGGGTGGCCCGGAGCGTGGTGGCCAGCGGCCAACCCTCTGAGCGCCCTATGGCCACCAGGGCCATCCAGTGGCTGGGGATCAGGGCGTGGATCAGGCTGATCAAAAAACTATCCAGCAGAACGTGGACCATACCAATTACCTGTAGATTTAGACTTCCCTATACCTTACTCGTCATGTCCGCCCTCTCCTTTGTTGGCCTGCGCCGCGACGTAGTAGGCTCCTTTCGTGACAAGTTGCGCGCCGGACGGTAGAGGTTCCAGGAGCTTCACTTCCGTGTAGCCGGCATCTGAGGCCCCCGTCTGAACCCCAATCTTGGTAAAGACCCAGTCCGGGGCGAGCTCTCCCTCGTGTCCTTCCTCTGCGCTTTCAGCTTTAGACTCTGGTGGGTGGGTGGCGCGCGTGGCAATAAAGACAAACTTTAACTCCCCCTCGGTGATGATGGCCTCATCCGGAAGGGCCGGCACTGCCTCTTCAGTGGTCAGGATGCGGCCGCTCACAAACATGCCGGGAAGCAGATTGGCCTCTTGGTTATCCTCGATTTGGGCGTGCACCCCCACTGATTTGGTATCGTTCTCGAAGGACTTGCCCACGGAGAAGATGGTGGCTTCATATGTCTTGGAGGGATTGGAGGTCAGGGAGAAGAGAACTTTCTGCCCGTTCTTGACTTGGGTGATGTCCTTTTCAAAAACCTGCAGTTCGATCTGGATATGGTGGTTGTCCACCACTTGGAACAATTCCCTGGCCGGTTCCACCAAAGCCCCGATGTTTACCTTGATCTGGTGCACATAGCCGTGCATAGGCGATATTACGGCGATTGAACGGATAAGTGATCCTACCCTAACCCGACTGGGCGCGATGCCCATCTGACTAAGACGACTGGCCAAAGACGCTACTTCTGTTTGTCTGGCTCGGTATTCGGCCTCTGCAAGTTGATATTTCTTGGCGGCAATGACGTTCTCCCGCAACAGTTCTTTCTGCCGCTCATAATCCTTCTGCGCATAGTTCAGGGCGCTGCGGGCCTGCAGATACTCTTCCTGCAACTGGATGATACTGGGGTGCTCCAGGCTCACCAGCCGCTGTCCTTTCTTTACGAACTGGCCTTGGGTGACGAAAATCTCCCGCACAATCCCCTCCGTCAGGCTAGAGATGGTGGCTTTGTTCTGAGGGGGCAGGTCCAGCATTCCGTTGGCCTGTATCCCGCTTTTCAGCGGGCGGTTCTCTAACTTTCCTAATTGGATGCCTACCGCGTTCATTTGCGCTTGGGTGAGCCCAACGGCCTCTTCTGCCCCGCCTTCGGCATGGGCTTCCTCAGGCTCTTCTGCCGGTTTCGCTTCCTTCTGACAGGCACTGCCGCCAATGCAAAGGGCCAGCAGCAATAGGGTAGTGGTTGATCTGATATATCTATACATTTCTAATTGTCCTTTAAGTGATATTCAAGCTGAATTGCGGCTTGGTTGAACTGTGACAGCGTGTCCAGGTACTGCAGCCTGATCCGCTGGGCCTGGGCGATGTTCTGGATATATTCAGTATACTCCGTCTCCCCTGCCCGGAAGCCCTTGGTCGCATATTCAATGAGTAGGTTTGCCTGGGGAAGGGCCTTCTCCTCATAGTACCGGAGCATTTGCCGATGGCGGTTATATTCCTGGCTCAGTCGCTGGAACTCTGTCTCCAAAACCAAACGCTGATTCTGAAGTTGGGCGTTTGCAACCTGGGTCTGCAGAGCCGAAGCCTGCACTCGAGCCCTTTGTGCTCGGGAAACGAGAGGGATACCCACCCCCGCCTCCACCGATTGGAAACGCCTGCTCGGCCCGAAGTACTGTTCCGTGCCGGAGGTGTTCTGGAATCCCTGGATGGTCTGGCTCGTCACCCCGATGGAAAACTCAGGCAGCAGCCGGTTTTTTTCTACCCTAGTCTGGGCCTCGCTTAGGGCTACCTCATTTTGGAAAAAACCTATCTCTGGATGGCGGCTTACCCACGAGGTATCTGAGGGGAGAATGACTTCTATCGGCCTCAGCTCTGGCTGGATTTGAAGCGTGTCATCAATGAATAGGAAACGTGCCAACCGCTGTCGTACAGTTATTATTTCAGCTTGAGTTGCCTCCAGGGCGGTACGCGCCTCCATGGCCTGGGCCTCGGCGGCGATCTTCTCCAGGTAGTTGGCCTCCCCGGTGCGGTAGCGCACGTCTGCGGCCCTGGCGAACTGCCGGGCAAGTGTGTCCTGCGAGGCCAGGTAAACCTGCCTTTGGGTGAGGATGGCCCAATCACTGAAGGTCAGTTTAACATCCCGTACCACCGCCCGTCTGGTCTGTTTCAATTGCATCTCAGCGCTAAGGACCTGTTGCGCCGCCAGTCGGGCCTGGCTTCGGTAGACCCCTGGTAGGGAAAAGCCCTGTGATAGCGTCAGTGAGTTGTCGTTGGCGGCACTGTTCATCTGCCCAAAACCGCCAGTGACGGCTGTTTTGGGCAGATCAAAACCTGTATTACGCAGCGCCTGCTGCCGTTCAACTGCCAAAGCGCCTGCCCTCACTGCGGGACTATTCCGAAGGGCTAGATCTACCACTTGGTTCACCGTGGTGGTGCCTCCAATGGAAGGGGTAGTTTGGGCGTTGGCAGAAAAAATACCGCCTCCAAATAATAGAGTGCACAGTAATAACAGTGTTTTACCACCCAAACTAGAGGGTAGACCTGGCTTTTTCATTTTTTCTACGAAACTGTAAAGGATTGGTAGCAGGAAAAGGGTAAGCAGTGTGGAGGTGATAAGGCCCCCGATCACCACGGTGGCCAACGGTTTCTGCACCTCGGCTCCGGCCGAGCCGGAAAGCGCCATGGGAAGGAATCCCAGGGAGGCGACCGCCGCCGTCATGATCACCGGCCGCAGCCGCACCTTCGTCCCTTCCATGATGCGGGCATATGGGTCATCCCATCCCTCCTTTTTCAACTGATTGAAATACCCGATCAGAACGATCCCATTCAATACCGCCACCCCAAAAAGGGCGATGAACCCGATACCGGCGGAGATACTGAAGGGCATGCCCCGCAACAGCAGGGCGAACACCCCGCCTATGGCCGCCAGGGGAATGGCCGTGAAGATGAGCAGGCTCTGCCTGAAGGAGCCGAAGGTGAGAAACAACAGTATCAGGATAATCGCCAGTGACAGTGGCACCGCCACCGAAAGACGCGCCTCAGCCGCCTGCAGGTTCTCAAACTGTCCTCCGTAGCTTATATAGTAGCCTACGGGTAGTTTAAACTTGGCTTCTAATGTTGACTGTATTTCATTGACCAAGTTCTCCACGTCACGCTCCCGGGCATTGATGCCGATGGTGATGCGGCGTTTGGTGTCATCCCTCGATATTTGGCTTGGCCCTTGCTCCAGCGTTACCTGAGCCACCTGTCTAAGCGGAATCTGGGCTCCTGAAGGAAGGTTGATGAGCAGGTTCTCCACGTCAGAGAAATTCTGCCGGTTCGCCAGGCCCAATCGAACCACCAGGTCAAACCGCTTCTCACCCTCAAAGATAACCCCAGCCTCGCCGCCGGCGAAACCGGAGCGGAGAGCTTGGTTCACGTCCTCTATGTTCAATCCCATCTGGGCCATCTGGCCCCGGTTGTATTTCACCAGGATCTGCGGCAAACCCTTGGTCTGCTCTACTTTCAGATCCCCCACCCCTGCTATTGGACGGATAAGGTTTGCCGCCTCCTCGGCTTTCTGGGCCAAAACGTCCAAGTCCTCACCGTAGATCTTCACCGCGATGTCCTGTTTCACCCCGGTCATCAGCTCGTTGCTTCTCAACTGAATAGGCTGTGAGAACTCTGCGTTCAGACCGGGAATGATGGAAAGCGCCTCTTCCATCTTCTCCATAAGCTCCTCCCTGCTGTCGGCGGACTCCCACTCGTCACGATCCTTCAGGATAACGGTCATATCGGCCGCTTCCACGGGCATGGGGTCCGTCGGTATTTCTGAGGACCCGATTTTGCTGACCACCTCCTTTACCTCTGGGAATTGCGTGAGCAGGATTTTCTCCGCCTGGGAGAATGTCTTGACGCTCTGGGTCAGCGAGGAGCCAGAACTGATAGAGGACTCAATGGCAAAATCCCCCTCGTCGAGCGTAGGAATGAACTCACCTCCCATTCTGGAGAATAATAGGAGTGTGAAAAGAAACAGCCCAAGGGTCACCACCACCAAAAGGCCCCGTACCTTAAACGCCTTCTCTAAGAGCTTCCTGTAAGACACTTCCAGCCTGCCCATTATCCTGTCGGCGAAGTTAACTTTATGCTTGGTTTTCTTGCTCAGGAAGAGGGCTGAGGCCATAGGCACGTAGGTCAGGGAAAGGATCAGGGCGCCCAGGATGGCAAACCCCACGGTCTGGGCCATCGGCCTGAACATCTTACCCTCGATTCCCACCAGCGCCAGTATGGGCAGGTAGACGATGAGGATGATGATCTCCCCGAAAGCGGCCGACTGGCGGATTTTGACGGTGGCATCCAGGACAATATCATCCATCTGCCCTTGGTTGAGCCGGTCAATGTCTGCGAATTTCCGGTTGGTCCCTATCCGGTGCACGATACTCTCCACGATGATGACCGCGCCGTCCACGATCAAACCGAAATCGATCGCCCCCAGGCTCATCAGGTTCCCCGACACGCCGAAGAGTTGCATCATGGAAACGGCGAAAAGCATGGCCAGGGGAATAACCGAGGCAACCACCAGGCCGGCCCGCAGGTTGCCCAACAGGAGCACCAGCACGAATACCACGATAAGCCCCCCTTCTATGAGGTTTGTGCTGACGGTGTTGATTGCGCGGTCCACCAGCCGGGTGCGGTCCAGGAACGGTTCCAGTACCACCCCCGGTGGCAGGGTCTTCTGGATTCCCTCCACCTTCGCCTTCACCTGTTCAATCACTTGCGCGGAGTTCTGGCCTTTGAGCATCATGACGATGCCGCCTACCACCTCCCCCTCGCCGTTTCGGGTCAAAGCGCCGTAACGGACGGCGCTTCCCTCCTCCACGGTGGCGACGTCCCGGATCAGCAACGGGACTCCGTCTGTGTTCCTGACAATAATCTGCCTGATGTCCTCAAAGTTCGTCAGCAGGCCGATGCCCCGTATGAAATAAGCGTTCGGTCCCTTCTCTATAAAGGCCCCACCGGTGTTCTGGTTGTTTTTCTCCAGCGCCCCGAAGATATCCGAGATGGAAAGGTCGAACGCCCGGAGCCTCTCCGGGTCCACCGAAACCTGGTACTGCTTCAACATCCCGCCGAAGCTGCTGACCTCTGCCACCCCGGGCGTGCCGGCCAACTGCCTCTTCACGATCCAGTCCTGGAGCGTCCTTAGTTCCGTGGGTGTGTATTTCTTAGGGGAGTTGGGGGTGGTGTGCAGCACATACTGGTAAATCTCGCCCAAACCGGTTGAGACGGGGCCCATCTCAGGGGTGCCCAGCCCGTTAGGGAGCTGCTCCTGGGCGCTTTTGAGCTTCTCACCCACTATCTGGCGGGCAAGGTAGACGTCCACGTCATCCTCAAAGACCACGGTGACCACCGAAAGGCCGAACCGGGAGATGGAGCGGACCTCCACCAGATCCGGCACGTTGGCCATCTCAATCTCTATGGGGTAGGTGATGAACTGCTCGACCTCCTGCGCCGCCAGGGTGGGTGAGGTCGTGATGATCTGCACTTGGTTGTTGGTGATGTCCGGAACGGCGTCGATGGGAAGCCGACTCAGGGAGAAAAGCCCCCAGACCACCAGGGCAAGGGTAAATAGCCCGATGATCAGCTTGTTCCGGATGGAAAAAGCTATCAGATTGTCAATCATGAAACTATGTTTAAGCCAATAAATAGACAGCCTGGGATCTCTATGAATCCAGGCGAAAATGGCCGGGAGCAGGTGCTTCACCTATTCCCAGCGGTCAACATATTAGGCTTAAACTTTGGGGGGCTGCCAGATGGAGGCATGGACGGTCAGGTGCCGTTCCTGATAACTGGAAAGAAGGGGCGTCCTGTGGAAGACAGCCTTCGCCTCTATTTGAAGTGGGGCTGGGATCGGCTGGGAGAAACCCGCACAGCAGCTGCAGATGCAGAGCGGTGTGCATAGGTCAGCCGACCCCTGATGGTTTTCAGTGGGTGCCGAGGCCATAGAAGCCTTAACCGCCGTTTCAGAGTAACCATACGTGTCGCTGCACGGCATACAGGCCACAAAGGTCATGAAGACAGCAAGAAGAAGGTTGGTCCACTTCATTGGGGCAAAAATACGGTATGCTTTCTCAAATAAAACATTCAGTGTTAATAAACTCTGAGGGAGACTTTTGCTTATACTGTGTTTATCCTAAAACGTTCCGCAAATGTTGCCCTAGGTATAAAATTTAAGGTGTAAGTGGGTATAGTATAATCAGCCAGTTGCAACAAAAAACTATCAATGGTCGGTTTGAAATGCTTTTACCTTTACAACATGCTTCAGTTAGAAAGGTCTTGTGGTTTCCCGGATCCATGTAATGGAACGTTGGCCGAGATAAAGATGATTTCAGCCTTCTTTGATTACTGCCGTAGAAAAACGCTTAATGCCCATTAAATGGTCTCAGGAGTTTATTTTGTGTGGGATGAGTAAAAGTGCCATATACGGAAGACCGCAACGGCGAGGAGTAAGGCTGCCAAGACATAGTACAGGATCAATAAAGCTATCTTAGGATTAGACTTCCTTTGCTTTCGTGACATTTTAACTAATTTTATACACTTGAAATCGAAAGAATAAATTCCCTTCCCTCTTTAAGTCACTTACTTATAATAATCTGCTTTGTAACAGCGTCAAAATTCCACTTAGTAGATTAGATGAAGTTCCGTATACGGAGAAGTTTCTCCCTGGCCAAATCAAATGTTTCCAAGGAACACCCGTTCCTGTGCATTTCTTTGGAGATTTTATCACTGAAATACTGTCTTTTCAGGTCCTCCAAGTCAGTATCCAAAACCTCAGCTAACCGGAATAGGTCAATCTCCTTGGGTAAAGCCTCGCCCGCCTCCAATCTACTTAATTGGTTTGGAGTTAGCCCTGCCTCTTTTGCCAGTTCCGCCTGGGTCAACTTCTGCGCTTTTCGCAAGCGGCGGATGATTTTATCGAAAGAATCCATGCTGTGAAGACTTTTGCTGAAAAGTAACTCAAAAGTAATTCATTCTTGCATTCGGGCAAATTAAACCCCTGGGATGGTTTTCATGAAAACCATCCCAGGGGTTTAATTTGCCCAGTCCTTAATCGGCAGATACTAAAACCGGTAAGAAACAGTCGTCACGAACTGACGAGGTGGGATAGGGTTCACACTATAGTTCTCATGCACCAGGTAATTCAACTCGTTGGTAATGTTAGAAAGCTTACCTAAGATGGAGAATTTGCTGATGGAATAGCCTAAGGACAGATCGAAGGTTGTAAACCCGTCTACCGGGATGAGGCGGTTGAACTGCTGAACCTGGCCCACCTGGTTGTTCCAGCCGGCGTTGCGCTCTCCGGTATAGAAACCAGAGGCCCCAACTTTCAAGCCTTTTAGAGCAGACGTCTGTAGCGTATAGAAGATAGAGGCATTAGCTGTATGCGATGGGTTGCTCACTAAGCGCTCTCCTTCAATGTAGCTTCCTTTAGAACCCGGAGTATCTGTGTACCGCATGTGGTTGTAACTGTAGCCGGCCAAAAAGGTAAGCCCTGGGGAAAGCGTTCCTGACAGGTCCACTTCGGCTCCGTCACTGGTGGTCTGTCCTGTGAACTCCTTGATGGTGGCGTCTGTGTTGACGGTAGTGCCATCCGCTAAGAATTGTGCTTGCAGTGCCAGGTCATTGTTGATGATACGGTAGAACGTGACGTTCACAGAAAGCATGTCTTTTACCAGGTCATTCTTAACGCCCACTTCATATTGGTCCACAATAGAAGGCTTTAGGTTTTGTTGAAATACGTCTTTACCTGTATTGGGGACAAAGTTGTTGGAGTAGCTGGCAAAAAGAGAAGTAGTAGACGTAGGCTGGTAAACAAGTCCCAAACGCGGGGAGAATGCCTTATCCACTTTGGTAGTGGCGGTGGTGCTGTTCTTCACTTCATTCTTTACCAAGTCATAGAGTTTAGCCACTTCTACTTTCTGGTAAGACCATCTTAAACCTGCCAACACTTTAAATTTATTTGAGATACTGATCAAATCCTGGAAGTAGGTTCCAAAGCGGTAAGTAGGCGTTTCAGTGCGCAGGGTGGCGGTGGCCAATGGCTCGTCGGTTCTGGCCTCAAACTTGGCAGGAGTAAGGAGATTGATGGAGTCATACACATCACCTTTCCCCAATGAAGATATTTTAAAAGTGTGTGACGTGTTTAGATAACGTTCTGCGTCAGCACCCACCAACAGCGTATGGCCAATACCGAATGTCTTAAACTCCCCATTCAGGTTTACCTGCCCGGTGTAGTAGTCTTCAGAAATATCAGAACGGGTTAGTTTGCGGCCCCAGTCGCCGTCAGCGTCTGCCTGGATGCGCTCGGTAGAGAAATAGTCTCTGGTGAACTTCTGCTGAGAACCAATGAAGTTTACCTTCCAGATATCATTCAACTGATGGTCAACGCTGGCAGAGGCTGTGTTCTGGCGGACCTCATTGTAGGCCCAAGGAGTATTAAAGAAGGTAGAACGGTCAATATTCGTCGGGATTTTACCATCCAAGGATCCAATTCCAAAGTCCGGGGTAAAGTCGTGGCTCAGGTAATCACCTTGTACCAAGATGGTAGTTCTAGAACCCAATTTATACAGGAGAGATGGATTCACGTAGTATTTCTTTGATTCTACGCTGTTGCGATAGCTTTCTGCCGTCTCAAAAGCACCTACCACCCTGAACGCCAGGTTCTGAGTAATTGGTCCGTACACGTCTGCCATGGGCTTGTATAGGTTATAGCTTCCGGCCCGCATGGCCACTTCGCCGCCATACTCAAACTTAGGTTGCTTGGTCACCATGTTAATGACCGCGCCACCTGACACATTGCCGAAAAGCAAGGCGGCACTCCCCTTCAAAACTTCTACTCTTTCCAAGGTGCTTGCCTCTGGAAGAACCGCTGAGTTGGAGCGTGCCCCGTTCTTGAAGATATTGTTGGCGCCCAGGTTGTACCCGCGGGCAAAGAAGGTCTCTGAGGTACTGCCTCGGGTAGTACCCAAAGAAACCCCATTGACGTTTTTGATGACATCACTTAGTTTGGAGGCCTGCTGATTGGCAATCACCTCACTGTTGATGATGGTCATGCTCTGGGGCATGTCCAGGGGAGAGATGGCAATCTTGCCAATGGCCAAAGGCTTTTTGTTGACGGTCTTGCCGGCCGTCACTACTACCTCAGAAATTCGGGCAGCGTCTTCTGTTAGCGTAAGGTCCACTTTGGTGTTCTTTCCCGCTTCTATAGTGACCGCCAGCTCCTGGCTTTGTAGCCCCACAAATGAGCATCTCAAGGTATACTTACCAGGGGCAATGCCTTGGATGGAGAATGAGCCGTTCTCAGCAGAAACGGTGCCTTTGTTCAACTCAAAAAGGGCCACACTCACAAAAGCGACGGGCTTACCGTCACTGGATTTTATAACGCCGCTCAATCTGCCTAGCGTTTGAGCATAGCCAGGAAAAAACGAAAGTAGTGAGAAGCTTAAGAGAAGGAAGAATTTTCTGTTTTTCATGTCTTTTATTTAGACCAATTCTAATTTGGTGCAAATATAAAGACAGATTAAGGGCAGGCAAATATTATTTAGATTAGTTCTTAATAATATTTGCCAGTTATATGTTTAAATAAAGATCAAGCCCACTAGATAGTTGGAAATCATAGAGTGGCTTTCCCCGATACTGGTATGGCTATCTTCACTTTCTCCCAACACATTGTCACTTGACCTGAATCAGCCCCTAGGGATATGACTTCATATCGCAAACGCTCCTGATTGATTTTTTGGAGGCTGGGCTTCACAGTGAACCGCAAGACGTCCCTACTTCTTATGTATTGGGTGGTGAGGTGCTGATTCCAGTCCCTGTTTACGATCACCTCCCATTCCTTTCTCCCCGGAATAGTGAAGAGGGCATACTTCCCCGCCGGCAACTCCTTTCCCCCAAAGAGAAGCGGGGCGCCAATTGTCAGGCGGGTTGCGGAGTGGGAGCCCGTCACCCACAGCTGGTTGTATGGGACTACCCCGCCCCAGATGGCCCGCCCTCTGACGGCTGGCGAATGGTATTCGATTTCAATTTGGGCATCACCGACCTGCCCGATTGCCTGCGCCATAACACTCTCTTCCAACGTGTCAGGCTCACTCTGGGCCGGTATGGCAAAGGGGTTTTCTGCCGTGTCCGGGTTCAGGCCAGTCTCTGTTTTTGACTCGGGGGTTTTAGGAGTGGGGTTCCCACCACAACTTGTCGATAATAGGCATAAAATTACACTAAGACGGCAGAAAAGGTCTTTCATATACCTTCTATTATTGCGGAACATTTTCATCAGAGCTGTCTGGGTAGTGGCCATCTATTAAAGTTTAGTCTCAGTAATAATCAACTCTCCAAACAGCTTCTAATCCATCTTTGGAATTCGGCCGGAAGTATGAATAGTTACAGAGGATTCACAAACTCTGGCAAAGGAAGACTAACCATGGTCAAAAAGGGTGAAGAGCAGAGTAACCCTTCTTTTACACTAACGATCGAAATAGGCTCCCCCTTATTTTAGTCTTGTTTCAAAAGCATATAACAATAGTGGGATGTATTCCCATACTTCCCTCAAGCCTATTTTATCTTAGGGAACTTCTATCAACTGCATTCTCTGGCACGAGATCTTATTTAATTTCAATTCAGGCTGATCTTATTCAGATCAGGATTATTCCGCCGATTTTTATAGTCATCCAAATTTAAAGAAAACGCAAACCCAGGTACCCCATAAATTAGAGTAGGAGACATCACAATGGAGGGTTTGCGGCCCCAGCGGTTACGGTGCGAAAGGTAAGCCAAGTGAGAGGAAAGCATCCCGATACCGGCACCCACAAACACATCACTCTGCCAGTGCTTGTTGTTCAGCATCCGAAAAACCCCTACGCTAGTTGCAATGGTATAAGCCCCGACGCCGTACCACGGGCTTCTGTGCTTTAGCTCAGCGTTAAGGATAGACGCGGCGAGAAATGCCTGGGCCGCGTGGCCCGAGGGTAGGGATTCCCGGTTCTCCCCATTGGGGCGCTCCTGGTCGGTGACCTGCTTCAATCCATAAACCGATACGGCGTAGATGGCCTCAGCCTTAAGGATCACCATGCTGGTGTTCAGAAAGTCGTTGTTTGATTTTACGTTCAGCAGGTTGGCCAAAACCAACTCCACATACGGCGCGATGAGCAGAGGATTGTCAATCGTGGTTTTGAAATTCGGGAAATGCCTCTGTATATCCCTCTTAGCATCGTAACTGCTGTACAGGCCGTTGTCTTTTATTGTGCTCAGCCCATACCCAATCAGGATTGCCGGAATGATAGTGGCCTTGAAGGCTTTAGACTTAAAGAAGGGAGCTTTATTAGCGGCTTGTGCAACCGTTGAGTCTTGGTACTTTTTAAGCGTGTCTTGGGCCGTGACTGGGGTCTGGAATACTTTAAGGGAATCGATTTCTTGGGCTTTTAATTCAAAGCTGGAAACGCCCAAAGAAATAGAGAGTATAATCCAGGTATGCAGAATTCTTTTCATAAAAATGCACTCAGTAAGGATAGAATAAGTGCTTTACCGTCAGACAATGAAAAGGTTGCATAGAGGCAGTTTTACTCCTTCAACAATCAATATCTTACGTCGGAAATATTGGCGAGAGCAAGTACGTAGCTAGTAGACAAGCCCATCTATACTGTCAAGCTTATTAAAGGCTATAATTTATTAGATTACTGGCTGTTGGCTTTTAAAATTTGAATTAGATCAACTACACCCTAACTATTTCCCTAAAATCTAAGGTTATATATCAATATATGCCACGCTATGAGAAGTTCATCCGCTTATAATTTTGACTAAAATAGTGGTGCCTAGATAGCCACTGCCCCCGTTTCTCACTACACGCCATCCTTTTTTTTCCAGATTCTCCTGAATATACCGGTTTAACAACCCATGCGCCACAAGGGCCACATTGGACTTTTCTTCAGTAGCTTCGTCTAAAATACTAGCAGCCTTCCTTGCCCGTAGACGAGCATCGGCAAAGCTTTCTGCGCCTTGCCGGTCTATGCTCAACGCCCATTTTATACGTGCGGCTGAGGTCCAGAAATTGATAGGCATCCGCAGATTAGGGCTATGGTGCCCCATGGACGTTTCGAATTCCCTAAAGATCGGGGATATGGTCATCTCCCTGTCTTCCCCAAAGATATATTTTGCGGTAGCTTTGGCCCTGTTGATAGAGCTGGAGAATACTTTAATCTGAGCCGGGCTCTGAATGTTGAAAAAGGAAGCATCAGGGACTACAATCCCCACGCTATCATAATCCGCGACAAATCGGCTTGCCTCTTTGTATGAGAACTTACCAATCTTCCGCAAATCAGGCTCTCCATGGCGTATAAGGGCAATCTGAAGGATTTTACTGCGGGATGGAAGTACCAGGTCATTTTCATTTAGGAAGGAGACATTTTGCGCGACAGGCTTTCCTTTGGCTGTCACGAAAGCGGACTTGGACCCCATTTCCATGTACTTCGCCTCTATGCTTTTGATGGTCTGGTGCATTATATCCTTGGCTATAACATTCACCGAAGATAGGGTCAGTAAAATCAAGACGGGGAAAAATAAGGCTTTTCTGCGCATATTCATTGTAGCTGTATGCATGTATAACCTCTGAGGCATAGGGGTAGTTCCTTTCCCAGAGGTTATACATGCATACAGCTACAGAATCAGGCTCTGACTACCAATATTTTAATTTGAAGGTGTATGGCTCTGTTGTAACTTAACAGGATACATTAACGACAACATATCCAAAGGAATGTAATACTTAAAAGGAATTTTAAATTACTATTCAATTACGCTATGCAATCACCTCATAAAAGGTAAGCAGATTCCTGTGGTGGTCTAAAGCCGGAAACTCCCTATCCCCCCAAGGCTGGTCTACCACCACTGTTTCAGTGTCATAGATAATGCCTTGGCTCTGGTATTCCCTGAATAGGTCGTCTATTCCCTGTACCTCTATTCTGCAACTGGCAGTACCGGCCAGAAAGCTTTCGGCACCACTGCAGATAGGCATTACAGTCATAGAGGCTCCCCTCAGTCTCCAACTTTCATCCCCTGACTTCCACAGATGCAGTTCCACCTCGTCACGGACTAAGATAGCGAACTCCTCTTCCTGGTGGCGTGCCTCAAAGCCAAGCCTCTCCGAATAAAATTTAACTGACTCCCCAATATCCCTGACGGGAAGCGCAGGAATGGATTTCTTCATCTTCATGCTTCCAAAGGGCTAGGCGCAACACGGTTTGTCCTGTTGAATAGGGGGGCATTTCACGGTGCCGTAGCTACAAAATACACAGCAGTCACCCTGCAAGGGCTTTAAAACGGTGTGGCAGTTCCCGCACTCGTAGAAATACTGGCACGCATTGGTGGGCATTTCCTCCTCTTTGGCGTGTCCGCACTCTGGGCAGGTGATGGTGGATTCTAAAATCACTGTGTCTTCCATTCTTTCGTTAGTTTTTATCACAGCACGATTTGCCGGTGGCCTGTGAGCATGATTCCCCTTTAGTTCCTTCCAGTTTCGGTGCAATGCAGAGTTCAACATGGGGCATGTTGCCTATGCCTACGTACTTCTCACCGGCGGCCTGAATCTGCGCCTCAATTCTGTTGTAGGTTTCTGTGTTAAGGTCTTTGTATGAGGAAAGGGATAGGAAAAGGTCTGCGTAGATTTTCTCCACGTCCGCTTCAAACTGCTTTTCAAACGACGGTTTCAGCAGTTGCTTTTCTCTGTAGCCATTCATGGTGTTCTTGGCTATTATGCGCGCCTCTTCCCTGCTTAATTCGTCCACTTCTCTACCCCTGAACCAGGCTTTCTTGTCTGGGAATGAGCCGGAAAGGCTTGCCTCTTCTTTTGGTGTCAGGGCAGTCAGTTCAGAGTTGTGGGCAGTGCCAACCGCTTTCAATACAGCTTCCCTTTTGTCTGCACTGACAGCACTACGCCACTTAACAGCCACTACCGTTCCTTTCCTGTTAAGCCAAGTCCCATCTATGGCATCACTGTGCTTTTCCAAGTCTACTAAATAAACTTTGCCTTGCTTCCGCAACCAATGGTAGGGGCCGCACTGCACACCAAAGGTGCACCGTAGAAGGAAATCCCCTTGGTGTCTGGGGAATACAGACGGGCATACATAGGAATTGCAAGCAACAGTAATACTGAAAGTGCTGCTATGGTGGTGAAGGGCTTTATTTTCATGCTCCGGTTTATCGTATTCATCTTTTCTGAATTAATGCCCCTTACTTTTTAATCTTCACCTCTGTGACTTTGTACCCTGTGGCCTTTATGGCTTTCTGCACCTCTTCAACCGTGGTTTTGGTTTTGTCAAACTCCACCACGGCATTGGACTTGGCGTAGGAAACCGTCAAGCCCTCAATCCCCTGCAGTTTGTTCACCTCTCCGGCAACGTGCCCCTCACATGCGGCACAAGTCATACCTGTGATGGTGAACTCTGCCACCGTTTTGGCCTTTGGTTTTCCCTGTGCTTTCGCGGGGCTGGTCTGTATCGTGGATTCTCCAGAAAACACGTTGGCATAGTTAGGGAAAGTGAGCATCAGCAGCGCGAACGCGGTCACTAGGGTAAGGAAAGTTTTGCTTTGCATAAATCTGGGTTTATCTGTTTCACAATTACAATCTGTCTGGGGCCGTGGCTTAAATTTCTGATACCAGGCAAATGCCAGTACCGCCAACGTGACGCCGATAAGCCAAGGCCGAAACGGTCCAATCCAAGCTAGGGACGAGGCCAGTCCGCCTGTTCCAGCTACAAGTGCAAGGATGGGTGTGATACAGCACAGGGAAGCCGCAAGGGCCGCTATTAGGCCTGTTCCGACCAGTTTATTCTCCGTCTTCATACAGCTTCCAATACTTCACATTCAGTAACTATCTGTAAGAATGGCCTCAGCACTTCCCCATACTCGGGAGATAGGGAATAGTAGATGGTTTGCCCTTCTTTGGTAGCCTTGACAAGGCTCCGGTCTTTCATCTTACGCAAATGCTGTGACACAGCCGAAACCGTGATGCCCAGAATGTCGCTCAAATCACATACACAAAGCCCTTCTTCAACTGAAAGAAGGAACAGGATCTTTAGTCTTACAGGATTCCCTGCCATC
The DNA here is from genome assembly GCF_001577755.1 of Rufibacter sp. DG15C. Classification (NCBI taxonomy): domain Bacteria; kingdom Pseudomonadati; phylum Bacteroidota; class Cytophagia; order Cytophagales; family Hymenobacteraceae; genus Rufibacter; species Rufibacter sp. DG15C. Next base: position 1,332,795 of record NZ_CP010776.1, read on the forward strand.
TCCAGGCCATTGGCTACATGGGCAAAAGAATCACTTAAGGCTCCAACCCTGTCTTTGCAGCGTTCTATCTGAGGTACATCTGTCGCTTGACGGATGCATATGATGTTTTCCATACTGCAAAGTTAGGTTTGGTTAAGTATTTAAGCAAATTCTAAAATAGCCCACCCTCATTCATGTCACTGATGGAGTTTATGAGAACCTGGATTGTCTGTATCTTTATGGATTCGCCTACGGGATAAGCTCTATATTATTGGTGCATCTGGAATCCGAGAGGAATGACTGCAGAGCCATATATATGAGCCGTGCCACTTGCAGAGACAGAAGTCTATGAAATAAAGCCGGACATAATGAGGATAAATACAAGTAGGTGGAATAGGGTACGGTATACAGCCTTGACGCCTATCTATGACATAATAGGCCGTGTATTCACTAAATTCAGGAAACTGTCCATCGATGGACTGCAACTGACACGGGGCGACAAGGTGCTAAACTATTTCACCAACGCCCTCTTCAGTAACATAAACAGAAGCTTTGAGGCAATTGCAAAGGAGACTGGCCTTGAAGTGGTATCGAATACCATAGCTGACTTCAGAGGTAATTACCGAATTGTCATTCTCACAAAACAGTATTGAGTCTGGCAACTTAAAATACTGGAGCTCAGCAAGGATACCTTTGAAGTAATTATTATATTGAACGGCAAAATGATTCAGACTCATTTGCTTGAAAAGTTGAATCCTATCTTTATTAATATAAATATTTTAACCCTAAATTCTTTACAACATGCAAACAATAGAAGCAATCAAGCCAGGGCCAAAGCCAAAAAAACAAGACGGTACGCCTGACGAGAGAAGACGTGTTACTCCCGAAACACAACCTAAACACCCAGATTTGAAACCTCACAAACATAAAACTGGGGACTCCAAATAAACTGCAGTTAAGAACTAAGGCACGTCAATTTGATGTGCTCTAGTTCCTAACTAACCAATGGTTGCTAAGATATCACTATATCAAAAGCCAGAGAACTCATCTTGGTTTTGCATAGCAAACGAAGATGAGTAAAGCAGGCCATCTGGACACTTTGCTGCAGCCAAGTCAGCTTTAATAAGCCGGCCCGGCTAATGTCACCAATAGTAGAAAAGGCAATCTCTGACCTTCCACAAAGCATAAGCTGCATTATTATTGCCGGGGCTATTGCAGGATGGTATAAGCTTGGCTAACGTCAGGCAGTTAGCCAAGCAAGGGCCTCTACCCTATTGTAAAAGTTGCGGTTCTCTAACTTCAAGTTAGCCTTCTTAGAGACCTGATCACCTATCTCCCGGGAGATTTTCTCTCTCACTAGGTCGGCGTGCATAATCCTGGCGGACTTCTGCAGGCGGGTCTTTGTCAACCTATGGGCGAACTCCGTTACTATCGCCTGGTACTCTACCATGTCCAGCTCAGGGGAGATAGCGGCCTTGGTGCTATCAATCAGGAGCCGCTTCACGTCATAGTTTCGGATGTACTCCACAAGCGTGTTGAGCGACTGCTCCACCTCAGGCAGATCATAGGCGCTCACGCTCGGCCATTCCACGGACAGCACGTCCGTGCTTGGGCTGTAGTCAAGGACAATGAGTCGGTTCTGGAAGAGTATCATACACCAAAGTTGCATTTATATCAATTGGCATACAATCCAAATTTAGGGAATAGTTCTAGCGTCAAATAACAGAGACCTCAGGTGAACACCAATATATTATTAGCTCGCATGTCTAATAATATATTGGTTCGTTTTTTCTTGGTCAATGCATTAGATAGCAGGTCACTTTGTGTCTAGGTGTATTCAGAATCTTACATTTGTATTGTCTCATAAAACGGCCGTTTTCTGGGACTACTCCAAGAATTGCCTATTCCTACTCTAATCGCATCAAATCCTTCTCTTTTTAACGTCTCACAAATCAAAACACGTTCCCCATTTTTGAGAATGGCTTAATGAGACAATGGAATAAAGTAGGCAAGCCCGGCTCCCCACTAAGGACCGGCAACTGGAACAGCAGCCAATTTTAAATACTGGGCGCAGGTGCGGATAGATGTCAAGATATGAATGAGACTTGACCGAGTAGCGTCTATAGCTTGAAAACTCAATAGGCCACTTGAGGATGGCTCTCATCATCTTGCCAATGAGTATCTGCCATCTTTTTGGATACTTCCACTATTGGATACTTCCACCATTTCGCTCAGGGAAGATTCTGCGATCACGGTCGGCGGGTTTAGATATTGCAGAGGAAGTCTCTCTCGGATAGGATCTCCAAAGGGGCACCCCTAGCGATAAGGGAAACCGCTTTCTCCTGCTTGCCGCTCATCCCGTCCTCGCCCACGACCCTGAAGTCCTGCTGCCCCACCACCAGGTAGTCTGTGTCCTTCCTCACCCCGGAATGGTTCGCGCCACCAATGTCTGCAATGACCTGCTGAGCGGCGGCTCTCTTCATGGAGGAAAGGGCGCCGGTGAACACAACGGAGCGCCCGAAGAAAATGCTTTCCGGGTTGTGCTTTGAGGCATCCCCTATGATGGGGTTGAACCCTCTGCCGCTGTAGTCCCTCTTGGTTTCTGACGGCGTGTAACCTCCATCGAACAGTCTCCCGATAGAGGTTCTAAGCTTTGAGGAGCACTCCCTGACGCAGGAAGTCTGTGTCTGCCCGAGGATCTTCAGCGTCAGCTCAGCGCAGGCTCTGGAGTCGGCCGCCGCCCGATGGTGGCCCGGCCTTATGCTGTGCTGGCTGCAGAGCGACTTGAGGTTGTATGAAGCGAGCCCGGGCCAGGCCTTCCTGGACAGGATATAGCTACAGGCATAGTCGAGGCTGGGGAAGGGAATACTGTATGAGGCAAGGGTCCCTCTGAGGACGTTGAGGTCGAAGCCAGCGTTGTGTGCGACAATGAGGTTGTTCTCCAGCCTCGGGCGGAGCACCTCCCAAAGATCGTGAAATTCGGGCTCATCCGCTACATCCTGAGGGGTTATCCCATGGATGGATACGTTGAAAGGCGCAAAGTACGGAAAGGACCTTGGCTTGATAAGCCACGACTCCGTGTCCACAACCTGCCCCTCCTTCACATAAGTGAGGCCAATCTCACAAGGGCTGTCCCTGTCAGCGGTGGCCGTCTCAAAGTCTAAGGCGATGAAATCCATGTGTATTCCTATCTAGGATAAAATTACTGTGAGTAATGAGAGTTGCCCCTCTTATTACTTTATGTCTCACTGCACATGAAGGTTAATGTTCTGTTCAAATTTTTCTAAAAAAAATATGAATTTGATATAATGGAGAAGCGAGATAATAATTATCTATTGATAGCAAAAGGCTTAACACAACTCATTGTATCACAGCCGCTACAAAATGTATCACCCCAACCACAACTTGTATTGGTAGCATTACAATGTGTAGCCTCATCACCACAAAGTTTCTCACCTCTACCATGCTCTTAAAAAAATTTAATTTATTTTTTAGTAATTTGTTGTACAATTTCTAAATAAATCATTTCCTTTACAGCATGTCTAACATACACCACAAGATCAGATCCGTGCGCAAGGCGCGCGGCATGACCCAGGAGGCGGTGGCTGAGGCACTTGGTATGACCAAGGGCAACCTGAGCCGCATGGAGAAGGGAGACGTGACCATCTCCCAGGAAAGAATCGATACCCTGGCAAAGTTCTTCGGTATGAGCGCAGAGGAGCTGGCCACCTACGAGACGCTGGAGGAGAAGGTGACCAAAGAAGACCGCAATTCAGTTTTCTCAGAACAACTCCGGCAGCGCGAGGCGCAAATCCTGAGGATGCAACGAGAAACGGAGCTCTTCCTGCTCGAGCTCCTCTCCCAGATGGTGCGTGAGGACGAGGCGCAGGGCCACCCGCAGCCGGGCCACCGGCTCTTCGAGCTGCCGGGCATCGGGCGCCTGCTCAACGGTGAGAACACCACGGCGGGCTTCGCCCTGCTGGAACCCTACCGCGAACACGAGCTCTTCAAGGCGCAGGCCATCTTAGGCAGGCTCCACCCATCTACAAAGAAGAAATAAGCCGAACAGTTCAGCTATCACCTATTGAAATCGATAACATATTTTATCCACCAAAACCCAACTACCATGCAAGAACAAACGAAAGAAGCGGCGGAGCTTTACGGCCTGCCCATCACCCTAAGGGTGCCGGCCGAGCTTAAGCGAAAGCTGTCCGATGAGGCGGCGGCGCTCGGCGTCAGCCTGGCCCAGCACGGGGCGGGCATCCTGGCCGGCGCCCACCAGGCCTCGGAGAGCGTCTCCACCCAACTGGACCTGGCCCTCCGGGAGAACCGAGCATTAGGCCAGAGGCTAGCCGTTCTGGAAAAACAGAGCGCCTGGCAAGAGGGCGATGCCGGCAGCGTGCTCGATACCCTGCGCAGAAACTTTGCAGTCCTTGCCGAGGCGCACGAGAAAAGGGAGGCAGTGACCCAGGACGCGTTGAGGGCAAGGGGCTTCGACTTCAACTTCAACACCAATATCGCCTTCTTAGACGGCGCCCAGTACTTCTGCGTCTTTGGTCTGGGCTACCGCCTGGAGGGGAAGAAGATGACCATCCGAGAATTCAAATCATAAGACCATGACAGCTACCTACACCTTAGTGGAATGGCCATCGGCGGACCTAAGCGCCCTGCCAATCGGCCCGCCCCGGCAAAGAGGCCAAAACAAATTATATATCATTGCTATCCTCTTTCTCTTGGCCCTGGCCCTGACGTGGCTCATCTTGGAGAACAGGAGAAAGGAAAGGAAGTCGCCATGGGCATGAAGACGGGAACAACGACACAGGACCTGCCCGCCCACATCCGGCATGAACTGCCCAGAACCCTCACCGCCCGGCGCGTGGAGCCGTCCGCGGACGACCTGGCCGCACTGACAGCGCTGGGGCTTGGCATCGGCGTCCCCGGTGGCGGGCTCCTCACCCTGGCCGAGGGGCTGTGCGTGGGGGTGCTGGCCGAGCTGGCGCGCTACGGCTTCCCCTCCCGCGTGGTCTACGCCGTCGGAAAATTACTGACGGCGAAAGTGGAGGTGGAGGGCATAGAGCTGCCCGGCAGCGGGGGCAGGCTCCTGTACGCCGAGATGTCATTGCTGGACCTCTACCTGGAGGAGGCGCTGGAGACCGGTGGCAACGCCCTGTTGCAGGTCACCCGGGACGGCAGGACCCAACTGGTCTCCCGCGGCAGCAGCCACTCTCACCCAGCGGGTGGATGCGTGAGCTTCCCGCTCCTTGCCATGGCCCACCAGCTCGCTGGGGATAATACTCAAAGTTTCCAAGGCAGCTTCCAGGCGCTGGTCGGCGAGGCTGAGTTGGCCCTACTTGCCGCCGTGAACGAGCCGGCATACCGAGAGGTCCAGGTGGTCAAGCCAAAGCAGGGCGGCGCCCACCGCTGGGACTTGCTCACCGTAGAATCGGGCGTGGCCTCGCCCCAGGAGCTACACCGCCTGGTAGGACAGACGGCAGGGACGGCGGACACCGTCAGCCTCACCGGCCTGCCCAGCCAGCGCAAGGCTTCCTACACTTACACCCGCAGGAAAAGGTACTAAGACCTAAGCATTAATCGCTCCAAATCAGCAAGAAAAATAAACCGGCACTGAATACCTCAGGCCCATATAAAGAATAGGCATCCTTACTGAATACCTCAGACGCGTGCGGAAACCTCTGATTTTCCGTGAAGGCATCAACTACTAACCCTAATTTAAAACAAAGACCCCTTACCCCACATACCCTCAAAACATACCCTGGCCTGCAAAAGCTAAGCTACAAGGAGGCAGAGGAAATATTTGAAAGCCTGTCGCTCCTCGCCCAGCTCTGCTATGAGCTGTACACAGAGAACCAGGTCGATGACAAAACATAAAAAAGAACACCTTAGGTATATCAAATTCAGATTAAAACGACATGGCTAATCTAGATTCATTTAAGGCCTTTGCCAAAGCTGGGAAGAGCCAGAGCCGCAGGCACAGCAACAAGGTGGTGGTCTACACCCGCGTATCCACCAAGGAGCAGGCCGACAACAACCAGAGCCTTGCCACCCAGCGGAAGTACTGCGACGCCTTCGCCCTCAAGAACGGGCTGGAGGTGGTAGAGTACTTCGGGGGCACCTACGAGAGCGCCAAGACCGACGAGCGGAAGGAGTTTAACCGCATGCTTGCCTTTGTGAAAAAATCCAAGGAGCAGATCGCGAGTATCATCATCTACAGCCCTGACCGCTTCTCTAGGTCTGGCGCCAACGCCATCCACATCGCCAAGGAGCTCCAGCAGAACAACATCTCCATCCGCTCGGTGATGCAGGAGACCAACACGGCCACCGCCTCTGGCAAGTTCCAGCAGAACATCCAGTTCCTCTTCAGCGAGTTCGATAACACCCAGCGCCGTGAGAAGTGCATGGCCGGCATGCTGGAGAAGCTGAAACGAGGAGAATGGCCCACTAGAGTTCCTATTGGATACGATCAGTTAACCAATAAAGGCCAGCAGCAAATTGTAGTGAATGAGAAAGGCAAGCTACTTCGCAAAGCATTCCAATGGAAGGCGGAGCAGCGTCTTTCTAATGTAGAAATCATTGAGAAGCTGGAGTCCATGGGGTTCACCCTCTCAAAGCAACGGCTAACAGAGATCTTCCGGAACCCCTTCTACTGCGGCATCCTCTCTCATAATCTATTGGAAGGCGAAGTGGTGGAGGGAAAGCATGAGAAGCTGATCAGCCAGAAAGTCTTTTTTCAGATCAATCAGATCCAAGCAGAGAACAACAGCGGCTATACCACTAAGAAATATGACAACCGCCTGCCGTTGAGAAACTTTATCCGTTGCGCGTCCTGCGGCACCCACATGACCGGCTATGAGGTAAAGAAAAAAGGCATCTTCTACTACAAGTGCAACAAGATCGGGTGTAAGGTAAACAGAGGTGCCCGGCAGATGCACGCCAGATACGAAGAAGTGCTTAACGGCTTCCAGCTGGAAAGCGACCTGCATGAGCCCATGACCCAGCGGATACTGGACGTCTTCCAAGAGATGAACCAGCAAAAGGAGGACGAGCTGAAGCACACCAAAGCGCACCTCAAAACCATCGACCAACAGTTGGAGAAACTGGAGGAGCGCTTCGTTCTTTTGGAGGAGATTACCAAGGACCAGTATGAGAAGTTCACCCAAAAGTTGAGACTGGAGAAGAAGCAATTGGAGGGAAGGCTCCCGGCAGAGCAAATAAAATTATCGAACCTGCAAAAATACCTCAGGTTTGCGGTGAAAATGTGCTCTGAGATAGGCTCTATGTGGGTTTCTGGTAGTTACCACCAACGCCAAAAGCTGCAGAAGCTAGTGTTTCCGGAAGGAGTGCTCTATGACAAGAAAATGGACGGTTATCGAACCTATCGGGTGAATGCGATTTTCTTCCTAATCGCCTCATTGTCAGCCAAAATGGGGATAAAAGAAAAAGGACAAACCAGTAATAAAACTGATTTGTCCTATTGGGTAGCGGGAACAGGACTCGAACCTGTGACCTTTGGGTTATGAGCCCAACGAGCTACCAACTGCTCCATCCCGCACTGTTTGTAATACAAATGTAGGAGGTTTTGCCATATCCTCCAAACGTTTTTGGCAAGTTTTTGTGAAAACAGGCTAAAAACGGCCCGTAATCCCGAAGTGAATTTTAGAGCGCTGCAGTGTAAATGGCTCACTGGCAGTGCGTCCCACCGAATATACCAGCTGAAAAATTCCGGCGCCAGTAGAGAAACTAATTCCGCCGCCTACGCCGCTCGCCCATTGTGCCAGGGTGTCTTGGGGCAAATCCCGCCGCAGGTAGCCTTGGTCATAGAGCAGGAACATGTAAGAATCCAGCCCGGTGTAGAGCCTATACTCTAAAGTACTAATGGCGTAGGAAGAAGCATAGAAGGCATAATCATCAAACCCGCGCAGCGAGGAAAGGCCGCCCAACCTGTAAAGCTCATTCAAATATAGCCGTTCATTCAAGAGCGCTTCGCCTTTTAGGCGCGTGAGTAGGACCGCGTTTTTAGAGACGGGCCAGTAGCGCTCCAACCTAGTAGCCACGCTGAACTGCGAGGTGCGCAACTGCAGGGTGTCATAGTAACTGGCTTCTACGCGCGCGTTGCGCTGGATGCGCTTGGTGCCCACCGCGCCCTGCAAAAAGGCTTGCATGCCCCGACGCGGAAAGAATAAATCATCCAGGCTGTTCCAGCTATAAGAAAGGCCATAGGAGGTGAAGTTGGCGTCAATCGCTGAAGAGTCGTTGCGCTGGCGCTTGATGACCTCAGCGGACAGCATCTGGGTGCTCAGAATCTCGGTGAAGAACGTCACCCGGTTGGTGACGGACAAAGGATAGGTCACCTCTACCCGCGGCCGAAGGTTTAGAAAAGAAGTATCCTGTTTGTATAAGTGAAACTGCGCGGCCACCTCCAACGGTGAGTTAAAGAGATTGGGATGTCGATATTCGGCGTCCAGCAGTTGGGAGTTCCGGTCTACTTTGCGCCAGTGGAGGCCAATCTGCTTACCGCTGCCGCGTAGGTTGCGCACCTGTAGGTTCACTTCACCAGTAATGAGGAGTTTGGCGCTTTGGGCGTTGGGGTCGGGCAGGAAGCCGATGATACCGTCAAACTGGTTGGCCTTTTTCTCTTCCAGAAAGAAATACACGCGCGCCTGGTTCTTGGCAAACAATACCTGCGGCGGACCCACCACCCGCACAAAGGGCAATTGCCGCAAGGCCCGCAGCGCCTCATCTATGCGTTGTTGCGAAAACGGCTGGCCGGGAGCCAGCTGGGTGAATCTATACAAGGCGTTCTGCTGAATTCTGGCATTGCCCACAATCTGCACCGAGTCTATGAGCATCAAAGGTCCTCGCACCACGCGCAACGTAGCCTGAATCTTATCATCCTCCACCTCCAAAGAATCCAACCTGACCTGCGCAAACGGATGCCCAATGTTCTCCGCTTCACGGATAAGCGCGTTCTGAAGACGGGCGAATTCCTCGGGCCGTAAGGGCGTGCCGCGGTAGAGCTTTTCTCTAAAGCCCACTTTCTCCAGCAGGCCTTCGCCCACGTTGCCATTCTTCAAGGACGCCCATTGGTATTGCCCGCCCGTAAAAACGTGCACCGTTAAAGAGTCTTTCTTCAGGTGGAAAGAATCTATGGAGGCGGTAAGGTAGCCTTCTTCCTGCACTTGGGTGAGCCATGCCTTGAGTTCCTGCCTGAGGGCCAGGGAATCCTGTTCCTGCAGTTTGGGCTGTCGGCGTTCCCAGACGTTGGCGGCTTCGGGCGAAGGGGCCACCACCTTTAGTTTCAGGCGGTTTTGGGCCAGCAAAGTACCAGAGAATCCCCAACACAGAGCCAGCACCGCTATAATTCTATAACTTTGCCTGCGTAGGTTGCTTACCCTGTGGGAACTTGCCATCCATTTCATTGTTTACCAAGGTACTGCTTGCCGGGGCAACCGTGCAAATGCAGTACTTTATCCTTCATCTTTTACCTATAACGCACTTTGGCCGGAATTTATCTTCACATCCCTTTTTGTAAACAAGCCTGCCATTACTGCGACTTCCATTTTAGCACCTCGCTGGGCTTGAAAGAAGCGGTCTTGCAGGCCATGCATCAGGAACTGCTTCTGCAGAAAGACTACCTGCGCGGCGAAACTATCCAGACCATCTACTTCGGAGGCGGTACGCCGTCCATCTTGTCGGTGCCCGAGATTCAGGGACTGCTGGACGCCATTTACCAGTTGCACACCGTCACGCCAGACGCCGAGATTACCCTAGAGGCCAACCCAGACGACCTGACACCCGAGAAACTACTGGCCTTACGGCAAACGCCCATCAACCGGCTGAGCATTGGGGTGCAGTCGTTCCATGACCCGCACCTGCAGCTCATGAACCGACCGCACTCTGCGCAAGAAGCCGTGGAATGCATCACGCTGGCGAAGAGCCTCGGCTTTGACAACATATCCCTAGATTTAATCTACGGCATCCCCGCCGAGGACGAAGCGCTGTGGGAACAGGACCTGGCCAAAGCTTTCGCCTTGAACGTGCAACATTTATCTTGTTACGCCTTGACCATTGAACCGAACACCGTGCTAGGCCACCGGCTGAAGAAAGGAAAATTCACGCCCGCCGAGGAAGAACGCGTGGCCCAGCAGTTTGAGCTGCTCATGACCGAGGCCAAAGACCACGGTTTCCTGCACTATGAAATCTCTAACTTCTGCCAGCCCGGCTTTGAGAGCAAACACAACAGCAGTTACTGGCGGCAGGTCCCGTATTTGGGCATAGGCCCTAGCGCGCACTCCTTCAACGGCGTGAGCCGGCAGTTCAACAAAGCGCACAACCCGCAGTATGTAGAAGCCTTGAAACTAGGTCAACTGCCTTGCACCGTTGAGGAGCTGTCTATAGAGGACCGCGTGAACGAGTATGTCATGACCACCCTGCGCACCAGTTGGGGCTGTGACACCGCTTACGTGCAACAGAAATGGGGCATGGACTTGCTAACCTTACACGCAGCCTACTTAGCTAAAATTCAATCCCAGGGCCTGTTACGCATAGAAAGCCAAACCCTCCTTCTCACCGAGGCCGGCAAACTCCTGGCTGATGAAATTGCACTGGACTTGTTCCTGCTACCGGAAGAGACTGAATAAACCGAGTAGCCGTCATTCGTTTTTGGCCTACTTCTCAGAAAACAGGCCAAAAACGAACATCCACTTTCACCTTGGTATCTAACAATATACCACTAATCATTTTATGCGCTCAGGGGTTATACCTTTGAGACTCTATCCCATGAAGAAATTTATGCTCATTTTGCTTTCCATTATTGGGGCCATTGCCTTGGGCGGCGGCCTGTTCGTGTCGTTTGCGCCTACGTTTGGGGCCACGGCCCAGGGCCAGAGCCTGGACAGAATCCAGAAGTCCCCCAACTTTAAAAACGGCAAGTTTCAGAACGCATCGCACACGCCCATGATGGACGAGTCGCCGTTACTGGACAAGGTCAAAATCTTCTATAAGTTCTTTACCGGCGTAGACGGTTCCTCGCCCGAAGGCCCTTTGCCCATGGTCAACTTGAAGCCAGGTGACTTTCAGGCAACGCCCAGCCAGACGCCCGTGATTACGTGGTTCGGACATTCGGCGGTGATGATAGAAATTGGGGGCAAGCGCATCTTCGCGGACCCTATGCTGGGACAGCGCGCCTCGCCGGTCTCGTTCATCGGTTCTAAGCGGTTTAATAAAGACTTACCCATCAAGATTGAAGACCTGCCGGCCTTAGACATCGTGTTGCTGTCGCATGACCATTATGACCACTTGGACCACGGCACCATTGAGAAACTGAAGGGGAAAGCCAAACACTTCTTCGTGCCGCTGGGCGTGGCCGCGCACCTGGTAAAATGGGGCGTAGCGCCGGAGAAAATCACGGAACTGGACTGGTGGGAAACCGCCACCTATGAGGGCCTCACCTTGGCCGCCACCCCAGCCCGCCATTTCTCTGGCCGAGGCTTAAATGACCGCGACAAAACGCTCTGGTGCTCCTGGGTGTTGAAGTCGGCCAGCAACTCAGTGTACTTTGGGGGAGACTCTGGCTATGACAAGCACTTTAAAGAGATTGGCGAGAAGTACGGCCCGTTTGATGTGACCATGCTGGAGTGCGGCCAGTACAACAAGGCCTGGAAATACATTCACATGATGCCCGAAGAAACCGCCCAAGCCCACGTAGACTTGAAAGGCAAAGTCTTGATGCCTACGCATTGGGGTGCTTTCTCCCTGGCCCTGCACACCTGGCAAGAGCCTATTAAGCGCCTGAGCAAAGCCGCCAGACAACTCAACATCCAGATGGCTACGCCTATTATTGGCCAACGCTGGGAACCTACGGGTACCTTGCCGCAGGAGCAATGGTGGAAGGGTGTTAAGTAAGAAATAATGAATGCCGTTTTTGGCCTGTTTTAGAGAAATCAGGTCAAAAACGGCATTACCATATCCAGAGAAAGACACGTGCGTATGAACAAGACGGCTATTTGGTGGTTACGCCACTAAGTCGTTTTCTAATGTTCATAGAACTATGCTGCTGTCCCATAATATTCCCTTCAGGTACATCTTCCGGAAAATACGGGTAGATGTGTTGCGCGTGCTGCTGTTCTCCATCTCGTTTCATATTCTAAAGTTGGTCCTAACTGATGCCCTGCCACCGGTGCCCTCTGGGTTGGCGTCTGTGCTGGGTACGGGCATCTCCTTGCTATTGGCATTCAACCTGAACCAGTCCTATGAACGGTGGTGGGAGGCACGCATCATCTGGGGCGCCATCGTGAACGATTCCCGCGCGCTCATGCTGGAACTGAAAGCGTTCATCTCCTCGGCAGACGCCCAGAAACCACACATTCAGGCTGTGGTGCGGGGTATGGGACTTCGGCAGATTGCCTGGTGCTACAGCCTGGGACAGAGTCTGCGCAAGCAAAATCCGTTGGAGCATTTAGAAGAATTCATTCCGGCCCAAGAACTGGCGCACCTACAAGACAAGATGAACAAACCGCTGGCCTTGCTGGAGTTGCACATGCAAGACGTAAACCGGCTGTACCAGGAACAAGCGCTCAACCAAATGCAGCAAACGCAGGTTTCGGGCACCGTTACCCGGCTGGTGGACTCCATGGGCAGGGCAGAGCGCATTAACACCACGGTGTTTCCGGCCACCTACAGCATGTTCATCCATTTCTTCATCTACCTCTTCTTGGTTATTCTGTCGTTCACGCTGGTAGAGGCCATTGGCGTGTATGAAATACCGGTGCTCACGGCGGTGGCCTCTACGTTCTTCTTGGTAGAGAAGACCGCCCGCCACATCCAGGACCCGTTCATGGACAAACCCACAGACACGCCGGTCACCGCTATTGCCCGTACCATTGAGATTAACATTAAACAGATGCTAGGCGAGCCCAACGTACCAGAACCGGCCCAACCCGACGGTTATTTCTTGATGTAGCCGGCTGCGTGTGGAAAAGGGGTGGCCGTTGCATCCTAAGAGAAACTAACCTTTTCTACTTATGGAAACTGCAACCAACGCTCATTCGCTTGCTTCCGCTCCCCGTAGCCCAAGAAAAGCCAGTTCTGTTTTGTTAGCCGGCTTGGCCTGTCTGGCCCTTCTTCTCTTGGGTGGTTTGTATTTCATCTCTACCCTCCAACCCGCCGTGCATGTTAGTTCAACGGTAGAAAGCACGGCTATTCCTTCAGCAAACCCAGATACCAGTACTATCTCTCCCTTCCCGCGTCTGGATAATCTGGCTGGCCATGCCATGTTCGCGCCTTTGATAGCTCCTGCCTCTGACTCCTTTCCCAAAGTGCGCGTCCGTCAGAGGTAAGCTAGTGTACAGGATTCTCCGGAGCATTAGCGTGCCATTCTTTTTGGTGAGTGCTCGTGTCTGGCTCATATATCTTAAGCGATTTGGGCCGGGCACGAGCACTTGCTTTTATTTGGGAGAAGCGCCCACCCATCAACAAATAAATTGGCCAAAAACAACTTCATGTTCTCCTAACTTCTGCAGAAGTTTACACTATGAAAGACATTCTGCACCAGAACAAGACGTTTGAAGGCATTGACTATACCAACCAGGCCATTTCGGGCAGGGAGTTTGACGGGTGCACCTTCAAGAACTGCGATTTCTCCAACACAGACCTTTCTAACAACAGCTTCTTGGAGTGCCAGTTTGAGCACTGCAACCTGAGCAACATCAAACTGAACAGCGCCAAACTACAGGACGTCGCATTCACGCACTGCAAAATCATGGGCGTGGACTTTAGCGGGTGCCATGACTTTCTGCTGAGTGTGGAATTCACCAATTGCTCCCTGGACTACGCGTTCTTTGGCCGGAAGAATTTCAAGAAGACCAAGTTCACCGGCTGCAGCATCAAAGAAGCCAACTTCACGGACACGGACCTCACCGAAGCCAAGTTTGCTGACTGCGACCTGCTCAGAACGGTTTTCCAGAACACCAATCTGGAGAAGGCAGACTTCTACACAGCTTACAATTATACCTTAGACCCCGAAGTGAACCGCATCAAGAAAGCCAAATTCTCTACGCAGGGCGCCTTGGGCCTACTGGCCAAATACAACATCAGCATTAAGCAGTAGTAATTCTGTTTTTGGCCTGTTTTCTGGGAATAAGGCCAAAAATGGCTTCCACTGGCAGTGAGGCTCTCAAACTATTGTCCCACTAAATCTGGGCTTCGTGACAACGTGTGTTGCCCGGCTGGGCAAAATCTGTGTATCTTTCCTTTGCGCAAGATTGCCTTAGACTTTAGTGGTGTGCCCCATGCTTTCGTTTTTCAAACAGCCTTTTCCGGTAAGTGAACTGAACCTGTCCAAGACGCTGGGGCTTTCCCTGCTGTTTGGGGCCATGATTGCGTTCTGCCTGGTGGTGTTTCAGCCGTTCGGGTCCTATAACTGGCACTCGCCTACCAAGAATCTGGTCTTGTCGGGGTACGGGCTGGTGGCGGCTTTCTCGGTGTTTCTCAACTTCTATGGCTTCAGAAGAATGGCTCCCGGTTTCTTTCATGAGAGCCGTTGGAACGTGGGCAAGGAGATTCTCTGGAACCTGGTGCATTTTGTGACAGGCGGTTTCCTGAGCACGGTGTATGGCGCAGCCATGGGCATTATGCCGTTCTCTATAGCGCAAATCAGCTACATGATTCTGGTGGCCTTCATGATGGGTTTGGTGCCGGCCATCCTCATTGTGCTCATCATGTATGTGTACCTCCTGCAGAAATACCGTCCCATTGAGCTGGTGAGAAAAGAAGAGCCGGTTGCCGCGCCGTTGGTGTTGGACAGCCCTGATCCCTCTAGCCCAACACTTATAGAACCTGAACCAGCCAATACGCATATCACGTTCGTTGCGGAGAACGAAAAAGACACGCTCACCTTAGAAGCCACCAACCTTCTGTACATTGAAGCGAGTGACAATTATTGCACGGTCTTTTACCACCAGAACAACATCCTGCAAAAACACTTGTTGCGCAGTAGCCTCAGCCGGCTAGAGAACCAAATCACCCACCCCGAAGTGGTGCGCTGTCATAGGTCCTATCTGGTGAATCTGGACCGGGTGCAGAACGTATCGGGGAACGCGCAGGGGTATAAGCTGCACTTTACGCAGACCGAGCAGACGGTGCCGGTGGCCAGGGCGTCTAGTAGTGTAGTGAAATTGTTCTTCGTGGCCAGCTAATCGCCCCAGGGGACCTTGCCATTCGTCCCAAAACGTGCCTGTGGCCCCAAAAACGGCACCTTTCGCCCCATTGCCCAGCGGCGCATTTTATCGCCCCGTACTTTTGACGAAACGATTAACCAAACCTCGTCATGAAAAAAGTACTGAAAAGAATCGCCCTGTTTGTCCTCCTTACGCCTATTGTTCTGGTAGCCTTGGCCGCCGTTGGTTACTTTACCTATAGACTGGTAGCCGTAGGCGGAGAGAGCACGCTACACCAAGCGTACCTAGCCAAATACAAGGAAGAAATCACGCCAGCGAAAGACCCCGCCTTTTCCATTTTTGACAGCGCATTCTACAAAAACCAAGTCTTCTTTTTAGGCGAAGCGCACGGCACCGCCAAGCCGCAGGAACTGGACTTCGCGCTGGTAAAACACCTTAACCAAAAAGTGAACATGCGCCACTACCTAGCTGAAGTAGACTACAGCCAAGCCCATTTCCTGAACCAGTACTTATTGACCGGCGATGAGAAGAACCTGGACGTGGTGTTTCAGTTCTGGGCCCGCCTAAACGCGCAATGGGGTAATCAGGATTTCATGAACAAGATTAAGAAGATACGCGCCTACAACCAGACTTTACCTGAGGCCCAGCGCATCTCCATTGTGGGCGTAGACCGCGTTCAGGACCCAGAAACCCTGCACCGCCATTTAAAGCAATTAGTGGTTACGCTTCCGGCTAACCAAAGCCCTCTACAAGACAGCCTGCGCATGCTTACCATGACCGACAGCCTAGACACTGACGCTCTTGCTAGAATGGCCAAAGGACTCATCACCAAAGACAGCACCAACCTCACTTTTGAATTGCGCCATACTTTGCAGAATGCCGTTTATTACACAGACAGAACCAAGCGCGACAGCGTGATGTACCTGAACCTGAACACGCTAGTCCAGAGCAAAGGCCTGCAAAAGGAGAAATTTTACGGCATGTGGGGCATGTTCCACGCCATTCCGGTAGAAGTGGAGCGTGGCACGCCGTTCGCCTATCTGTTGCAGCACGCCAACTCGCCGTTCAAGAACAAGGCCGTGTCCATTGGTGTGTATACCCTGGACAGCGAAAGCATGATGCCCACCGCCTCTATGCCGTCTTTTGTGTCTAAGGGACAGCGCTTCGTGAACTCCACCATGACCAACAATGACGGGCCGCTGGTGTTTGTGAACGGCATCAAGGACCTGCGCGCTGTGACCAAGGAAAATTCCATAACGCTGTTCAAGACCGATGCGCCCGGCACACCTTACAAAAATTCAGCCCGTCTGGCTAGCTTTAAAGTCTTGATGCCCAACCAGAGCATCGCGTTCAAGCAGGAGAACACGGGCCTTGCCGATGTCTTCCAATACATCTGCCTGGTGCGCAACTCCCGGGCCACTACTCCGGTGGAGGTGAAACAACTCTAAGCCGCTAGCGCAGTAAATAGAAATCAGAAGCAGGGACTTGAGACGCCTTGCTTCTGATTTTCCATTTTTGGGCTACTTTAGCGAAAACAGGCCAAAAACGTCTTTCTTTTCTTCGCTGTCTTTCCCAGATGACCAAACCCCAATCTCTTTCTGACCAGTATGACACGCTCTGGCGACAGGCGCATCATCAGTTCTCCCAAGGAAGTTTTGAACTAGACCCATTCTTAGCCAGCAAAACTCCAGACACCAGAAGAGGCATCACGCTACTCGCCCGACCAAACCCTGAAGTGCAGACGCGTATCCAAGAGATGTTGCAACGTTTGAAAGTTGTTGAGCCTTCGCAGTATTACTACCCCGCCCAGGACCTACACTTGACCCTTCTTTCCATCATCTCTTGCTTACCTGACTTTGATTCAAGGTCTATTCAGGCAGGTGACTATTGCCGGTTGTTACAAGAAGCATTACATGGTATCCAGCCTTTTATCATTTATTACAAAGGCATAACGGCTTCTCCCTCGTGTATCATGGTGCAAGGCTTTCCGGATGGCGAGGGTTTGCAACAGCTGCGGGAGCAAGTGCGCACGGCCTTTAAGAATTCTGACCTGCCTCACACCATTGACCAACGCTACGAAATTCACACCGCCCATAGCACGGTGCTTAGGTTTCAGGCACCGTTAAAAAACCCAGCAGCTTTCCTGAGTCTGTTAGAGCAATTTAGGGCGACCGATTTTGGCAGTTTTACAATTGAACAAGTAGAACTGGTGTACAATGATTGGTACCAGCGGGCCAGCAACACGCAGACGTTGGCTACTTTCCAGTTGTGATGCAGATTTGTCGTTTTTGGCTTATTTTAGCGGAAATAGCCCAAAAACGCCTGCCATGCTTTCTTCTACCGCCACCATATCGTATCAAGGCCAAGCCTACCAGTTCAACCCCTTGCAGCCCCTGGATATTTCTTTGCCGTTGCAGGCTGGGCCAGAGAATGTGAATTGCTTTTGGGCCGAGCCGGTGCAAGTAGACACCATCGTAGTCGGCAGTTTTGTAGGCAGTGTAGCGCTAGGAGGGTCCACCAACTATCAGCGCGTGCACCTCACACCGCACGGCAACGGCACCCACACCGAGTGCTATGGCCACATCTCCCCAGATCCCGCCGCTACCTTAGACAAATGCCTATCACGGTTTCTGTTTGTAGCGCAGGTGGTTTCTGCCATGCCGCAACAACAGGAGAACGGCGATTCAGTAGTAGTGGCTTCTGATGTGATTGCACAACTGTCTTTGGAGAACTTACCAGAGGCACTCATCTTACGCACTTTCCCCAATACAGACGCGAAACGAACTGCGCAGTACTCGGGCACCAATCCTACTTATATAGAACCAGCCTTGGCTCACTTTCTGGCAGACAATGGCGTAGAGCATTTGCTGTTGGATTTACCGTCTGTAGATAGAGAAGAAGATGGCGGGGAGTTGTTGGCGCATCATGCCTTCTGGCAATATCCAAGTGCTACGCGGTTGGCATCTACTATTACGGAGTTGATTTTTGTGCCGGACGCGGTGGCGGATGGTTTGTACCTGTTGAATTTGCAGGTGACCAGTTTGGTGTTGGATGCTAGCCCTAGCAAGCCGGTCTTGTATGCATTAACCCAAGCGGCTAGTAGTGAAGGTGCGCTTCCAAGCTTGCATTAATGATTTAAGGAGCTTCTTCTGTCCCCCTTTGAAGGGGGTAGGGGGATGACGTACTTTATCTGATTATTCATTTAGGCCTTTGCCTCCCAACTCTTACTTCCCAGCTTTCAACTCCTTCCTCTCCGTTCGGGCGTCTGTCACTTTTCTCCTTGATGCTCAACCTAACCAAAAGAATCAAGAGCCCCCGAACTCGCTGACCGCTCAGACAAGGCAGGGGCTCTGAGAGGTGCACCATGAGAAGTGATTCGTTTCATAGCTGCCTTACGCCACTGCCAAGTGACAGACTACTACTTTCTCCCTCGTGAAAAGAGACTTAAATTGACCAGTCTCTTTTCCCTCAGTCAAGGGCAGGCGGGTTGCTATGGGAGACGTTGGAATGCCTTCCCTCGCTAACGCACATGAGTTTCTGAGGTTCATGTAGAGACAACGGCACCGCCTTGTCTCCTGCGCATTGCTTTGGCAGCCAAACCATCTGCGGTGACTCTAAAAAGACCTCGTAGCGTCTGGGAAGACCTGAGAGCGTCTGTGCCAACAGCCTTTTTTGCCCTGATTCCCAGAAAACAAGCCAAAAACGAAATACTTTAGACAAAGAAAGCCAATCCCTGGGGATTGGCTTTCTTGAAATCTATACTAGCCTTGCGGCGAGGGTATGCTTAGGCAGTTACTTCTTCTGAAGGAGTAGTAGATACTTTAGCAGCTTCTACTTCTCTTGGAAGAACAGATACGTAAGAACGGTTCTTAGCACCTTTTCTGAAAGCAACCACGCCATCTGTCAAAGCGAACAAGGTATGGTCTTTGCCAATACCTACGTTAGCGCCTGGGTGATGGGCAGTACCGCGCTGACGCACGATAATGTTGCCTGCAATGATGGCTTGGCCACCGAAGATTTTAACGCCTAGGCGTTTGGAATGAGATTCGCGGCCGTTGTTAGAACTACCGACACCTTTTTTGTGAGCCATTTCTAGTCTATGTTAACCCCGGCAAATACACCGGGAATAGGTTCTACAATAATTTTCCTTACCTCAAAAATTAACCAATCGCGTTGATCAACACTTTGGTGAACTGTTGGCGGTGACCGTTTTTCTTTTTGTAGCCTTTTCTTCTTTTCTTCTTGAAGATGATCACTTTGTCAGCCTTAGAGTGGCCCTGGATGGTTCCAGTCACTTTCACGCCGTCCAAGAACGGAGCGCCTAAGGTTAAAGTACCGTCATTATCAGTCAAAAGAACATTGGCGAACTCTACGGCGTCACCCTCATTGCCGGAAAGCTTGTTAGTGTAGAAGAACTTACCGCTCTCTACTTTCGTCTGGACCCCAGCGATTTCAACAATTGCGTACATCAGCTTACGTTTATTTTAAAAAATTGAACCGCAAAGGTAAGCCCGTCTTCTAATATATGCAACTACTGGGCCTTTATTTTTAATTGAAGCAAATCAGGTTAGTTTCTTGGTTCTAAGCACCTTGCAAGTTTTCCCACCCCTGTGGGTAACTCCTGTGGATAAACTAAATTAGTATTGATGCTCAGGTACTTACGCGTGGACAAGTCAAAAGAAAATCTGCCCGCACTGAACAGCCGGGTAAGAAGGGAGCCTAAATGTCACAGATGGCAGTGAAAAGCGCAGCATGACAAGGCTGACTAAACGTAAGCGAAAAGAAAGAGAATGTCAAGCGCACAGTGCTATTTTTTCTTTCTTTTTTCCCGTAGCTACACAGGCCTTCGTTTACCCATTTTTGGAAGATGCAACTCTGCCTCACTTTACTAAAAGATACCACTTCCATTCTATTAAGTTTTCCATATATTAGGGCTTTCTAATTTTGATAAAATTCATAAATTATTGATTTATAAGCAGTTGTAATGTTGATAACTGCTGTATAAGAAATGGATAATTTAGACCTCCGGGACGGGGCGGTCAACGTAAATGTCCCTATATTTGAAATCTCAAGCCGGAGCAGACCAACCTTCTTTTAGAGGTTTACAGTCCACGGTGTCTGCAGGAAAACGCATCCTCAGCACCCTCCACACAACCAACAGATTCACCACTTTAGTAACCGCTTATGGAGCCTATTTTACAAGAGAACCCTAACCGCTTTGTCCTGTTCCCCATCCAGAATGACGCCGTGTGGCAGATGTACAAACAGGCCGAAGCCAGCTTTTGGACCGCAGAGGAAATTGACCTGACCCAGGACAACAAGGACTGGGAGAAACTCAACGACGGCGAGCGTCACTTCATCTCGCACGTGTTGGCGTTCTTCGCGGCTTCTGACGGGATAGTAAACGAGAACCTGGCCATCAACTTCATGCAAGAGGTGCAGATGCCGGAGGCGCGTTGCTTCTACGGGTTCCAGATCATGATGGAGAACATCCACTCTGAGACCTACTCTCTTTTAATAGACACTTATATAAAGGACCCGCAAGAGAAAGACCGTTTGTTCAACGCCCTGGAGACCGTGCCATGCGTGAAGAAAAAAGGCGAGTGGGCCCTTAAGTGGATCAACTCTGAGAACTTCACGGAGCGTTTGATTGCCTTTGCGGCGGTAGAGGGTATTTTCTTCTCTGGTTCTTTCTGCTCTATCTTCTGGATGAAGAAGCGCGGCTTGATGCCGGGCCTTACCTTCTCTAATGAATTGATTTCCAGAGACGAAGGATTGCACTGCGATTTTGCCTGCCTGCTATACTCAATGTTAGTAAACAAGCTACCAGAAGAGCGCGTACATAGCATCATTAGAGACGCGGTGGCCATTGAACAGGAGTTTGTGACAGATGCGTTGCCGGTAGACCTGATTGGAATGAACGCAAAACTGATGAGCCAATACATTGAGTTTGTGGCTGACCGCCTGCTGGTTTCTTTGGGCTGTAGCAAGATTTACAATTCCGCTAATCCATTTGACTTCATGGAGCTTATCTCCCTGCAAGGCAAAACCAACTTCTTTGAGAAACGCGTGGCCGAATACCAGAAATCTGGCGTGATGAGCGACCGTGACTCTAACGTATTCTCCCTGGACGAAGACTTCTAGTCCAACCTCTTACCTCGCCATTCATCAGTCCGGCTTTCGTTTTTGGGCTGATTTGGCGGAAACAGTTCAAAAACGCCCAATGACTGGTTGGGTTGCTGTTTAAGACAAAGCATTTATTTCCAAGCAATATTTTCTTCTTCGTCCCCCTTTGAAGGGGGCAGGGGGATGACAAAGCGAGCCTGGAAACGATAATGTTTGTTTTTAGAATGAAGAAATATTCTCGGGAATGTGAGCTTAGCAAGAGTGAATCATCCCCCTACCCCCTTCAAAGGGGGACAACCGAGCACAGACTTACCAAAGCGATTTTCAAAACCAAAGTCGTTTTTGGGCTGTTTTCCAGAAAGTAGGGCAAAAACGCTTGGCAGATGGCTGGGCTAAATCCAAAGAAGATTCCATATTAAAATGCCGCCTTTCGCTTAAAGAACGAAAGGCAATAGATATCTGGGATGACCCCAATCATCCTTTCACCTATATAGTGTAGCGTATGTTAGTTGTAAAGAGAGACGGCCGCAGGGAGTCGGTCAAGTTTGATAAGATCACGGCCCGCATAGAGAAACTGTGCTACGGCCTGAACATGTCGTTTGTGAGCCCTATTGAAGTTGCCAAAAAGGTAATTGACGGGATTTATGACGGCGTGACCACGGTGGAGTTGGACAACCTGGCGGCAGAGACCTCGGCGTCTATGACCACCAAGCACCCAGACTATGCTATTCTGGCGGCGCGCATTGCCATCTCCAGCCTGCACAAGGTAACCCAGAAGTCGTTCTTCAACACCATGAAACAGCTCTACACTTATGTAGATCCTAAGACGGGTGAGAATGCTTCTCTCATTGCCAAGGACGTGTTTGACATCATCAAGAAAAACGCGGCCATGCTAGACTCTAGCATCATCTATGACCGTGACTACAACTATGACTACTTCGGGTACAAGACCCTGGAGCGTTCTTACTTGTTGCGCGCGCATGGCAAAGTGATTGAGCGCCCACAGCACATGCTTATGCGGGTGGCGGTGGGTATCCACAAAGAAGATATTGAGTCGGCCATCATCACCTACAACTTAATGTCTGAGAAGTGGTTCACGCACGCGACGCCAACCCTTTTCAACGCTGGTACGCCTAAGCCGCAGTTGTCTTCTTGCTTCTTGTTGACCATGAAAGAGGACAGCATTCCGGGTATCTATGACACACTTAAGAACTGTGCCTTAATCTCACAGAGCGCGGGTGGTATTGGTTTGGCGGCGCATAACATCAGAGCCACGGGTTCATACATCAAAGGCACCAACGGGACGTCCAATGGTTTGGTACCAATGCTGAAGGTGTTCAATGACACGGCCCGCTACGTGGACCAGGGCGGCGGAAAGCGTAAAGGTGCGTTTGCCATCTACCTGGAGCCGTGGCACGCTGATATCTTTGATTTCTTGGATCTGCGCAAGAACCACGGTAAAGAAGAGATGCGTACCCGTGACTTGTTCCTGGCCCTTTGGACGCCAGATTTGTTCATGAAGCGCGTAGAAGCCAACGGCGACTGGAGCTTGATGTGCCCGAACGAATGCCCAGGCCTTTCTGACACCTGGGGTAAGGACTTTGAGCGTCTCTATGAGAAATACGAGAAGGAAGGCAAGGCCCGCAAGACCATCAAAGCGCAGGAACTGTGGTTCGCTATTCTAGAATCTCAGACCGAGACGGGTACCCCTTATATGCTGTTTAAAGACCACGCCAACGGCAAGTCTAACCAGCAGAACCTAGGTACTATCAAGAGCTCTAACCTATGTACTGAGATTATTGAGTACACAGACGCCGATGAGATTGCCGTGTGTAACCTGGCCTCGCTTGCCTTGCCGCGCTACATTAAAGAAGAAAACGGGGTTAAGAAATTTGACCACGACAAACTATACGAGGTTACCTACACCGTCACCAAGAACCTGAACAAGGTGATTGACGTGAACTACTATCCGGTGCCAGAGGCCAAGAAGTCTAACATGCGCCATCGTCCAATTGGTCTAGGTGTGCAAGGCTTGGCAGATGCGTTCTTGTTATTGAGAATGCCGTTTGAGAGCGAAGAAGCGGCCCGCCTGAACAAGGAAATCTTTGAGACCATCTACTTTGCGGCTATGACAGCCTCTAAGGATTTGGCCAAAGTAGAAGGACCGTATGAGACCTTTGAAGGTTCGCCTATCAGCAGAGGCATCTTCCAGTTTGACATGTGGGGCGTAACGCCAGAAAGCGGTCGTTGGGACTGGGAGGCCTTGCGCCAGGAAGTAGTAGAGCATGGTGTGCGTAACTCACTATTGGTTGCTCCTATGCCTACGGCTTCTACCTCGCAGATTTTGGGTAACAATGAAGGGTTTGAGCCATACACGTCTAACATTTATGTGCGCCGTGTGTTGAGTGGCGAGTTCATGATTGTGAACAAGCACTTGCTCAATGACCTGATTGCCTTGAACCTCTGGAATGACCAGATGAAGAGCGCCATCATCTCGGCGAACGGCTCTGTGCAGAACATCCCTAACATTCCGCAGAACATCAAAGACCTGTACAAGACAGTGTGGGAGATCAGCCAGCGCACCATCATTGACATGTCTGCCGACCGCGGCGCGTACATCTGCCAAAGCCAAAGCCTGAACCTGCACGTGTCTAACGTGAACTTCGGGAAGCTGACGTCTATGCACTTCCATAGCTGGAAGCGCGGCCTCAAAACCGGTATGTACTACCTGCGCACCAAAGCCGCCGCAGACGCCATCAAGTTCACCGTTGAGAAACAAGCCGCCGAAACCCTGGCCCCTATGTATAACAATGTGGAACAGAACCAAAGCGACATGGCCTGCTCTCTGGACAACCCAGACGCTTGCGAAGCTTGCGGTAGCTAAGAACTACTTTTGCTCAGAAACAGAAAAAGGAGGCCAGAAACGGCCTCCTTTTTTGTTAGCTAACTTTGGTAAAAGAGATTTCTTTTAAATATTATCTCAATCTAATACGTCACTACTCACAACCGATATAAGAGAAGACTGATTTATGTTCACTTGAGTTGAGAGGTGCTGCTTCGATTAAGAAACCTTGATTATTATATTTAAATGAGCTATAACTAACACGTTCCTCCCCATCTGAATTCATAACGAAAGTTGACTTTCTTGCATGATTCTGACTAATTACATAGCCTAGGACGTTAAGTGCTGATTGTTGGCTACCAAAAGGATTATGTTTATCATCATAGTCTTCATAAACAGTCAGACTCTCTGGCTGTCCTTTGTATATTGTAATTACACGTTCTAGGTTTTTAGTCTGACCTATGTACTCATATATATCTTCTGACACACGCTTAAGTTCAGGACTTGGAGCACTGTAATTAGTAGTTTCTTTAATCACTCGCTTCAAATCATCATACTCATACACTTTTGTAAAAATCAAATTGCCCCTTTCGTAAGTTATAGACTTATTTAAAGTACCATCAACATTGTACTCATAAGTAATACTCCCT
Source organism: Rufibacter sp. DG15C (assembly GCF_001577755.1). Taxonomy (NCBI): domain Bacteria; kingdom Pseudomonadati; phylum Bacteroidota; class Cytophagia; order Cytophagales; family Hymenobacteraceae; genus Rufibacter; species Rufibacter sp. DG15C. The sequence continues at coordinate 1,357,586 of NZ_CP010776.1, forward strand.
GGGATAGTTCCTTGTTGAGAAGAGACATCAATACTAACTATCTGGTTTGTATTATTATAATTATATGTCCGCACCCAACTGATATAAAGAAAATCTTGCCCAACCGTTTTATTCGTTTGTTTGAGCAGGTTTCTCTTTTCATCATATTCAAAAGTTGTCACTTGAAATCGCCCATCACCTCTATCTTGCTTTATTTCAGAAATTTGGCATCCAATAATTGGAGCGGGTTCATCTTCTTCACCACAAGCAGAAAAAACAGAAATTACAAATAGCAGAATAATGTTATTAAGAAGGCTTCTTCTCATTTGATTATATTAACGGATAATAAATCTTTGATTTAAGTATTGTGAACCGAAGTTATACAATATATAAGTCTGTGATTGGGTATTGGTGAAATTCTCCACATTTCGAAGACTTAAATATCCGTTTTTTGGCTCTTTCTGAGAAACCAGGGCAAAAACGAAATAGAAGCTTCACTTCACCCACTGCACTGCTTCCTTTAGCCAAGTCAACTTCCCACCCTGTCATCCTGAAAGGACCTTGTGGGCAAGCTGCAATAACATCAATTAAGAGCGAGGCTGGAGATTCCCCAAATTTAGAAGCAGAAAGACTTTTGAGATTTTGCAGGATAGTGACCGTCTATCTAGCTTGCTCATAAGGTCCTTTCAGGATGACAATAGTGGGGGTGAATTATAGACGATAGTTGAGTGGATAAATCATCAATGTGAGCACCGGCTGAACTACATCTCCCAATCATCCCTAGTTATTTCCAGCTTCCTCCGTATAAAACGCAGTAGTACCATCGTTCCACTTACATGAAGAAGTACTTTTCTGCATTGTTGATGCTATTAACTGGTATCGCCTTTTCGTGTCAAACGCCAAGCAATGAATCTGGGACCGATCCCGAGACTTCTGCCACTGTTGAGTCTGAAGAAGCCGAGGCGCTGACTTTTATTTCGCAGCGGGTAGAGCGGCCAGAGAAGCCCTGCCCGAAAGACAGCTGTGCCGAGGTGGAATTGCAGTATCTAGTAGCCAAAGGAGAACCAGCGGCTTTGCGAGACTCGTTGAACCAGTACATGCAACGGTACCTGCTGAGCCTGCAACTCATGCACAACCCAGACGCCAGCCTGGCACCCAGAGAGGACGCCGCCAAGGTGGTGGCCGAGCAGTTTGTGCAGCAGCAGGCAGACTTCCGGAAAGATTTCCCAGACGCGGGCGCCAGGGCGGGTTGGTACATGACCGTTTCTTCTAAGCCGCTGCACCAGACAGACCAACTGGTTTCTCTGCAGATTAAGAGCGAAGGCTACAGCGGCGGTGCGCACGGCTATGCCATGACCATTCTGCAAACCTTTGACAGCACCGGCCACGCGCTCAAAATCACAGAACTGGTGACAGACACGGTACAACTTAGAAAGCTGGTAGAGCAGGAGTTCAGGAAGGTGCGCAAATTGCCAGCCACCCATTTCAGAAGACAGGGCTTCTACACCCAGCAAGGCCGCTTGCCGTTTCCGCAAAACGCCGCTCTTACGGTAGACGGTCTGCTACTGTATTACAACGCTTATGAGGTGAACGCCTACGCGTTTGGGCCCACAGAATTGCTATTGCCTTATACGCAGTTACAGACATTGCTTAAGCCAGCGTTTCTACCCAAAGAGTAACAAACCAATCAGGGAGGAATAGATAATTTCGTTTTTGGACCGAAATCCAGAAAACAGGCTAAAATCAGTCTTTCGCTAAAAAGAAACAACGTCCTTTAATTGATAAGCACTGCTCATAGGATATTGCTCCTTCAAATATACTCACCCACTACCAAATCAATTTTTATCATTGACAATCAACGCCTTACCTAATTACCCACACACCTGGGGATAACTTTTCTAGTTGTCAACTACAGAAAACGGAAGCCCGCTCGTTAGTCTACCAGTTCTGGAAACGGCCGCTTGTTGCCTGACCAAAACCAAAAGTATTTGTAGTACTAACCAATTCCCCCTGTTATGAAAATTACCCGTTTTTTAGCCCTAGGCCTGTGTGTTGGCGTTTTTACCGCTTGTGAGAAAGATGAAGACGAAGTAGCCAACAACCTGCACAACCAATGGAAGGTCTATTCCACCAAGATGGTGAAACTGGGCGGCAGCGAGGCCTGCGCTTACCAGACCAAACCCTCAGACATGGACTTCACCCCCGGTGAGAACTGCCAGTATGATGACGTCTATGATTTCAGGAACACCCGGGATTTGCTCATCACCAATGGCAACAACAAATGCGATAACAATGAGCCGGCCACTGTCAACAAGACCTATGAGCGCAAAGAAAACAAGCTGATCATTGCGGGTCAGGAGTACACCATTGTGCGCCTCACCAAAGACACGCTTATTCTGGATTACTGCGTATCGGTGCCACCGCTAACCGGCTACACCAACAGCAAGATTGGCATCAAGTTCATCAGAAACTAACCATTGGTACAAAGCCTTCGCCGTTTTTGGGCTGTTTTCTGGAAAGCGGCCCAAAAACGGCGAAGGGCTTTAGATACCTTATTCACTTACCCCCTCCACCGGGAGTTTATTACTCTCCATACGCAGGCATTTTGTGACGATTTGCAGCCGGCTTGGAGCCTTGCACTCCCTCTGCTTAGTTACCAGAAATGGTGATCATTTCGGGCAACATCCCGCTTTCCACTACCTACTTGTAAGTATTTGTAATATAGCATTTTATCCATTTATTTGGTTTCACATCAAACCAACTATATGGCAAACTTCTACTACACTTCTTACAAGCAGAAAATCTTGCTAGCCAGTCTATTCTTCCTCTTGTTGTACCTAAGCGGCATTCAAGTGAGTTGGGGACAAGGCCAGGAAAGCTGGACAGAACAGAAATCAGGGTTTACAGTAGCCAGTCGGGGCATAGCGGCCTTGGATGCGGTCAATGAAAACGTGGCCTGGGCCGTGGCCTACAACGGCACCACCGGCAGCACCACTAGCCTCAATGAGTTTACCCGCACCACCAACGGGGGCACCACCTGGGTGAAAGGCACCATCGGTACGGAGCCCAACGCCGTCATCTCCAACATTTCTGCCTTAAGCGCCACCGAAGCCTGGGCAGGTCTCTGGGGAGCTACGGCTACCCACAAAGGCATCTTCCATACCACAGACGGAGGCGTGACCTGGACAAAACAAGCCACCGCGCTTTATGCCGGGTCCAGTTCTTACATTAACTGGGTTTCGTTTCTAGATGCCAACCAAGGCGCTACCGGCGGAGACCCTGTAAACGGCTTCTTTGAGGTGTACACAACGGTGAATGGTGGCCAAACCTGGACGCTGGTACCTACCGCCAACATGCCTGCCGCCCTAACAGAGGAGTATGGCCTTACAGACAACTTCACCAGAAACGGAAGCAACCTCTGGTTTGGCACCACCAAAGGAAGACTCTTCAGGAGCACAGACAATGGTTTGACCTGGACGGTGTCTGCGCCCTTCAATGAAAATGTGACCCTAACTAGAATGGCTTTTGCAGACAATGGCAGCGGCATTGTGGCGGGCGTTGACCGGACCAACAACAACTTGATGGTTAACCGCACCACCAACAAAGGCACAGACTGGACCGGGGCCAGAGCGCAAACCTTGGGCGGCGTCTCACCGAATGACATTGCCTATGTCCCCGGTACCATCAGTACGTTTGTTGCCGTGGGCTCCTTTTCTACTTTTAAAGGGTCTAGCTACAGCAGGGACGGCGGCGTGAGCTGGACGCTCATTGACCAGGAAACCCATCTGGACGTGGACTTTGTAAACGCTACCACAGGCTGGTCTGGCGCCTTTACCAGAGCCAACGGAGACGGCGGCATGTTTAAGTTTTCTGGCAACTTGGCGCAGACGGTTTCTGGCAACCCTTTAAACTGGACAGAAAAAACCAATGTCTTTACCACTACCAACAGGGGGGTTAGGTCTTTGAATGTGCTCAATGACAACGTGGTGTGGGCCGTCCCTTACAACAGCACCACTCCCAACACGCCCATGGTTGAGTTTGTGAGAACCGCAGATGGCGGCGCCACCTGGGTAAACGGATCCCTTGCTGGACTTCCGGCTAACGCGGCGCTTAGCAACATTTCTGCAGTAAGTGCCTTAGAGGCCTTTGCCACTGTCAATGCAGACGCTGGCATTAGAGGCATTTACCATACCACCAACGGCGGGCAGTCGTGGGTACGCCAGTCAGCGACGTTTGCAAACGCTTCTTCCTATGTGAACTCGGTTACCTTCTCCAGCGCCACCAACGGCGTGGCATTAGGTGATCCGGCAGACGGCTATTTTGAAGTGTACACCACCACCACCGGGGGGCAGACCTGGACCCGCGTACCGCAGAATAATCTACCTGCCGTGTTGGCCAATGAGTATAGCCTCACCAATAATTTTTCCAGAAACGGTAACACGGTTTGGTTTGGCACCACTAGCGGCAGGGTCTTTAAAAGCACCAACAACGGGCTTAACTGGACGGTGTCTGCCCCGTTTGCCACTAACGTTTCTACCACCAACACAGCCTTTGCAGACAATGGTACCGGCATTGCCTTGGGGGTAGAAAATGAGACCAACTACATGCTCATTTCCCGTACCACAGACGGAGGCGCCACCTGGAGCACGCCCGAGTATCAGGCACCCGGAGGCATCTCTGCCAACGCGCTGGTATACGTGCCCGGCACTACCAGTACGTTTGTGGTATCTGGCTCACGTCTAGGTTGGAACGGTACTGCCTACACCACCAACGGCGGGCTTACCTGGACATTGCTTGACCAAGCAGTGCAGCATTTAGAAGTGGCCTTCAGTAGCCCTACCAACGGGTGGAGCGGCGGCTTCAACAAGCTGTTCAAGTTCTCTGGGTCTTTTGCGGGGAGCTTGACCGGTCTACGTGATGAACAGCTGGCCAATGCCGTGCAGGTCTATCCAAACCCGGCCACCAAAGAGTTTTCTATTACCAGCACTAGCACCACCAGAAACGCGCTGGTGAGATTATACAACATGAACGGACAACTGATCTTAGAACAGCCTCTGCCCACCGCGTCTAAGAAACTACAGGTAGGCCATTTGCCCAAAGGCATGTATATCCTGCATGTGATAGACCAAAAGAAAGTGGGCCAGCAACGAGTGTTGATCCAGTAACTTATCATAACCTGTTTTGACGAAGGGCCAGCCTGTATACACAAGCTGGCCCTTTTGCATGTACTCTGATTACATCCCTTGACAGATACTAAGAATCCTCTCGCTTTTGATCTAATTCCTTGGAAACAGGCCAAAAATGACAGGATTCTATCTTAGGACAAATGGTACTGTTTATTGGCAACCAGCGTAGCTGAACATGGTTTTGTATTCAGTCTGTCCGTTTGGCGTTTTTGACACGATTTCTGTGACAAAGCCGCTGGCGTTGTATTTGTAAGCGTAGTTATTTACTTCTGAAGAGCTGCCATACGTATAAGTGGCCTTGCGCGGGTTGTTTCTGCTCTCGCCGGGAGATACTACTCCTTTTATGCTCAGGTAAGGATTTAATTTGTCATCGTAGTCCTCATAGGTCGTCATTCCGGCTGCATCTCCCTGGCTGTCATAATACATTTCCATGGCAATGTTCTGGCTTGAACCAACGTAAGAATACGTGGTTCTATAGACGTCACCCATGTAGGTTTCACGGGATTCTGTCAAGCGCTTGCTGCCGTCATAGGTGAATGTTTCTGTAGACTCTAGGACGCCGTCTAAGTACCTGGTCATTTTGCTCAACGTACCGGCAGAGCTGTATTCATAGGTGGTATAGCCTTCGTAGTCGCCTCCGTCTTCAGAGAAAACCTCTTTCACCAGTTGGTTCTGGCTGTTGTATTCAAACGTGCGCGTGCCCACCACGGCGGTTCCTTCTCTTTCTGTGGCTTTGGTCACGTAGCCTTGCGAGTTGTATTCTACCTTCAAGGTAGAACCATCTGAAATGTTGTTCTCAAAGAATTCTACCTGGTCCAGCACGCAACTCTGGATAGAAACTTCTTCGTCCTCATCATCTCCGCAGGAGGCTAGAGTCAGGCAACATAGGGCTAGCAACGCCCAAACTTTGTTCGTAAATAATGACTTCATAAAGTGGTGATTAGTTTTAGGTGGAAATAAATCTACTTACATCAAAGTACAAATTATTCTTACTTAGTAAATACTAATCACCATTTTTACCTACAAGTAGGTATAGCATTTATCACGCAGGAACTGTCCTAAAATATGGGGAAGTCTCCAATTGCAAGGTGTATAAAAACCAGAAGCCGCCTGTCGTTTTTGGCATGTTTCCTGTAAAACAGACCAAAAATGACAGGCGGCTTCTTATTAAGAATATGAGTGTCTAGCCTAAAACTGATACGTGAAAGTGGTTTCTTCTACATTGCCTTGGCTGGGAGAGGCAATTCTCTTCACGGGCAGGTTACGCTCATTGTACTGGTAGGTGTAGACGGTAACGCGCTGCTCACCACTGGCCAGCAGCGTGGTCACTTTGCCGGGGTTGTTGCGCTGCAAGACAATGGTGGGCGTAAACAGAGAGTCGGTCATGTGCTGCACGCCGGTCTTGCTGTCATAGTCAGTGAACTTCTGGGTCTGGGTTAGTTGCCAATCAGAGGTGAGGCCGGGTTTGTGGTAAGAAGCTATCTCTGTGACGTTGCTGCTGGCGTCATAGGTATACACCAGCTTATTGGTGGCTCTTGGCGCATCTGTGACTGAGGCGTCTTTGTAGAAGCTGTAGCGCGTCTTTAAAAGGCGGTTGGCGTCATATTCAAACGTATGGTAGCGCTCAACGGTGCCGTCCACTAACTCCTCCAGCTTATAGAGCATGTGCTCAGAGGTGTAATGGTAGACGTTCTCTGAGTCTTTGCCAGACCCGTCTGTGATCACGTAGGCAATCCGGCGCCAGTTGTCAAACAACACATTGCTGGTAGACGCCTGGTTGTCATTAAGGCTGTAGCGGCCTTTGCCTATGATCTGGGTGAGCCACCCTTGGCTGTTGTACACAAACTGGCGCTCGTCTCCCTGGCTGGTGCTCACTTTGTTCAGGTATACCGGGCTTTGTGCAGGGTCTACAGGCGTGGGCTCTTCCAGGTCACAGCCGGTCAAGAGGACCGGCACCAGCAAGGCAGTTGCTAAAAAGCGTAAAATTGAGGTCATAGAATAGGTCAGGTATGGGGGGAAGCGGCAAACAGATTACCACTAGAAAGAGCCTGAACCAGGCGCAAAGGTTGCATGCCTCCCAAACTAAGACCGCTCTGGAAGCGACCCCTCTTCCTGAACAATGCATGTGCGCCTCGTTTTTGGCCTGTTTCCTAGAAAATAAGCTAAAAACGGAACGAGGAGCTTTCTTAGAATTCTTGCAACAGCCACTCCACGGCGGCTTCCTGCTCACTAAAATCACAGAGAACTAAATTGGCGGTATCACCGGTGCGCTCCACTATCTGGGCGATGGATTCTGTGTGTTGTACGTCTTCAGAGACGACGGTGGCCATGCGCCGCAAGGAGCCCGTCAAGATCTGGGGCACGGCGTTTTGCAGAATCCAGAGCTGGTCTTCTGGTGAGAAGGCGCGCATCTTGCGGTTATCTGCCAGCCAACGGGTAAGCCCGTAGCGTTCTACCACGTATCCGCAGAGCAAGATGGCTTCGCGGATCTCTTCGCTTCTCAGTTTTCCTTGCCAGACTGCCATACCCAAGGACTGCTCCTCATCATACCTGATGGTGACGGCATAGCTCTCATAGTAGACTTTAGGAAGGGTAAGTAACATCATTCTTTAGTTTAAAATCGGCTAGCGTTATGCAAACCTTAGTGTTCACCCCAGAAAGGGCATTTGTTCAAAGAGACAAGCACGCAGCTGCGGCAGGCCTTTTTTATCATTTTTGAATAAAGGACGGGGGATTTCCTCTATGGTTTCGGGGGCGAAGGACTTTTTCCTTTAGCGGCAGAAACAGCGGCAAGCAACTGCCCACCGGTATAAGTCGCACCAGACAGAATTGTTTGCAAATAACACTTTTAGTTTGATTTCGGCTTTTCAAATCTTTATACAGCCAGCTGCTTAGAGGTTAATGGACATAGAAGGTTAAATTCAAAAAGATTTTTATTTGAGTAGTCAAAAGCACATTATGACTACTCAATCCCTACAGATGACTGCCACTAGCCATACTTTGGCGAAGCTGGTTTTAGAGAATGTCGTTAGACAAGCCCCGCTCATGAAATTGCATTTTGCCAAAACGAGGTATAAAAAATGAGATATGCGGCTATTTTTCAGTGGCTTATAGGCGTTTGTTCATGTAAAAGTGAAGGATACTGCAGAAAATCAGCGCATAATTTCATAGATTTACTTTCTCTGCATATGTAGAGAGTGTTTACTTTTTGCTTTCCCCTTATGCTTGCACAGGAACAATCTACCGTACTACAATTTGGCCAGGCGTCTCTGCGCTTGGTGTATGATGCCAAGAACGGCTGGATTTATGGTGACTGGATTGGCGTACATTCCTTGAATTCCATTCAGAAAGGCATGAACACCCTTTTGGAGTGGATTCAGCAGACAGGCGCTAGCAAATACCTAAGTGACAACACCAACATTGTTGGCGGCTGGAACACGGCCAATGAGTGGCTGGCAGACGTATGGACGCCCCTGGCCGTAGACGCCGGCATGCGCTATGTGGCCCACGTGCTGGCGCCGGGTATCTTCGGGCAGATGTCCATGGAGGCCTTGGAGCCTCAAATCAACAACATGGTCACGCTACAGCTGTTTGACTCTATAGAAGACGCCCAACACTGGCTATCTGAGCAATAAGCCGCTCATCCTCCTATTTCTTATTTTCCTGCCATAATGCCATTTACCCTGATGGCCTGCTTTGTCATTTTGTCTTATTAATGCTCTCAAAAGTCTTTTTAGTGGCTTGGTATATGCTTTGCTATGTCTCCTGTGTCTGAAATAGAGCATTAGGAGAGATACCATGAAGTTGATAAAAGATAAAAAGTTCTTACAGAACATTGCCCATTACATAGACGTGACCAATACCATTGGCGGCGGCGTGGTGCAGCCGCAGGTTCGGTTACAGAAAGGCAAGAAAGAGGCGGTACTACAAGTATTGCTGCCCAGCGTGCAGGTAGAACAGTGCCAGGTCCTTCTGGATAAAAACCAACTAACGGTCATGGCGCTGCACCGCAACGAGGACTACCCCGTCCTGCAGGCACCTTTGTTTCATCAAGAGTTTGTGTTACCGGCCAATGTGGACTACGCCCAGATGCGGGTAGTGCACAAAGGACATGAGTTGCGGGTACACCTGCCGTACCTGCCATCGGGACCCAGATTGTTGGACATTGAGCAATTGTAAACTCATAGAATACGTATAAAGGAAAGTACCCAAACGCGTAAACCTGTTCAGGACACATTGTTTTGGGCTCTTTTCCTGGAACCAGGCCAAAAACGGCCCTTGCGTACCATCCAGTCAATCTACTTATTTTTTGTGTAACCTAGTCAAAAGAAAAGGAGGATATTATGGCCATTCAACGTTATAACGGCGGCTTTGATGACATGATGCCACAAAGCTTCAGCACTATGCTGGACCGTTTTTTCCAAGACTCTGTAAGCAACCGCGATCGGATGAACCGCTTTAGCCCACAGGTAGACACCTGCGAGACTGAGAAAGGGTTTGAGATTGAAGTTTCCCTGCCTGGCCTCAAAAAAGAGGACATCTCCCTTGATTTCCAACAAGGCAGACTCACCATCTCTGGAGAGCGCCAGTTCAACCAAGAGAAGAAAGAGAAACGCTACCACATGGTGGAAAGCCAGTACGGCTCTTTCTCACGTTCCTTCCAGTTGCCAGACATTGTAGACGCTAACAACATTGAAGCTGTCTTTGAAAACGGCGTATTGCATGTGACCGTGCCAAAAGATGAGCGCAAAACCTCACGCCAGCGCATTGAGGTGCGGGAAGGCAAAGGCAAGGCTTCTAACATGCGGCTAGAAAACAAAAACGCGAACCAATTTGAGGAAGCGAATGCCCCTATCAAGGAAACCGCTTCTAAAAAACAGAAAAGCAATCACCACTAAGCCGGTGCTTGTCTAAGCAGAAGAGGCACCCTGGTCGTTCAGGGGTGCCTCTTCTGCTTTTATACTTATCAAGCTACAGCGTTCTTGCTACAACTTGAGGACTGGTAATAACTACTTACTCAGGCTTTGATCCGCTGGACACCTTACCTGCCGTAGTGTATCCATCTCTTGAAGTTGGTGGACGCATTGAACTACCGCGATCCTTCCCATTAGACAAACCTTCGGATTCTACTGGGCTTGCGTGGTTGGCTTGGTAATAATAGTACACGGTGATGAACACCGCAATGAGCAAAAGGATTACCAGTGCTATGAACATAGGGCTTGCATTAGATGACACACATACACTCCTTCTCTTTTACTCACTTGGGCAGGCACCGTTGCCAAAAGTCATGGCACATCATCCATTTCTACCCCGTTTCCGTTTTTTATGTACCTTTAATCCAATAGGCTGTTGTCTTTTTTCGTTTGTATAAAGCTATGATGAAGAAACTGTTTTTCTTGCTACTACTAGCTTGGGCCACCACAGAGAGTGCGTGGGCGCAGGACATGAGCAAACCTTATTTTATAGAACTGATGACCGGTGAGCGTATTTACGCAAGACGCATTCAGTTCAAAAGCCCCTTGTTCAAGCAGAACTACTTTCTGCTGGATGATTCTCTGCAGTACACCCCAGAGCGCGTGCGCTACTACCAGAACCAGGACGGTTTCTTTGCGCGCCTCAACACCACGGGCCGCCGGTACAGTGACTTTGCCCAGCGTGAAACCTCTGGCAAAATCTCTACCTATTTTACCTACCGTACAGACTATAGCGGCTATGCGCCCGGTGTTGGCGTAGGCATGGGTGGAGTAGGCGTGGGGATGGGAGGCGGCTATGGGTACGGCTATCCTACGCAGCGCCGCGTGTACTACTTCTCTAAAGAAAACGGCCCCTTAGAACCGCTGTCTTACAAGAACCTGCGGGTGGCCTTGTCAGATAACCCGGGTAGTATGGAGAGCTTGCAGAAGTACAAAACCGGCCAGAACATCCAGTTGGGCATGTACGTGGTGGGCGGCGGCTTGCTGGTGGCTGGCGCGCTTCAGCAGTTCAAGTCCGGCTCAGATGGCAGCAGCAGGATTTCGCCGCTGTTTTATGTGGGCTTGGGTGTGACCTTACTGCCGCAGGTGATACGATTGGTTAAAAAAGACCAGCTCTCTGAGGCCATTGAACTCTATAACTACACGCCGGTCAACTAAGCCAGGCTTTCAATCTCTTTACAATCGGTCATCATTCTCAAGAGTGGTGACCGATTCTTTTTTGCACTAGGACCATTTGGTCAGCTCGGCCTGCGGCCAAAAGCATGTCTGCTCGTTGCATGATTGCTGTATATTTGCACTGGAGCACGTGTTGGCACGAGCTCTGTTCACATTAACCAGCAACCAGTGCCCACTCCCTTCACCATTCGTCCCATCACCAGCTACCAAGAAATGCTGGACCAGTTCCGGCTCATTCAGCTGTTGAATCCGCACATGACGCAGGAGCGCTACACCCAGCTTATTGACCAGATGCACCCCAGTCCTTACAAGATGGTGGGTTGTTTTAAGGACGATGTCTGCGTGGGGCTTTCTGGCTACTGGATTGCCACCAAACTCTACAGCGGCAAGTACCTGGAGATTGACAATTTTGTGGTAGACGAACCGTACCGCTCCCAAGGCGTGGGCAAGCTGCTGTTGGACTGGCTCTTGGTTCTGGCCAAAGCCCAAGCCTGCGAAACCGCCATGCTGGACGCCTACGTGGTTAATGCCCCGGCCCATAAGTTCTACCTGCGCGAAGGCTTCCAGATCAAGGGTTTCCACTTCTTGAAGAAGCTCTAACTGTCTTTTTTCGTTTTTGGCCTCTTTTCCAGAAACCAGCCTGAAAACGAGGTTTTCTTTTTCTGCGCAGGTTCTGTAATTTACATCTATGAAACCTCTGTTGCTATTACACGGTGCGCTGGGCGCCGAAAACCAGTTTGAACCGCTTCTCACCTTGTTGCCAGAACAGGTACCGGTCTACTCCTTCAATTTAGCAGGCCACGGCGGTGCACCGTTCGCAGAGGCTCCCTTCACCATGTCCTCCTTTGTGGAGCAGCTTCTGCAGTGGCTAGAAGAAAAGAAGTTGGGACAAGTCAACGTCTTTGGCTACAGCATGGGCGGTTACGTGGCTCTGGAGGCGGCAAGGCAGCAGCCTCAGCACTTTGCGCAGATTTTTACACTGGCCACTAAGTTTGCTTGGTCCCCAGAAAGCGCCCAGCATGAAACCGCCAAGCTACAGCCCGAGGTCATCCAAGAGAAAGTACCAGCCTTTGCCGAGGCCCTTCGGCAGCGCCACGCCCCGCAGGACTGGCAGGAACTGATGCGCCAAACCGCCCAGATGATGCACCAGTTGGGAGCGCAGCCGCTCCTTACCGCAGAGACTCTTGGCCAGATCATGGTGCCTGTGCGCGTAGCCGTGGGAGACCGTGACCAGATGGTGACCCTGGAGGAAACCATCCATGCGTACCGTCACTTTAGCAATGCCCAATTGCAGATACTGCCTAACACCAAGCATCCGTTAGAACAACTACACTGGCCGCTATTGGCGCAGGCGCTTACCCACTTCTTCACCTATGCCTAGTCTTTCCCCCTTGTTGCTGAGAAGAGTTGTATTGTCTTTGAGTTTTCTGGCGCTTCTGTGGCTGGGCAGCTGTACCTCTACTGGCCCGGCCCTAGGCGAGAAAGGCTACACTGAGAAAGGCAAGGCCAGTTACTACAGCAACAAACTCAGCGGTAAGAAGATGGCCAACGGCCAGCGCTACAGTCCCGGCAAAAAGACGGCAGCGCACAAGAAACTACCCTTCGGGACCAAGGTGCGCGTTACTAACCCAGCCAACGGTAAGTCGGTGAAAGTACGCATCACGGATAGAGGACCTTTTACACCCGGTCGTATCCTGGATCTTTCTATGAAAGCCGCCCGCCAGTTGGATTTGGAGAAGTCTGGTGTGGCGAAGGTGGAGATGGAGGTGGTGAAGCCTGCTAAGAAGAAGTAAGGTTTGCCAAGCAGCGGTTTTGTTTTTAGCTTGTTTTCTGGGATTCAGGCAGAAAACGGTTTTATTCTTTCGCTGGTGAAGGTGGTTTCATCATTGAATTCTTGCCATTGTTGGTGTTCTCACCAATAACTAAACCTGCCTATCAATTTGTCATTGTGCACGGCTTTGGCTGTTCCTGAGAAAGCCCGTTTTATCCGGTGCCCTTATGCTGCCATGTTTCATTTTCACCGCCAAGCGCTCACGGCCGCGAGGCCCCGTCTTCCCGCCTCGCGCTGTACCAGCTTGCCTACTTTTCATAGATGCTCCCTTGTATTAGCTGAGCGGTATCGCTTTGTAGTGACCGCTGTCCTGCCAGAGGCGGCAACCTGCTTAGGCGACTCGCCGGAAAGACTGGATCAGGTGCTAGTAGCAAAGACCTTTGCCAAACGCAGATTCTCCCCTTGAGGATTGCCCAAACGAGAGTTTGAGGCAGCGAGCGGTAGCTCTGTAGAGGGGTGTCTACATCAAAAGATAAATCAACTAACAATCAACAACCAGCAATCAACAATTTGCCCGTTTTTGGCTTGTTTTCTGGAAAATAGCCCAAAAACGCATCTGAACCTGAAATCAACCAGCAATTGACAATTAACAACCAGCAATTCCATCAAAGAAAAAGCCCTGGCAGCGTGCGCTACTCAGGGCCTCTTCACCTGTCAAGGATGCTAAAGGAAAGGTTGAGTTAGAGGGGCTTTACTTTGCCCATGCCCGTGTGCTGCACTTTAGGTGAGCCTTTGTAGCCCACGCTCATGATGCCAGAGGCGTCTACTTTCAGTTCTTTAGAAGCAAACACTTCGGCGTTGCCGGCGCCAGAGGCATCTAGGGCAAGGTATTGGGTCTTCAGCTCGGTGGCTTTAAGGTTGGTGGCGCCAGACACCTCTAGCGTCACGTTGTCTGCCGTACCGCGTAGGGTGATGTCAGAACCGCCAGACAAGTCAACTTTCAGATCTTTTAGGTCTAGGTCCATGTCTAAATGCATACCGCCGCTGGCATCCAGCTTGAGGGCAGTGCCTTTTAGCGGGTTGGTGGTAGAAAGCTTAATGCCGCCGTTCAGGTCCAGGGTCTTCAGGTCTTTGACCGTCACGTACAATTTCAAGCCCTTCGCCTTTCTGATGTTGACATTGTTCTTGGAGGCAACGTACAGAACGCCATCGGTTACCTTGGTCTCTATCAAAGGCAGAATGTTAGCGTCTCCTTCTATTTTCAGGCTTTCCTGGCCACCTTGGGTAAGGAAGACCTCATAGCCGCCGCTGATGTGGAGGCCTGTAAAACCCTGCACGGCTCTGGTTTCTGATTTAATGGTTCCGTTGCCCTCTACGGTGTTGTGGTCTTGTGCCTGAGCGCAGGAAGCGATGCCAATAAAGGACATCAGAATCATTAGAAAAGTAGTCGTCTTTTTCATGGTATCTTAAGAGTAAAATTCTGTGAGGTTCTTTCCTGTATAGATGCAGGTTTTACCCAATGGTTGCACGGCTTCCCAGAAATTTATTCCCACTAGAACATGGCGCTTACGCCCAGCCCCAGCAAACCAGTGAACAGGCCTACTATGCAGTACAAAAATACCAGCACAAACATATTGAAGAAGGTGCGCAGGTAGCTTCTATGGAACACGCGCTTAAGGCCAAGGAAAAGATACACTGCTACCAACAGGTTAAACCAGGGCAGTAAATCATAGGCGAAGTGCAGGTTTTCAATGATCATGTAGATAATGAACAGCAGAAACACAAAGCAGTGCAGGTGAATACTGAACATGAGGTGCTCCATGTAGTACCTCCGTGCTTTCAGGAAAACCAACTTGGTAAGCAACGCAAAGATGGGCATGAGCACGAACATGAGCACAGACCAGTACTTGAGCAGCTTAGTAATCAATTGTTCCTGAGGCAGCTTAACGATCTGGACGGCCTTGCGCATGGCAGACCGTGTGTACCAGTTAGGAGACAACCCGGCATCTCTAATTAAAGAATCAATGGAGGCTTGGGGCGCGAAATCTGAGACGGCTCCCATTCTCTCCAAATCAAAGGAGTCTGATTTCTTTACCTTTACCGTGGCCTTTTTGTTAAGCTTAGCCAGAGAATCTGCCCGCTGCACTTCCCTTACTTCGGCTAAAATACTATCACGCTGCAGCTTTGAGAGACTCAAATCCTCCATAAAACTCATGTCTGTGCTGCTCACCTGCTGAGCAATGCTCCGGTTGGCTTTCTCGCTAGACACATGGCCCACGCGCATAGACAGCAGAAAGAAAAACACGAAGTTGATGAACACATACAGTCTGATGGGAGGCACGTAGTCCATCCGGCGGCCCCTGTGGAACTCATTGGTGAGCTTGCCCGGGTAAAACAGCAGGTATTTGATGGTGGTCCAGAACTTGGTGTCGTAGTGGATGGTGCCTTCCAGCACCTCTAAGGCCACATGCTTGAAGGGGACGTTGAGGTCGTGGTTCTCCTGCCCACATTTGGGGCAGAAGTTATCTGGTTCGCCTTCTTGAAAGGCGTAATTGCAATTGGTACAGACCGGGTATTTGCGCCGATGTTTGGCCATGGAAAGAGAGACTTGCCAGAAGAATATATAACTAGAGCAATATATACTTTTTGCGCGTCACAAACTGAACCCTCATGGCGTTTTCGGCCTATTTTCCAGAAAACAGCCCAAAACCGAAGGCCCCTTGCCATAACGATGCGGTTTGGTTACGTCCGGATGATGCCGTTGGGGCCTACGCCCACGCTCTGCCCGGGAGTGACGTTGGAGAAAAGGCGCCAGAACAGTTCTTCGCCCAGCACGCCTTGCTTGGGTTGAATATGGAGCACCACCCCGCGGCTTAAAGCAATGCGCACCTCGCCCTCTGGGGAGGCCTGCACCTGCCACACTTTCAACTCCTCTATTGGTCTGCGCACCAGGTCCTGCAGCTTGCGGTCGCGCAGGTTGGCGCCGGGCACCATTGGGTCAAAGTTGGGATCTGCCAAGGCCTGCGTGTCTCTGGGAATCTGGGCTTCTTGGTGGTCAACGGTGATTTTGCCGCCTTCCTCTACCTGCCAGAAGCAACTCACCTCCAGCGTCCAGGCACCCACGTCCAAAATCAATCCGCTGCTGTTGGTCACGTGCGCCCGCCCGAAGTGGAAGTATTGCACATGCCCCAGCCGGGTGGTTTTGGTCAAGGGAAGTTCCAGCAGTTGCTGCCATTCAGGGAAGTTTTGCTCGCTCATAGTTAGCCTCACAGGTCTGCCCCAAAGGTACAACAATCCAGACATTTGCGGTAAAGGCGTTTTCGGGCTGTTTTCTGGGAAAGAGGCTAAAAACGGAATCTGCCAACTATCAACAAATACAATATATTAGCAGATAGAACCAGCACTTTCCCTCTTGAACCAGACTAGCAGCCTTTTAGAACCTGACATGGCAGAAACCTATCCAACCCTCCGGGAGAAACACGCGTGGGTAGGCAAGTACTTCAAATACGTGGTGTTGGCGGTGCTGGTAGTGGTTCCGTTGTTTGGATATCTTGGCACCTTGCCTATTAGGATGTGGGATGAGTCCAGGTTGGCCAACAACGCCTTTGAGATGTATGATACGGGGCATCTGCTGGTCACCACGTTTGAGTACAGCCCAGACCTGTGGAACACCAAACCGCCATTGTTGATCTGGCTGCAAGCAGGCCTCATGCACCTGCTAGGCGTGAACGAATGGGCGGTTAGATTACCCTCTGCCGTGGCGGGTTTACTAACATGTGCACTGCTGTTCTTTTTCTCGCTCCGTTACCTGAAAAGCTTTTGGTTTGGATTCATCGCCGTCCTGGTTTTAATCACGGCAGAGGGCTACGTCACCGAACATGGTACCCGCACCGGCGATTATGATGCGCTATTGACCTTGTTCACCACCCTGAGTGCCCTGGCCTTTTTTGCCTACTGTGAAACCAAGCGCACTAGATATCTCTACTGGGTGTTTGCAGCTACTGCTTTAGCAGTGTTGACTAAAAGCGTGGCTGGGGTTCTGTTTGTGCCAGCCCTGGGTCTTTATGGCATTCTTAGAGGTCAGGTACTCTCCTTGCTTAAGAACAAGCATTTCTATTTTGGCCTGCTAGGTTGTTTTGGCGTCATTGCCGGGTATTATCTACTAAGAGAGGCGTCAAGCCCGGGCTACTTACAGGCCATTTGGAACAATGAACTGGGCGGACGCTATCTGCAAGTCAACGAGAACCACACCGGCGACTTCTGGTTCTACTACTATGGCTTTTCAGAACTGAAACTCACGGCCTGGTACCTGCTGGTGCCGTGTGGCTTTGCAGTAGGTATGCTCTTGAAAAATGACCGTATGAACCGTTTAGCCTTGTTTTGTGCGCTGGTGACAGTTTGTTTTTTTCTGGTAATCTCCATTTCCAAGACCAAGCTGCACTGGTATGACATTCCACTATATCCGTTTCTGGCCATGCTCATTGCTATGCTGGTTTTTACCGTTTTTGACTGGCTACGGCACTTGGAGTGGGCCAACCATACCATGCGCTACAACATCTGGCCCTTTGTGTTTCTGTTTGTGCTGGCCATCAATCCTTACCGCAAGACCTTAGATAGAACCTACACCCCCGAAGAAAACCCCGGCGACAAGGTGTTTTTTGACATCGGGTATTTCTTGAAAGACGCTTTAAAAGGAAAACAAGACATTACGGGCCACTCGCTGCTGTATGAGGGTTTCAACACGCACAACCTGTTCTATTTGTACGCGCTCCGGGACAAGGGCACGCGGCTAGACTTCCAGGATTGGACCAACCTTACACCCGGCGAACGGGTCATTGTGCCACAAGAGCACATCAAGCAGTACGTACGCGAGCATTATGACCATGAAGTTGTAGAAGAGATAGGCACCATCACCAAATTCAGGATTCATGGAAGGAAATAATAATGTGGCTATTTCTGTCATTGTGCCTATTTATAATGAGGAGAAGAACCTTCCTGAACTGTACCGCCGCCTACAAGACACCCTGATTAGTTTAGACCTACCGTATGAATTGATTTTTGTGAACGATGGCAGCAAGGACAACTCGCTTTTGCACCTTCTCCGCTTGAGCCAGGAGGACAACTCTGTGTTCTACGTCAACTTCAGCCGGAACTTTGGGCACCAGATTGCCGTGATGGCGGGCTTGGATGCTTGCCGCGGTGCCTGTGCCGTCATTATAGACGGTGACCTGCAAGACCCGCCAGAACTCATTTCTGAATTGTACCAAAAGCACCAGGAGGGCCATGAGGTGGTCTACGCCAAGCGTGCCACCAGAAACGGCGATAGCTTCTTCAAGAAAGCCACCGCCAAGCTTTTTTACAGGCTCCTGCGTGCTTCCACGGCCACAGACATCCCGTTAGATACCGGCGACTTCCGGCTCATAGACCGCAAAGTGATTGATTATTTAAAGCAGATGCCGGAGCAGAATAAGTTTTTACGGGGTCAGATTGCCTGGCTGGGCTTTAGGCAGACGCACGTGCTCTTTGACCGGGACAGCCGAAAGCATGGTACGTCTGGGTATTCTTTAGGCAAGATGCTGCGCTTTGCCATGGATGGCATCACGGGTTTCTCAGATGCGCCGCTCCAATTTGTCACGCGCCTGGGCTTTACCATCTCGGCCTTGTCCTTCTTGATTATCCTGTATGCCGTCTACAGCCACTTTGTCCTGCACCGCACCATTACGGGATGGACCTCGCTCATCATCAGCTCCATGTTTATTGGGGGCGTGCAGCTCATCTCGGTGGGCATCATTGGCGAATACGTGAGTCGCATCAACCGCAACGTCTTGAACCGGCCGCTCTACATTGTACAAGGCTCCAACCTAAACCAAAAGGCGGCAACGGTGAACGGCAGAACCCAGGTCACAGCGGCACAATCCTAGCAGTCGTTTTTGGCTTGGTTCCTGGGAAAGAGGCCAAAAATGACTTTCCAGATGTTACGTTAAGGCTTACATTTACCGCGGCTTTCTCAGGAACTCGCCATTAAAAGTGTACCGCAATTTATGACAACTAGAAGCGTGCATTACTTCTCTGGACTGGCCCTCACCGTGTTTATAGGGATGCACTTGTTCAATCATGTTTGGGCCCTCTTTGGGGCGCAGGCGCATATTGAGATGATGCACACGCTCCGGCTGGTGTATAGGAACAGAGTAGTAGAGTCTATTATACTGGGAGCAGTGCTGGTGCAGATAGTGTCTGGTAGTAAGCTGGTTGCGGCTAATAGAAAACGGGCAATGGCTGGTTTTGACAAGCTTCACCTCTGGACGGGGCTGTATCTGGCGGCGTTCTTATTGATCCACGTAGGGGCTGTGCTCACGGGTAGGTTGCTGCTCAACCTGGACACTAACTTTTATTTTGGGGTGGCGGGCCTTAACTCCTTTCCTTTTAACCTGTTCTTTTTCCCATACTACGGGCTGGCCATGCTGGCATTCTTTGGGCATGTGGCGGCGGTGCACCAGAAGAAGATGACCCACGCCTTCCTGGGCCTTTCACCCAACAGACAATCACGGCTCATCTTAGCTGCTGGGTTGTTACTGACGGTGGTGATTTTTTATAGCTTAACCAATGGCTTCAGGGGGGTGGCCATTCCAGCAGCCTACCATATGCTTATTGGGAAGTAAGGATGGTTTTCCAATGCAGTGCCTTTTCTAGGACTTTTCTGGCTTGTCGTCTTGGTGCGGGAAATGATTCTTGCGCAGGTTCATGCCGTAGGTGTAATTGGTGGAGAGGATGACGTCATTGCAGTCAAAGTGCTTGATGACGCCGTCCTTCTGTAAGGCTACTACCCAGCAGGTATTCTGGTGCATGCCGTAGTCAATGATAAAAATGGCTTGTCCGGTTCCCAAAGGGGTTTCTACTAAGATAGTTGGCTTTAATTGCAAAATAGACATCTACACGAACGTTTAAGGTGGGGGTGCAGCAGTGCGCTTTCACTTCATGTTTCTAAAAACAGACATGCGTGGCACTTGTTTTGAAAAGTGCCTTCTACCTAGCGCAAGTGGTCTGCAAACTTGTGTATATTGGCTCTTAGTACCTGCTTTTGTCCATTACCCAAAGGTCCCATGAGAGCCATCTTACTGTTCGCACTATTCACTACCTCCTTAGTTGTTCCTTGCCTTTCTCAAACCAAAAAAGGCGGCAAATCCTCAGCAGTTAAGCCGTACGTAATTGGCGTGATTGAAGAGATACCATCCAAGCAGTTAGGAGAGAACAGGACACTGAACATCTATTTGCCGGAAGGTTATAACGCCAAAGACACAGTCACCTACCCGGTCATCTACCTGCTAGACGGCTCCGCGGATGAGGACTTTCTGCACGTGGTGGGCTTGGTGCAATTCAATACGTTCCCTTGGATCAACCAACTGCCTAAGTCTATTGTGGTGGGCATTGCCAACATAGATAGGAGAAGGGATTTCACCTATCCCACCACCGTGGCCGCAGACCAAGGCCGGTACAAGACGGCTGGCCAGTCTGCCAAATTCATATCGTTCCTGGAGACCGAATTGCAACCGTTCATAGATCGTCACTACAAAACCACCAAGTCAAAAACTGTGATTGGCCAGTCCTTGGGCGGTTTGTTAGTCACCGAGGTCCTGTTCATGAAACCCACCCTGTTCAATAAGTACATTATCATCAGTCCAAGTATCTGGTGGGACAACGGCTCCCTGCTGGCGCAGACTTCGGTCGCTTTGCAGGAAAGTTTTAACCAGAAGACCGAGGTGTATATTGGAGTGGGCAAGGAAGGCTTGACGCCCAGTGACACGCCGCGCGTCATGGAAGTAGACGCCAACCTGCTCTATGAAAAACTGCGCGGCGCCAAGAACAACCAACTCACGGTCTATTTTGACTACCTGCCACAAGAAGACCACGCCACCATCACACACCAGGCCGTCTTCAACGCCTTCAGGTTGTTATATCCGCTGCCAGCAAAAAAATAACAGGGGTGTCTTCTCATTTGTGGTGAGAAAGAGTATCTTCCAACAAGTATTTGCGCTTTAGGTTTATTCCATATTTCGTTTACCATGGAGCCTTACCAAACC
Organism: Rufibacter sp. DG15C; assembly: GCF_001577755.1. Classification (NCBI taxonomy): domain Bacteria; kingdom Pseudomonadati; phylum Bacteroidota; class Cytophagia; order Cytophagales; family Hymenobacteraceae; genus Rufibacter; species Rufibacter sp. DG15C. Next base: position 1,378,749 of record NZ_CP010776.1, read on the forward strand.
ACTATCCATACCTGGAACAAGCTGGCTTCTCTTTATCAGGAGAAGTTCATGGACGTGGGTTTGTATGACGACACCTATGACCGGTTCTGCCAGTTAGTGGGCAAGCCCAACGCGCGGGTGCTGGAACTAGGCTGTGGCCCCGGCAACATTACCCGCTACCTGCTTGCTAAGCGACCTGACTTTGAGCTAGAGGCCACAGACGCAGCGCCCAACATGGTCCACCTGGCGCAAGCCAACAACCCAGATGCGCAATGCTCTGTCTTGGACTGCCGAAACCTATCCCAGCTCATGCCAAGCTATGACGCCGTTGTGTGTGGCTTCTGCCTGCCGTACCTCTCGCCAGCCGACTGCCTGAAACTCATACAAGACAGCGCCTTACTGCTTACCTCTGGCGGAGTCCTCTACCTCAGTTTTATAGAAGACGATCCTCAGAAATCTGGCTATGAAACCAGTAACAACGGAGAGCACTCTTTGTACATTCATTACTACCAAACCCCTTACCTTTTAGACGTTCTTGAAGCCAACGGTTTTGAGCTGGCAGAGCGTTTCCAGAAATGCTATCCTGCTGGCAAAGAGGAACCGGCCACGCACACCATTCTTATAGCCCGAAGAAATTGATTTCAGAAGCCTTTTATTTTCTAAACCTATAACTCTTTGAACTATGATCACTACCGCGCCCAAAGACATTGACAGCTACATTGCAGGGTTCCCAAAAGAGGTTCAAGGCCTTCTACAACAGATAAGGAGCCTTATCCAAGAGAATGCTCCAGAGGCCACAGAATGCATAAAATACGGCATGCCCACCTTTGACCTGCACGGCAATCTGGTTCACTTCGCGGCTTTTGTGCATCATATAGGCTTTTACTCTGTGCCAACCTTGCAAGAAGAATTTACAGCAGACTTGCAAGACTACAAGGTGGGCAATGGGTCTGTACAGTTCCCGTTACACCAACCCCTGCCTACTGAGCTGATCACCAAGATTGTCAAGTATCGGGTACAGGAGAACCTGGCGGCGGTGAGTATTCTAGAAACTACCTAATCCTACGCTAACTGCCGGTTTTCTGAAAGCCAATTACTAGATGTAAAAAGGCATCTACGATCCTGAGGTCTACAGGCGCAGAACGGAGTATGGTGTGCAAAAAGTTTTTGCTTTAAGGCCCGCCATAGAAATATAAAAATCCCTGAGCAGCGTTTTTGGCCTGTTTCCTGGAAAGGAGGCCAAAAACGCTGCTCAGGGATTTTCATTACAAGGCATAGCCTAATGCTATACCAATTGCCTACTTTTTGCTGCTTTTGTTGGTGTTGATGGTAAAGTTAGAGCCGTCTTTCTTGAGCATCATGTCTACATCTTCACCGGTGGCGGTAGAGATAATCTTCTTGTACTTCTGGTAGAACGCGTCTGACTGTTTTTTCTCATCTACATACAGCCCGGTCTTGTCCAGCTTGAAGGTGTAATCTGCTTCACTGGATTTGATCAACCCGTCAGAGAGCAAGGCGGCTTTGAGCTCTTTCATCATGGCGTCATGCTTTTTCATGCGCTCATCGTGCTCCTTCATGCGTACGGCGTGGTCGGCCATACGCTTCTCGTGCTCTTTCATACGCACGCCGTGTTCTTCCATGCGTTTCTTATGCTCTTCCTGACGCTTGGCATTGTCTGCTTGGCGGGCTTTGTGGTCACCTTGAGCGGCGGCTACATAGGTTTCCTGGCGAGAATGAAACTCATCCATCCGGGAGTGGAATTCCTGCATTTGGCGCTCATACTCTTTTAAGTCTTTCTTGTAGCGCTTCTGGCCCTCCTCATCTCCTGACAATGGAGCCACCGGTGCCACCGGCGGAACGGGAGGAACCGGGGCCACCATGCCTACTCCGCGGCCACCCACGCTAGTGCCTCTTCCCTGGGATATGTATTCCCTTGGGGCCATAGGCGGTCTTGGGGCATGCACGCTTACTCTTTCTACTTCATCCAAGGTGCCATTTGCTACAGCCATGGCGCGCTCTGTTTCCTCAGAGGACATGGTTTTGGCGTTTTTGGCGGCTTTTAGCTGGCGTTCAATACGGTCCTGGTATTTGCTTAGCTCGTTCTTAGGCACGCGCTTTCCGTTCACGTACACCTCCACCACTTTGCCTTTCTTGTTCTGCACAATCACCAGGTCATCGTCTAACTGCACCATAGTCAAAGCTTCCTCCAGTTCCTCTTCGGGCTCTGGCGAGTTAACCGGCACGGCGGCGGCCACATAAGGCTTGGCAGGCGCCGGCTCCTGTATAGTCAACGGTTCTTGGGGTTGCGGCGCCTCTGGGTTTTGTTGGTAATTGGCCCAGGCGGTGGCAGAGAAGACCAGCAGGCCGGCGGTCACGGCGCAGGCGGCCAGGAAGCCCTCAGAGAAGGACGGTCTAAGCGCCGGTTGTTGCACCAGTCTGGTAATGCGGCTCAACAAAGAGCGGCGACGGCCCGAGAAGGCCATGGAAAGGCGAGGGGTGGTGGTTGGGTTTTTCATGAGTAGTTCTTCTAAATGGGTTAGGGCATAGGCGTAAGTAAGGGAGTCGCTGCAGACAGAAATGGCCAGGTCGTCACAGGCGTGTTCCCGTTCGGTTCTAATGCAGTCAGAGATCCACCACACCGCCGGATGAAAGAAAAAGAGCGTCTCTACCAAGCTCTGTAGCAGGTTGAGCAGATAGTCTTTGCGGTGCACGTGGGCCAGTTCATGGGCCAGGATGGCCTCTATCTGGGCCGTAGACAGCCCGGCCAGCGTACCCAGCGGCAATAGGATGAGCGGTTTTAGGTGCCCGATGACCATAGGCACTTTGATCAAAGCAGACTCGGCTATGGACACGGCGTGCGTAAGGCCCAATTGCTGGCCCACCTCCATCGCTTTCTGCTGCCAGGCCTCCGGCACGGCTTGTACCCGGTAAGAGCGCAGGCGCTGCACGTACACCCAGCCTCCTAACAAGCGCATGCCCATCAAGACCATGCCTAGCAGCCACAAAAGCACGATGGCGGGCAGGTGCTGATCAAAATAAGCCTGACCCTGTGCTGTTACTTTTTCCCAGAACCCTTGTGATGTAGCGGTCTCTGCCCCTGCTATAACTAGAGTAGTGCTGGTGATGGCAGACCCGGCGCTAACAGCAGCTTGTGGCAAAGGGGGTTCATAGAGTTTGTAGTAAGTGATGCCCGCCATCAGGACCAAGGCCATTAACCCGGCCCAGGCTACGCGGTAGCGGGTGGCCGCCGAATGACGGTGCATTAACCGCAACAACACGGCTAGGATAATGGCCAGCAGCGCGCCCTGCCAGACAGAATGTAGCAGGGTCCAGCCCAGGGCATTGAGGCTAGCCTGTGGCAGTACCTCATGGAGTAGGTTTGTGGGAGTCATCTTCCAGGCGTTTTAAGAGGTTCTTGATTTGATTTAACTCATCTGGGGTAGTGGACCGGTTGCCCAAAGCCTGCATCACAAGCTTCATGGCTGAGCCCCTAAAGGCGGTGTCCAGAAAACGGTCCAGCAAATGCTTCTGGGTGTCTTCTTCGGTGACGGCGGCCTGGTACAAATGGGAACGGCTTTCCTCATCCCGTGACACCAGGTTTTTCTCATGCATGATCTGGAGCAGCTTGAGCGTGGTGGTGTAGCCGGTCTCTTTCACTTTATTCTGGGCCTCATTGACAAAACGCACCGTGCTGGGACCGTTCTGCCAGAGAATCTGCAGAATCTCTAGTTCGGTCTCGGTGGGTTTAAGCGGCGGGGTCTGGTTGGTCATGGCGGTACGCTGAAATTGTATCTACGATTGATTTCGTACTCAATTATACGAACACTTTCGTAAAAGGAAAACTTTTTTACACGAAATTTTTCGTAGTTCTTCAATTCCTTTCTTTACTGTGCTTTAGAAGGCCTTGTATACCCCTCAAGGAAAAGGCATTGCCTTCTACTTAAAGGGCATATTGGGGCAAGGCTGGCAGAAGAAATTCTGTCACCTTGCAAGAGAGGTTATACCAGATATGAAAATTGTTGCGTAATCTACAGCATGAAGAGAACAGCAGTGTTGGTCTTGGTGGCGGGGCTTCTTTCTAGTGCCCCAGCCTGGGCCCAAAAATACCGGACGGCCGCGGGTTTGCGGGTGGGTAAAAACGAAGTGGGCCTAACCATACAACAGAAGATATTTGAGAAAACCACACTGGAGGGCTTAGCTACGGCCGCCCCCCGCGAGGTTTTGGCCACGGTACTGGCCGAACAACATTTTAACATTCTAGGAAAACGCCTGAACTACTACATGGGCGCGGGCGCGCACGGCGGGAAGCTGAAGGATTATGGGGCCGTCTACGGGTTTGACGTCATAGCCGGCCTAGAGTATAAAATCAACGGGCTCCCGTTTGTCCTATCCGCCGATCTGAAACCGGCTTTTCATCTGCGTCACGAGGAGTGGTTCAATCTGGGCAGCGCTTTCTCCATCAGGTATGTGATAGTGAAAGAGCCAACAGAGTCACCGCTGGATTTCATCAAAGGAATCTTTTCGCCGTCTGGGAAAAGCAAGAAGGGGGACTAGTTATCTTGTGGGGTGCTTTTGGGCTTGTTTTGGGAAAACAAGCTAAAAACGGGTAAGCTTTATAGAGAGGCAATCTGAGCGTAAGAGGCCAAAGTCTCTGACTGTGCATGGTCTTCTGGTGATAAAACTTGTGTCCCGTTTTGGTTCACATAAATAACTTCTTGTTTGTAGTCTACACTGCTTAACGCGTTGTCTAACGCGAAGCTAGAACCCAAACATGCTGCGAACAATAATACGATCAATTTCATGGCTTTAATCTTTAATGGTTTGTTTAAGAGACTATCTGATTCTTAATTAGTTGCACCGTTTTACAAAGTTTTTTTTCGGTACCTGAAGGTCATTTTCTGTTTTGTTCATCTGGCTTCTGTTAGTAAGATGCACATGGCCTTCATTGGGTTGCCTTGCTTGTGAACTATTATATCCAAACGGTGTGCCACAAGTGTAAATCATTGATTATAAGCGTTTTAAGGCATATTTTTATTTTTCAATTGTCCAACACCGAACAAAATATGTCCGCTACCGGACAAGTGACAACCAATTTCGTACATGATTGTCCGGCTAAGAGGGCCACATGCGCACATAAAAAACTGAATTTGAAGCAAATACCATCTGTCAAAACTCCTCTTGGCCTGACGCCCACCATCTCCTGACAGCCGACCCCATCCTATATGACACTCCCAGATTTAACCCCCGAATTGGTTTTCCAGACATCGCGCAGCAGCGGCCCCGGCGGACAGAATGTGAACAAGGTAGAAAGCCGCGTAGAAGTGTGGTTCTCCATTGAGAACTCAGCGCTGCTCAGCCCAGAGCAAAAAGAATTGATGTTGGAGAAATTGGCGCCGCGTCTGAACAAAGAAGGTTTTCTGCACCTGGCCAGCCAAGAAGACCGCAGCCAGCTAGTCAACAAGGAGCTAGCCACTCAAAAGCTCTATGAGACCCTGGAACAAGCCCTGCACCGTCCCAAACCCCGCAAAAAGACCAGACCCTCTAAAGCCGCCGTCCAGAAACGCATTGAAGCCAAGAAGAAGATTGGTCAAAAGAAAGCCAACCGAAGGTTTAGTTCTGAGTCTTGAGTAGCGAGTCTAGCGTCTTAAAAAGGAAAATAGATTGGCGTTTTTTGGCTGTTTTCTGAGAATCAGGCCAAAATGGACAGGTGGTTTTTCCGCTCTGAGCAAGCAGGGCAAGATGATGTTGAATAAAAATGTAGAGACAACGGCACCGCCTTGTCTCTGCGCATTCCAAATTCAATTTGCGTTTGGCCAAAGAGAATGCCTGCGCCATGATAAGACAAATTCCCCATTTATACCCTTCAGACTCACAGCGCAAGTTAGATGAACCGTTTTTAGCCGGATTCCCAGGAAACACCCCAAAAACGACTCGCGACTCTAGACTCAAAACTCGCGACTAATTTAGAAGCTTACCTGCAAACCGTTGGTGAGGCTGTAGAGGTACTTGGGAATGGGCACGATGGGCTGGTTCTCATAGGTGTGCGCGAAGTTGGTGGTGAGTTGCAGCCATGTGTTCACTTTCACGGTCAAGGACACATCACCGCTGAACCGGTGCCTGAACTGGTCATGCGGCTGGTCATAACCCACCTGGTAGTAATGAATAGTGCTCAGTTCCAGATAGGGGTTCAAAGGCAGACGCACACTGGCATAGTTAGAGAGCTTGGGCATGTGCTTTTTGATGTAGCGGTCCTCCGCCAGGTTATGCCAGCGCTCATGCTCATACATTACGCCCGTGCCTAGGTTAAACCGCAGGTTCTCTTTGCGCACCACCGCAAACCGGATGCCCGCCCCTACCAGTGCCCGCAACTCCAGACCACGGTTATAGTCATACTGCAACTGCCCGAAGCTCTCATAAGACAACCGCTGCTGCCTCCTGAACGTGACACGGCCGTGCACATAGCCGGTCTCTACCTGCGTGGCGCTGCGCAGCCGCACATAGTTGTAAGAGCTAAGCAAGAGGTAGGTATTGTGCTCAGAGACGTAGCCAATGTTGCCGTTACCCGTCAGGCCAATGAAATGGTCTGTTTTGCCTTCTCTGCCAGTGGCCCTGTTGAACAGGTTTAAGTTGACGCCCAGCTTACCGGTAAAGTAATGCGAGGAGTCCCGCTCCACACGCGCCTTCTCCACGTTTAAGATTTGACCCGAAGCGACAATGGAAAGTAAAAAAAAGAGGATTAGAAAGGAAAAGCGGACTGGTAAATTCATCTAAAAATAAAGACCGAAAGAAGGCGTGGACGCTAAAAGAAAAGGCAAATTATCAAAAGAATTGCCAATGCCCTCTACCTTTTAGCATGGTGCAGTCCTCAGTCATAAAAGACGGCCAAATGATTTTGTCCATCTCTTCATTTTAGGCATCGCTTCCTTCTTCTTTAATAAGTAGAAAGAAGCGATGCCCTTTTAAGCTACACTGTTTCTCACTTTTCTACTGGTCAGAAACTTGATCAACAACAGAAAGGGAATGGACCAGATAAGTGCCATCATGAAATGGTCAAAGGTATGCTCTCCTTTGTCAAAAGGATTGTATGGCGCCAAAAAGATGGCTTGCCCCCAAACATACAACAGATAGAGAACAGACACGCCTATGGCCAGGGTTCTGGCCCAATTTCTATACTTCGCCAGAAATATCCCTGCCACTAAAAGAGACAAGCTCAAGACAATTCCGGCCGTTGCCACAAAAGGCGCAAATGCTCTTACTTGGCTAGAGTACTCGTCTATGGTTATTTTAAGGGTTTGAGACACAATCAACCCGACCACATTGCTCATCAGGATTACTCCCGAAAGCAGTGCCATGACAATGCCAACCGTCCTGACAGATTTGACCCGTTCCTCCATCCACTAAAACTGCGAAATGGCGTCTCCCAAGTCATATACGGGCACGCCCACTACATGAGGCTTCACAATGCTGGTGGCGGCGGCAGACCTATACCCGGCTGCGCAATGGATGATAACGGGCTTGTCTGCCGGCACTTCTTCTACGCGTTCCCGCAACTCTGGCAAAGGAATCTCCAGCGCCGAAGGAAAAATCTTGCGCTGCTTGATCTCGTTCCAGTTGCGTACGTCTACAATGGTGTAGTTCTCAGGGTGCTGTTTAAAGTCCTCCAGGTTCAGTTCGGGGGTTTTGTCTGTGGCCTCGGGAGGACAGGTAAGGGCGCCCAAGATGAGACGGTTATAGCCAATGCGGGCGGTCTTGCTAATGATTTCCTGCACCTTGGCCTCATTCTCTACCACTAGGTAAAACTGCTCTGTGGGCCAGACAATAGACCCCAGCCACGTCTCAAACTTACCACCGTCTTGCAGGTTGATGGAATTAGGCAAATGACCTTTCTTGAACTGAGCCTGCGGGCGGGTGTCAATCACCAAGGCGTTCTTCTCCAGTTCATGGTCAGCGGGCAGCACGGGCACGCGCTTGACAGAAGACTCATACTTGGGTGCGCCTTTACGATTAATGGCCACGGCATGCTCAAAGTACTTAGGCACGAAGGGCTGGTCTGAGGTGAGGTATTGCACAAACGCGTCTTCAGACATGGGTTGCAGGGCCGGGTTGGTGCGCTTCTCATCCCCAATGGTGCTGCTGTTGGCGCTGCTCATGCCCTTGCCGCAGAGGCTGCCCGCGCCGTGCGCCGGGTATACCAATACGTCATCTGGCAGGGTCATCAGTTTCTCACGGGTGGAGTGGTACATCTGGCGGGCCAGTTCTTCTCTGGAGGCCGTCAGGTTGCCCACATTCTCGCGCAAGTCAGGACGGCCCACGTCCCCAATGAACAGGGTGTCACCGGTGAAGACGGCGTGCTCTTTCCCTTCTTCGTCTAACAATAAGATAGAGATGCTGTCTGGTGAATGGCCGGGCGTGTTGATGGCCTTTAAGGTCACTTTACCCAATTTAATGACGTCGCCGTCATCAAAGGTGGTGTGTTTGTATTCGGCGCCTAAGAGTTCACTCACGTAGATGGTGGCGTTCTTGGCTTCGGCTAGTTCTAGGTGACCGCTCACAAAGTCGGCGTGCGGGTGGGTTTCTATGATGGTGGTGATGCGGGCGTCATGCAACATGGCGTACTCCTCATACTGCTTGGGGTCGCGGGTGGGATCAATGACGGCAATCTCGGCATCACTCATGATGATGTATGAATAATGGGCCAGGCCCTTGTCTTCAAACTGCTCTATTTTCATAGGGAAAGAGGTTACGGAGGAATGAATAAGGCAAAGTTGTCATTTTACAGCGGTAATTCATAGATGACGTTCGTCAGCTTTGCCGGTCGTTTTTGGCCTGCTTTCCAGAAAATAGGCCAAAAACGGCACGTATGTGGCAATTTAAAGATTGCTCAGAAATTTCCAGCATAGAATAGGGCAGCCCTTGTCTTAGGTTTACTTCAGGGAACCAGTCCATGAGCCGTTGCCCTTCTTAAAAGTACCAACTCCTAGAAATAAGTAGAAACACGTAGGTTTTCATAACTTGAGGCAGGGCTTTTTAGTTATGTCTTATACGAACATCTTAGTACTAGAGCCAGATGCTTGCCCTCAACCTATATTTTAGGCAAACTATCCAGAGACTATTCATTCACTGTTCATATAGAAGGAATACATGCAAGAACCAAAAGGCACCTTGATTGCGCTAGGCGGCGGCGATGATGACGGCCTCATCAGCCTCATACGGGGCGAGCTCTGCAGCCGGGACTCCAACATTGAAGTCATCACCACCGCCACACTAGAGCCGCTAGAGTCTGGCCAGGCCTACAAAGAGGCCTTTGAAGAGCTGGGCTGCAGCAGCGTGCGCTTTATGCACATTGACGAAGACAACATAGCCGACAAGCCTGACTACCTGGACCGCATTCAGCAGGCAGAGGTTATCTTCTTTACCGGCGGCAACCAGTTGCGTTTAAAAGAGTTTCTGGCCAACACCAACCTGCACGCCCTCATGCTCCAGCGATACCAGTATGACGAGGTCACCATTGCCGGCACCAGCGCCGGGGCCGCCGCCATGTCTGACCGCATGATTTATGAGGGCTACGGCTATTACTCTCTATTAAAAGGCGAAGTGAAAACCACCGAGGGTCTGGGCTTTATCCAGAACGTCTTCATTGATACCCATTTTACAGAGCGCGGCCGTTTTGGGCGCCTGGCGCACGCCGTCACCAAACGCCCCGAGTTTGTGGGCATTGGACTAGGTGAGGAAACCGGCGTCATCATCAAAGGCGGCAACCATGTGGAGGTGTTTGGCAACGGCGTGGTCACCATCATGGACGGCTCTCATGTGCGCTACACCAACATCACAGAAGTAGCCGAAGGCGAACCCATCGCCATTGAGAACCTCACCATGCACCTGCTGGTAGAAGGCCATGAATACTGCCTCAAAGACCGCTTCTTTAGAAAACTCTCCCAACAGAAAAAGAAGTCACTGGTGAAATAAGCACCAGCCTACATACATCTTATTGACAGCGGCCCTCGTTTTTGGCCTGTTTTCTGGAAAACAGGCCAAAAACGAGGGCCGCTCTTTATTCTATTTAGTCTTGCGTTTTAAAGCTATTGCCTGAATTCCTTCTGCAGTTCTATGTTAATGGCGACGGCGGCCTTAGTGCCTTCGGCGGCGGCGACTATGACCAGTTGCATGTCTCGGGCAGAATCACCGGCTACGTAGAGGCCTTTCACATTGGTCTCTTGGTGTTTGTACGTGCGCACCACCCCTTTACTGGTGAAGTCACAGTCCAGTTGGCTGGCCAGGTCTGAGCGTTGGTCTGATCCGGTCGCAAAGAACAGAGCCTCGCGCTCTTCTATCTGGCCGTTGCCCAAATGAATAGTTTTCATCTGGCCGTCTTCACCCTCAATCTTTTCTATGGGAGCGGTGGTGTATTTGATGCCGTTGCGCGTGAGCAGTTCCCGGTCCTCACGGGTGAGCTTGTTGGTGCCGTCTGTGAACAGCATCACGTCCAGGCTCCACGTTTTCAAGGACAAGGACAAGCCAATGGCGTTTCTGCCTTTTCCGTAGGCCGCCAGCGGCTTGTTTTTGGACTCAAAGCCATCACAGTACGGGCAGTGGTGGATGCTGGTGCCAAAGAAAGGCTCGGCGCCCGGTATTTGGGGCCATCTGTCGGTAAGGCCCGTGGCCAACAGTACTTTCCTGGAGAGGTAGGCTTGGCCGTCCTCGTCTAGGGCTTGAAATAAATCGCCTTTCTTGTGGAGTTTGGTGATGCGCCTCTGCTTAAAGTCAACTTCGTATTTGGCCAAGTCTTCGCGGCCCAGTTGCAGGAACTCGCTGGGCGGGGTGCCGTCCCGGGTAATGAAACCGTTCATGGCATGCGAGTACGCATTGCGGTACTCGCCGGTATCAAACAACGCTACTTTGCGCAAGCACCTGCCCAACAACATGGCAGCGCTTAAACCGGCCGGGCCACCCCCCACTATTAATACGTCATACATAGTCACCTTCTTTTTACCTGAAATGGCTTAACGCAAATAAGCCGAAAGTGATGGGCTTTCTGATGGTATTTTCATAGTGTAACCTGCTTCCTTTAGTCATTTCTTACCCTGAAGAGATGTGTCTAAACTCCTGTAAATACCCGTTTGGTTGCTAAAAATTAAAATAATAGTGCGTATGCATACTAACATTAGAATATCATTCCAATTTTTCTATCTTTGGTTAACAAACTCACACATTCCACTTAACCAGATTTAACAAACCAACGCATGAAAAGTAAATTTTTAGCCTTTCTGGGCAGCGCTGTGCTTACCGCAGGCGTTGCCAATGCCGGAGGATACCAAGCAAACCTCCAGGGGCAAAAGCAGATAGGGATGGGGCACGCCGGCACTGGCTTAGCATTAGACCAGAGCAGTATCTTCTTTAACCCAGGTGCTTTGGCGCATTTGAGACAGAACGGCATCCAACTAGGCATAAGCGCCTTAAATTCTAAGATAGCGTACCGCGAATCTTCTGGTGGCGTGGCCGAGTCTCAGACCGACAACCCACTGGGTACTCCTTTTCAGGTGTACGCCTCTTACGGTGCCGCTGAGAGCCCCTTGCGTTTTGGTATTGGCGTGTATACTCCGTACGGTAGCACCGTGAACTGGGGAAGCACGTGGCAAGGACGTTTTGGTTTGAATGAGTTAACCCTGCAGGCTATTTACATCCAGCCTACCGTGAGCTACAGAATCACTGACAAGTTGGGCGTGGGCGCTGGCTTAATTGTTTCTATAGGCAGCGTAAACCTACAACGTTCTGTTCCCTTGACAGATGAGAACGGCAACGAAGGCCGCATTGAGCTAGACGGAAAATCTAAAACCGGTATTGGCTTTAACGCAGGCGTGTACTTCCAGCCAACAGAGAAGCTTTCTTTGGGCTTGACCTACCGCTCTAAAGTTGATGCAAAGGTAGAAGACGGAGACATCATCCTTCAGATTCCAGACGCAGCGCCGGTGAGAGCTCAGTTTAAAGGAGACAAATTCAATGCTACCCTTCCTTTACCCGCTAACCTTACCTTGGGCTTAGGCTACAAGGCTACAGACAAGTTGACGCTTGCCTTAGACGTACAGCGTGTGGAGTGGAGTGCCTATGAGTCTTTGCGCTTTGACTTTAATGACGTGATTGGCGGCCAGACTTCTTCTGAGGCTCAGCGTCAGTATGAAGATTCTTACATCTACCGTTTAGGTGCCCAGTATGTCTTATCTGACATCATGACCCTGCGTGCGGGCGCCTACTATGACCAGTCTCCGGTAGAAGACGGTTATTTAACCCCAGAGACGCCAGACTCAGACTCTAGAGGTGTTTCTGTTGGCTTAACGCTTAAGCTTTCTGAGAAAGTAGACCTAGACGCTTCTTTCTTATATGTCAACAAAAAAGAGCGCACAGATGACGCCAGCAAGTCTAACGGTGTAGCCGGTACTTTCAAATCGGTGGCCTATATTCCTGGTGTAGGGGTTAACTATAAATTCTAATCGAATTAATGAACATGAAAAATATCTTACATAAACTGGGTGCTGTTGCTTTCCTTTCCAGCTCCCTACTGTTTACTGGTTGTGATCCTGAGTTTGAAGATGACCGCACCTTTAGTGCCGGCTCTCTTGACTTGACTAAATACGTGGCGGTTGGTAACTCCCTTACGGCCGGCTACCAAGACAACGGTCTTTCTTTAGAAGGACAGTTGAATTCTTATCCAAACATGCTGGCTAACCAGTTCTCTTTTGTAGGCGGCGGCGGCTTTACCCAGCCATTGTTTTCTTTAGAGCAAAGAAACGGTACTGGTTATCTTAGACTGACTGGTTTTACCAGCACGGGTAGCCCTATCACCACCACTGTGAACACTGAGTTGGCGGTAAGAGGCCTTGGCGCAGACGGCAAAACACCTTTGTTGACTAAATTCACTGGTGCCATCAACAACTTTGGCGTACCGGGTATTAGAGTGGCTGACATCAACACGCCAGGCTACGGCTTGAACAACCCACAAGGCTTCAACCCTTATTTTGAGAGACTTTTACCAGACAATTCTTTCACGACGTATCTGCAGAAGGTTTCTACCAGCGCGCCTACCTTCTTTAGCTTATGGTTAGGAAACAACGACGTGCTAGGGTATGCCACTGCAGGTGGTTTTGCCGGAAGCATCACGGCTACCAGCACGTTTGAAACCAATTACACCGCCATGGTGAATGCCCTTTCTGCCAACAACACAGAAGGCATTGTGGCTACTATCCCTGACGTACGCGCGGTTCCTTTCTTTACAACCGTAGGTCCAACGTTTAAGGCGTCTTTGCCAGCGGCGGTACCAGCAGTAGTAGTATTAACCAAGAACACGCCTACTCGTAAAGTAGTCCTTAAGTCAGACATCAAATCTGCAGCCGGCGGAACTGTCTTGTTCACGTTGACATCTGCTCCTTACTTGCCGTTGGTGGGCACGCCTACCGGTAAATACTGGAGAGATCTGGCTAAGTCTCAAAGCCCAACAAACCCTAACGCAGCCTTGCAGCAATACTTGGCGGCCTTCCAGATTGACACGACCAAGATGTTTGGCTTAAGCGGCGAGAACCCGTTCCCAAGTGCGTTGGTTTTGGACAACGATGAGCAGGCAGAGATTGCCACGGCCACTACGGCGTTCAACACCTTCATCAAAGCACAAGCTACTTCTAAAAACCTGGCGGTGTTTGATGCTTTTGAGTTCTTTAACAGAATCCAGACTGGCTTCGCGTTGAATGGTGTTAACTATTCTCCTGCGTTCATCACGGGTAACCTGTTCTCATTGGACGGTGTGCACCCTACGCAGCGTGGCTACGCCATCATTGCCAACGAGATGATCAGAGCCATCAACACCAAATACGGTTCTACCATCCCAACCATTGACGTAACCCAGTTTAGAGCGGTACAAATCCCGTAAGCTGCTTTACCACTTATAGAGAAGGCCCGGCACACGCTGGGCCTTTTTTTGTACCTTCCGGTAAGTAACCACCATTTTTTATGAGCAGAACCTTTCTCCCAGCTCTATTCTTTCTATTGGTTTTCTTTTGTACCACAAGTTGCCAGCAAGACGAAGGTGCTCCAGATCAGAAGCAACTTCTGGCAAAGACTTGGCTGGTAGCGTCACAGGTTGTGCAACGCAATGACGGTCCCAAAGAAGACGTTTATGCCCAACTAGAGGACTGCCAAAAAGACGACGAACTCATTTTCTTTGAGAACGGCACCTATGAGCTTAACCCAGGCAAAGACGAATGCCAGATTTCTGTGATGGAGGAAGGAACCTGGGAGTTGTATGACAAGCAACTGTTCATTGCCGAGCAGGAGTATGAAGTACAGCAACTGTCCAGCACTGTACTGGTGCTAGGGTTTAAAGCAAGCAAAGGAGATGACAAGATTGTCACCACTACCACCTACAAAGCCAAATAGCTCCAAGCCTTAATACAAAAAGAGGAAGCTCCTGAACAGGAGCTTCCTCTTTTTGTATACTCTCATTTTTAGCCTGATTCTCAGAAAACAAGCCAAAAACGGTTAATGGGCCTGTAGCCAATTCTCGCCGGTGCCCATGCCAACTTCCATAGGCACGCTCAGCGGGAAGGCATTCTTCATAAGCTCCTCCACTTTGGCTTGTACTATTGGTAGTTCTTCTTTGAGCACGTCAAACACTAATTCATCATGCACCTGCAAGATCATGCGGCTGGCCAGTTTCTCATCGCGTAGCCACTGGTCAATGTTGATCATAGCAATCTTGATGATGTCGGCCGCCGTGCCCTGGATTGGGGCGTTGATGGCATTTCGTTCGGCGTAGCCACGTACGTTCTGGTTACGGCTATTGATGTCCCTTAAGTAGCGTCTACGGCCCAGCAAGGTCTCCACAAACTCCTGCTCACGGGCTTCGTTGATGGCACTGTCCATGTACTGCTTCACCGCCGGAAACTCCTGGAAGTACGCCTCAATAATCTCGGCGGCCTCTCTTCTTGGAATAGCCAGACGCTCTGCCAGCCCAAACGCCGAAATACCGTAGATAATCCCGAAGTTAATGGTTTTGGCCTTCCGGCGCATGTCACTGTCTACTTGGTCCACGGGCACGTGGAACACCTTGGCCGCGGTAGACGAGTGAATATCCAGGCCCTTCTGGAACGCTTCTTTCATGGTGGCGTCATTACTGAAATGCGCCATGATGCGTAGCTCAATCTGCGAGTAATCCGCGGACAGCAGGACGTGGTTTTCATCCCTCGGCACAAAGGCTTTGCGTATCTCCCGCCCTTTCTCTGTGCGAATGGGGATATTCTGCAGGTTGGGATTGGTGGAGCTCAAACGGCCCGTCGCGGCCACGGCTTGGTTGTAGGACGTGTGCAAACGGTTATCCTCACGGCAAATCAATTGCGGCAATGCGTCTACGTACGTGCTCTTCAATTTAGTAAGCTGCCGGTGATCCAGAATCAACGCGACAATCTCATGCTCAAAGGCCAGCTTAGATAGAATCTCCTCGCCGGTAGCATACTGGCCCGTCTTGGTTTTCTTAATCTTGTTCCCTCCCAACTGCAGGCGGTCAAATAACACCTCGCCCAGCTGTTTAGGTGACCCGATGTTGAACTCCATGCCGGCCAGGTTGAAGATTTTCTGCTCAATCTCCTGGATGCTGGTTTGCAGCACTTGAGAGGATTCTCCCAAGGCTTCGGCGTCAATGCTCACGCCCTCACGTTCCATGTGACCCAGCACGCGCAACAATGGGTTCTCCACCTCATTGAAGAGCTTCTTAAGGCCTTGTTTCTCCAACAGCGGGTCAAAGTAGTTCTTAAGTTGAAGCGTGACGTCCGCGTCCTCGCAAGCGTATTCATAGATTTGGAGCGGTGGCAGCTTATCCATGGTGAGCTGGTTCTTGCCTTTGCCTAACAGCGTCTCAATGGCAATAGGCGTGTAATGCAAGTACGTCTCAGCGAGCAGGTCCATGTTGTGGCGCATGTCGGGCTCCAGGAGGTAGTGGGCCAGCATGGTGTCATAGAGCGGTCCCTGTACGTCAATGCCGTAGCGTTGTAGCACCACTAGGTCATACTTGATGTTCTGGCCAATCTTGGTGATGCTAGGGCTTTCCAGTATTTCCTTGAACTCCTGCACAATCTCTAGGGTAGCCTCATAGTCATCTGCCGGCACCGGAATGTAATAGGCCTCGCCGGGGATGTAACAGAACGAGATGCCCACCAAGCGTGCGGTGATGGCGTCTATGCTGGTGGTCTCGGTGTCAAAAGAGACTTCCTTCTGGAGTTTCAGGTATTTTAAAAGTTGCGCTCGCTGCTCTGGGGTGGTAAGCAGGTGGTACTCATGCAGGGTAGTGTCAATAGTTTTTCTGACGCCTGTGATATAGGTACCTGCGGTGGTTTCCTCGCCTTCTTCCTGGACAACGGTCTCATTGGCGGGCATGTCAAACAGAGACGTCTGGCCCATGGGCTTGTCTGATTTGAAGCCTTTGCCCACCGTGGGCTTGTTGGAAATGGGTTTGGGGACGGCGGGCGAGGCGGTACCCAGCACGCGGGTAGCCAGTTGCCTGAACTCCAGTTCGTCAAAGAGTGCCGCCAGTTTCTCCACATCTGGCCCTTCATAAAACAGGCCTTGCTCGTCAAAGTCAATGGGCACGTCCAGATGGATGGTGGCCAGTTCTTTGGACATGAGGCCCTGCTCCGCGAACTTCTCCACGTTCTCCTTTTGCTTGCCTTTCAACTCATGCGAGTGGGCAATAAGGTTCTCTACCGAACCGTATTTCTGAATGAGCGTCTTCGCGGTTTTCTCGCCAATGCCCGGGATGCCCGGGATGTTGTCCACGGCATCCCCTTGCAAACCTAGAATGTCAATGACTTGTTTTACATCGCTTATTTCCCAGCGCTCCAGCACTTTGGGCTTGTCAATCACTTCTATGGCATTGCCCAAGAACGCGGGCTTGTAGACAAACACATGGTCTGTTACCAATTGGTAGTAGTCCTTGTCTGGCGTCATCATGAAGACGTCGTACCCGGCCTTCTCGGCTTTGCAGGAAAGCGTGCCTATGATGTCATCGGCCTCAAAACCGTCCAGCATCATGCCTGGTATGCCAAAGGCCTCCACAATCTTCTTCACATAGGGGATGGCGATGGAAATATCTTCGGGCATAGCCTGGCGGTTGGCCTTATATTCCACGAAGCTGTCATGCCTAAACGTCTTGGACGGCGCATCATAGCAGACCCCAATGTGCGTGGGCTTTTCGCGGTTGAGCAGGTCTACTAAGGTGTTGGTGAAGCCCAGCGCGGCGCCGGTGTTCATGCCCTTGGAGTTGATTCTAGGATTCTTACTGAACGCGAAGTGGGCGCGGTAAATGAGCGCCATGGCGTCTAAAAGGAAAAGGCGTTTGTCTGGTGTACTCATAGGCTAGCGAAGGTACAAGCAATGCGTCTGCTGTGCAACGGTGTTGTTTATTTAACTGAAGACGCGGCAGAAAGTTAGGGGAAAGCGTTTTTGGCTTGTTTTCTAGGAATTAGGAGGAAAATGGATTTGATTGTCGATTGTGGATTGGCTAGGCTGTAGCTACACTGCCCGCCGTTGTGTTATCACCAATGACATAGACTGCCTTCAAACAACTTTGTCTATGACGCGCATGATACTACCCTGACTCCCTCTGCCGTGCACTACCATTGGGGCTATGCCTGAGAAGATCTTTCCTTCCGGTGCTCTTATGCCACCCTGTTTCATTTTGACCGCTAAGCGCTCGCGGCCGCGGGGCCCCGTCTTCCCGCCTCGCGCTGTACCAGCTTGCCTCTTCTTCGTGGTTTCTTCCTATGTTATTTAAACTTACTTGCTGTGTTGTAACCGCTGGTCAGTCAGAGACGGCAACCTGCTTAGGCGACTCGACGGAAGGACTGGAATAGGTGCGTTTGGTTAAGGCCTTTGCCAAACGCAGATTCTCCCCTTGAGGATTGCTCAAACGAGAGTTTGAGGCAGCGAGCGTAGCTCAGTAGAGGGGTGTTTACGCGAGCAGATGAACCTTGCAAAAGAAAGCAATGTGTGGGAGACTAGGCACTGCCTTGTCTCTACATTATCTCAAACATCAGCCCTCTCATCCTAGCATTCTCCCTCTAGGAGAAGGGACGGTGCTTTTCTGTTTTGGGTTGTTTTCCAGAAAACAGGCTAAAAACGGAATTCAGGAATTACAGATTCTCTCTGATGGAAAGGGAAGCGGCTTTGCGGGCGGGACGGATGGAGACCAGCAAGGTAATAATAACAATGGCGGCGGCGGTGAACAGAAAGTCCTCCACGCGCATGAGCACGGGGTAAGCTTCTACCACTGAGGTCGTCATGCCCATGGACACGATGCCGAAGGTCTGTTGCGCCCAGCAGATGCCTCCGCCAATCACCAAACCCACCACGGCCCCGGTAAACGCAACAATGGCACCCTCTAGTAAGAAGATCTTCCGGATGGTGCCTGGGTCGGCACCCATAGAGGCTAGGATGGCGATGTCTTTCTGCTTGTCCAGAACTAGCATGGACAGCGAGAAGAAGATGTTGATGGAGGCTATGAGCAAGACAAACGTAAAGGTCACAAACACAAACAGCTTCTCTACCTTGACGGCGCGCAGAAGGCTCACGTGCTGCTCCTCGCTGTTCTGTACTTGAAAGCCCGACCCCAATTTCTCCTGTAAGGCGTTTTTAATCTGGTCAATGTTGTCCGGCGAATTGGCCTTCACCTCAATGGACGTGCGCTTGTTCTCATAGCCTAACAATTCCTGGGCAAATTCTAGCGGCACAAACACGTACTGGTCGTCATACTGCCGCTCAATGGCAAACACGCCACCCGCCTGAATGCCCAATTGCCTGAACGCGTTTTCTGGGTTTAAGGTGACTTTCTTACCCGCCTTAGGGTACATGAACTGTAATGGTGAGAATGGATTCTCGGGCCGTATAGACAACTGATATTGCACGCCGCGGCCAATGAGCGCATACTGCTGCTCGCCGCGTTTCAGGCGGCGGTCTCCGTCTACAATAGCAGAGTCAATCTGGTTTTGTTTGTAGTAATTGTCACTCACGCCTTTGATCTTGACTACCATCTGGCGGTCATTGTAGCGGAGCAGGGCGTTGTCTTCTATGACCTCGGTGAGCAGGACCACGCCGGGCGTTTTCTTGATGCGCTCCAAAAAGGCGGCATCGGTTTCAAAGGACTTGCCTTCTACTGAGGTGATCTTGATTTCGGGGTCAAACTTGCCGTACAGAGACCTGATCAAATCTTCTAGTCCGTTGAACACGGACAAGACCACAATAAGCGCCATGGTGCCTACGCCCACGCCAATCATGGCAATGATGGAGATGATGTTGATGATGTTGCGCTTCTTCTTGGTGAAGAAGTACCGCTTCGCGATAAAAAGGGCAACGTTCATCTAGTGGGGTATGAGTGAATGCTTGTATGAATGGGGAGAATAGTCTCTAGGGCTATTCAGGTTGCGTGTACTGTTTTGGCGGCAAAGGGTTATATTCTCTCACTCCTAGAACTTCTATCTTATAGTCTTCCAGCAACTTATCGGCAGGCATTTTCTAGCTGCAGTTCTTTTTTCATGCACACGCTGGTGGCTATGTTGGCGTACTGCCCATAGTTGGGAATGACCTCAAAACCGCTCTTGGTATACAGCCTGATGGCCTCTGGCATGGCTTTGCCTGTTTCCAGGACCAGATGCTTAAAATCCAGTTCGGCGGCCCAGCACTCCAGCTCCTGCAAGATTTGGCCGGCAATGCCCAAACCCCTGAATTCTGGTTGCACAAACATGCGCTTGACCTCGGCTACGCCAAAGCTAAACGGCTTAATGGCCCCGCAGCCCACGGGCTGCTCATCTTGATAGGCCACCACTACCTGTTTGATGGCGTCTATCTTGTTGAACTGGGCAAAGAAGGAATGGTCATCCCCGTCCCGTACGTGCAGTTCGGCGTCCAGCAGAAACACCAGTTCTACAAAGTCCTGGTTACCTGAATCTGTTCTAACTAACTCTAGCATAATAGTGTAAGAATTAGGGGGACTTGAAAATAATCTATGGAAGATAGCTTTTCTCTACCTATTGTCAAAACCGAAGACCTGCTACGCGTTTTTAGCCTGTTTTCTGGAAAACAAGCCAAAAACGATTAAACTCCTATTCTAAGAACCGCCTCTGTTAAAGAAGGTTTCTATTTCCAGGCCTTTACAATCAATCCCGTGCCCGTTTCATGCTTGGTGTTGGTGTCCAGCCAGTTTAGCACCAGACAGAACGGGTACACAACCAGGTAATAGAACGGCAACAGCACAAAAAACAGCTTAGAGGCACCCAGCATCAAGATGGGGTACTTCATGCTCAGGCGCCAAGAGATCTTGCCTGGCGTGCCGTAAGAGTAATGCGCCTCGGTGCGGCTGAAACCGGCGCTCTTTAACTTGTCTTGTATCTCCTGGATGTTGTAACCGTCGCGTACGTGCTCTTCTATGAACGAGCTTTCATCATCGCCGTGCACGTCTGAGCCGCCTTGGTCTGAAGGCGTAGAAATCAATACCATTCCGCCGGGCTTCATAGAGGCATAGAAGTTTTTGAACACCTCCACGTCCTCTAAAATATGCTCCATCACGTCTACAGACAGCACCAGGTCAAAGGTCTCCTGCGGCTCGCGGTAAGTCACCAGATCCTCTTTCCGGAAGATGACGTTGCGGCGGTTTATCTTATTGAAGAAGTTGGTGCAGTCGGCTATCTGCTCGTCTTTGACGTCTACGGCCAGCACGCGCCATTTCTCGCTCATGCCGGTTAAGTAGTAAGAATACTGCCCGAAGCCAGAACCCGCATCCAGAATCTGAAGCGGCTGTTGGCGTCTGCCTTTGCCCCAGGCCCGCAGTTCTTTGTGAATGTGCCAGGTTCTAAGTAAAAGCAAGTCCAGCAGGTTATAGAAGACCTTGCGCAGGAATGGGGTTTTGTTGAACGCATCGCCTAAGACGCGCTTGATAGGATCGTACTGCATGTTGGGTTTAGTATCAGGCTTGGGTAGCGACGCAGCTTAGCGGTCGCGGCGGTCTTCATCATCCTCTTCGTCCAGGTTCTCGTCCTGGAAGTCCTCCTCATCCTCGTCTTCCTCAGTATGGAACGGGTTGGTAGGGTCTTCTTTAGATTCGCCGGGAATGTCTAATTGGGAGATGATCTTGTCCATCTTGGCGGCGTACTCGGCGCTTTCGTCAATGTAGAAAATCAGCTCGGGTACCACGCGCACCTGGTTTCTGATGCGCTTGGCCAGCTCATGGCGTATGGTCTTGGTATGAAACTGTATCTCTTTAAGCAAGTCTTTGCCGTTGGGGTTGAGCAGAAAGCTCAAATGCGTCTTGGCCACGCCCAGATCTGGTGACACGCGCACTCCACTAATTGATATGTATGACCCCTGAAACAAGTGAGAAACATCTCGCTGAAAGATTTCAGCCAGCTCCTTTTGTATCAGTCGGGCGAATTTTTGTTGGCGTTTACTATCCATGGTTCGACAAATATCGCATTAATTTCACATTTTTACTTCACAAACCGCCGTCCTCTTTGTGGGGCGGCTCTTCTGCGTTCCCTCTTGATACGTTTCTTCCGTAGTTTGTTTCCCTCCAGATGGGTAGTGCTGGTGTTGCTGTTTCTTTTGATTCGGCTGCCGTTGCTGTTCTTTGGACTGCCTGCCACCCTCACAGAGCTGCACCACATGCTCTTGGGAGAGCGCCTGCAAGACGGTTTTATCATGTACCAAGACGTGTATGACACCACGGCGCCGCTCACGGCCGGTCTGTACAAATGGCTGGACGCGCTCTTTGGCAAGTCTTATCTGGCGCACCGCATACTAGCGCTCTTACTCACGCTGTACCAGGCGTTCTTGCTCAACTTCATCTTTAATAGAAACCAGGTACACCCGCAGAAGTCCTTCTTGCCGGCGCTGTTCTATCTAGTGTTCAGCAGCGTCTTCTTTGAGTTGGATGTCTTGTCCCCGCTGTTGCTGGGCCATACATTTGTGCTGTTGGGCGTCTATAGCTTAACCGCTATCTCTAAGGACGGCGCTAATGCACAGCGTCTCTTTAAAGCGGGGTTTATGCTAGGCTTGGCTGCTTTGTGCTACCTGCCTTTGGTTTGGTTTCTGGTGCTGGGGTTCTTTGCCATCATCTACTTTGCATCTAGCGCGGTAAGAAGCACGCTCTTGCTGATTACGGGTTTTCTGTTTCCGTTTAGCGTGGCCATTACGTTCTTTTTGTACCAGGATTCTTTACTTCCCTTTCTAGAGCTTGGGCTGGCGTGGTCTTGGCAGTTTAAATTTACGTTTGCGTTGCCGTTTGTGCAGGTCTTAAAAGTGGGGGCCATCCCGCTGGGCGTACTGGCGTTGTCTCTGATCACCTTGCCCTTGGTAAACCTTGGGTTGAACTACCAGGCGCGTTTCTTGCAGTTCATGCTCATCTGGCTCATTGTGGCA
Source organism: Rufibacter sp. DG15C (assembly GCF_001577755.1). NCBI lineage: Bacteria > Pseudomonadati > Bacteroidota > Cytophagia > Cytophagales > Hymenobacteraceae > Rufibacter > Rufibacter sp. DG15C. Next base: position 1,401,171 of record NZ_CP010776.1, read on the forward strand.
GGATTGGTGTTGGTGAGCGGACATGACGGCTCTGCCAAAGGCTTGATTCTCTTCATGCCCATCATCGCGTATTTTGGGGTATTCTTGTTCACGCAATGGACAGGCAAGAAAGTGCTCATCAATGAAGTCTTCTTCCTGGTCTTGCTGGCGAGCACGCTCTTTATGCGCTTCAATCCTCTGGGCTTGGTGTATTCTACCTTGGGGATCCAGCCCGAACTGATCCAGGTAAGTGAACTACCCAAATACCACCAGGTTGAGAATGAGCGTTTGTTGGTGTTAGGATCAGATTTGAACTACTATCAGCACAATAGCCTAGGCTCGCCGTTCCTGCGTTGGGATTTGGCCCAGCCCTACTTTGGGCACCTGGCCAAGTATGATGCGCTGTTCACCATCTTCCAGGATTTGCGCAAAGCGCCGCCTGCCTACATCATAGACCAACAGGGCCTCATGCCTGAGTTGCAGTACAAACTGCCAGTGTTATTTAACCGCTATGATCGGGTACAGAATGGGTTGATTTATAAAAGGGTGAAGTAGTTTAAAAAGTCTATAGCTGCTTCAGCAAGATAACTTACCAGCCATTTTCACTAAACTATTCTTAATGCAAGAAGCCGTTTTTGGCCTGATTCCATGGAATCAGGCCAAAAACGGCTTTCTTAATTCTATTTGAGATTTCTACTAAGAGCAGGCAATCTTAGCTACCCGGTTCTGATGCCGCCCGCCTTCAAAAGGAGTATTCAGGAAAGCAGCTACCATGTCCTTGGCCACGTCTTCAGAAACAAACCTGGCTGGAATGCACAGTACGTTGGCGTTGTTGTGGGATTTGGACAGCTCGGCCAGTTCTTTGTTCCAGCACAGGGCGGCCCTGATGCCAGCGTGCTTGTTGGCCGTCATGGCTACGCCGTTTCCGCTTCCGCAGATCAAGATGCCTAAGTCGTACTCTTGCTTCTCCACGGCACTTGACAATGGGTGCACAAAGTCGGGGTAATCTACCGAGTCCTCAGAAAAAGGCCCGAAGTCTTTCATCTCATGCCCCAACTGTTCTAATTGAGTTTTGAGCATCTCTTTGTATTTAAAACCAGCATGATCGCCGCCTAATGCAATTTTCATAATTCTGGGTTAAGAAGTAGCTTGTTTGTTTAGTCTGGCCACATCCCGTCTGCGCACCAGCCATGAGATATGGATACTCACCTCATACAATAACAGCAAGGGAATGCCCATCAAGGTCATGCTCAACACGTCTGGCGGCGAAAGAATGGCGGCCACTATCAATATCACCACAATGGCATGCTTGCGGTACAGCTTCATCAACTCTGGGCTTACCAGACCGGCTCTTGACAAGAAGAACACAATCATGGGCAGCTCAAACATGATGCCGCAGGAGAGCACCAAGGTCATCAACGTAGAAATGTACGCCGATAAGTCAATGTCGTTTCTAATGCTAGGGTCTACCTGGTAGTTGGCCAAAAAGTTGATGGACAGTGGAGCCACAATCAAATACCCAAACACGCAGCCGAGCAGAAATAAGAAGGAAACAAAAAACACCGCTCCTCTTGAGCTTTTCTGCTCATGTGGGTACAGGCCTGGTCTAATGAACCGCCAGATTTCCCAGAACAGATACGGGAACGCCAACAACAAACCAATCACGAAGGAGCTGGTCATGTGCATGGTGAACTGTGAGGACAGCTCCCGGCTCTGCAGCACAAAGGGTAGCTTGTTGATGCAAAGGCCCGAAGAGTTCAGGTGCGCGCCCAGCTCACAGAGTTTCCGGTAGGTGAAAAAATCTGTGCGCGAGGGCCCTAGTATGATCTCATGAAACACAATTTCTGGGTAGCTGAACGCCAGGATGGTGAAGACTACCACCGCGATAGCCGCCCTGATCAAGTGCCACCTTAATGCTTCAAGGTGGTCCAAAAAGGTCATTTCATGTTCTTCAGCATCCTGCACAGCCACCTCTTCGGAACGTAAGCTCATTTGATAAATCTAGTATTAGTAGCTAAACAGCGGAAACTGTTGCATCCAGCTGTTGATTTCTTTTCTGGTGTCAGAAAGAATGGTGTCGTTGTCATGGTTCATGAGCACGCGATCAATGTAGTCCACCACACGGTCCATGTCTTGTTCTTTCAGTCCACGGGTAGTTACGGCAGCGGAGCCAATCCGGATTCCGGAGGTCACAAACGGAGACTTGTCATCAAACGGCACCATGTTCTTGTTGATGGTGATGTCTGCTTTGATCAAGGTGTTCTCAGCCAATTTACCCGTTAATCCTTTAGAACGAAGGTCAATGAGCATTAAGTGATTGTCTGTCCCCCCAGAGATTAATTGGTAACCACGGTTCACAAATCCTTGCGCCAACATCTGGGCATTCTTCTGCACCTGCAGTTGGTACTCTTTAAACGAAGGCGATAAGGCCTCAAAGAACGCCACGGCCTTGGCAGCGATCACGTGCTCCAAAGGTCCGCCCTGCGTACCTGGGAATACCGCGCTGTCCAACAAGGCAGACATCATGCGTACTTCACCCTTGGGTGTTTTCAACCCAAACGGGTTTTCAAAGTCCTTGCGCATCATGATCATACCCCCGCGTGGGCCTCTTAGGGTTTTGTGCGTGGTGGTAGTTACTATATGGCAATGGTCAAACGGATCATTCAACAAGCCCGTGGCAATTAAACCCGCTGGGTGGGAGATATCGGCCAATACCAATGCGCCAACGGCATCGGCGGCTTCTCTTATTTTCTGATAGTTCCAGTCACGGGAATACGCCGAGGCACCGCAGATGATCAACTTTGGTTTCTCACGCTGCGCCACCTCCATGATCTTATCCCAGTTGATTTCACCAGTTTCCTGCTCTACGCCATAGAACACCGGTCTGTACAATTTACCAGAGAAGTTCACAGGGGATCCATGCGTCAAGTGGCCACCGTGTGACAAGTCGAAGCCTAGGATAGTGTCTCCCGGTGACAACACGCCCAGCATCACCGCCGCATTGGCCTGCGCCCCTGAGTGCGGCTGTACGTTCACCCATTCTGCGTTGAACAGTTGCTTGGCACGGTCAATGGCCAATTGCTCTGATTGGTCTACAATCTCACAGCCTCCGTAATACCGCTTGTTCGGCAAACCTTCTGCGTACTTATTCGTCATCACGCTGCCCATGGCCTGCATTACCTGCTCAGAAACGAAGTTCTCTGAAGCAATTAACTCAATGCCGTGTAACTGGCGTTCGTGCTCTTTTTGGATAAGGTCGAAAATCTGTTGGTCGCGTTGCATACGTTGGTGTTTAGGTTCTCAAAAGTACAGGGAATGCGTCAATTAACCAATGCTTTGCATGAGAGGTTTGAGAAGCATCATTTTGATTTACACTGGTGGACATAAAAAAAGCCTGAGCGAAGGCTCAGGCTTTTTTTATTAGTATAAGAGCTTATTCTTTAATCAAGCGAGTGGTCTTGGTAGTACCATCTACTTGCGTAGTCAGGAAGTACAAGCCAGTCTTTAGGTTAGTAGGCAAGTTTACTAAGATATTGCTAACACCTACTTCTACTGAAATAGATTTTGCAAACACTTTATAGCCCCTAGCATCATAAAGCGTGGCCACCATTTCGCCAGCCTGCTCTACTTCTACCTCAAGATTTACTTGCTCCTTAAATGGATTTGGATACACATTTACCAAACCTTTTCCTTTGGCAGCCTGCTTAATGTTTACAGACACTACTTTACTGTATTCAAACGCACCGTCCGTATCTACTTGCTTTAAGCGGTAGTATACTGTAGTACCCCTGGCAGCAGTAGCATCTAAGAACTCATATGAAAGTAAGGTGTTGCTGTTACCGTTTTGGGTGATTACACGTCCCAACGTCTTGAACTCACCTGACTTCAAGTTGTTTGTAGACTGAACTTCAAAATAAGCGTTGTCCTTCTCAGAAGCAGTTTGCCAAGATAGTTTAGCGCCAACCGTAGTTGGAGTAGCAGTGAAGTTTACTAACTCAACTGGCAGGGGAGTAGATTCAACTGTAAACACATCCTGGCTTTCTGCAAGACCGGCATCGTCCACAATAGTAATGATGCCCGTTCCGGAACCCTCTGGCACCACGGCGCGAATCTGGGTTGGGCTGTCAAACCCAATTATGTCTGCGAAGACATAGCCTCCATTGCCGTCACTGAATGCTAGGGCGAAGTTCTCCGTGAAGCCTGAACCAGTAATAATTACTTCATCTCCTACTTTACCAGCACCTGGGCTAAATGAAGAAATACCAAAAACGGTAAAGACATCCGAACTCTCGGCAAGGCCCGCGTCGTCCACCACAGTGATGATGCCAGTACCGGCGCCCTGTGGTACCACGGCCCGAATTTGCGAAGAGTTGTCGAAGTTGATTACATCCGCGAAAACATAGCCACCTTCCCCGTCACTGAAGGCCAAGGCGAAGTTCTCCGTGAAGCCCGAACCTATTACAGTAACCTCTGTACCTACAGGACCTACCGCTGGAGAAAAGGAAGTAATTGTTAATACCTCTACTGCAGTACCTGATAATTTAATCAAATAAGGATTCTCATCAGAGTCATTGTTGGGAATAGACAAAGTTGCATCTATCTTCAGTGCAGGAGTTGCATTGGTAGGCTTGAATGAAACTGTGAATGTGGTGCTTCCACCAGTGACAATGGATGCGGTTGGTTGACTGGTTACTTCAAATTGATTAGCGTCTGTACCAAGTATGGTCACATTACCAGTTATGGAAAGTGTGCTTCCTGTATTTTTAATAGTAAACGTGGCAGGGGTTGTAGTGCCTACGTCTTGACTCCCAAAATCAAAAGGTATAGCTGAACCAGAAGTAAAGGCCACCCCTCCGGCTTCCACAGAGATTTCTGGGGTTCCTGTAATGGCGACATTATCAATACCTACACTAGCAAGCGCCTCTGATCCTTGCTGAGCATATCTTATTCTAATGCTTCTTGCATTTGCATGTGGTGTAAAAGTAATGAGAGTTCCAGCAGCTGTAGTAGCCAGTGACGTAGTTTGCTGTTTTGGTAAGGTGTTATATCCTGAACTGCCATCAGCAAGTGTTGACTGCTCTACAACCAAAATACCTCCAGTGAATCCAGGACTTGTTGTTCCTGAAGTTGCTCTTACACGAGCATTAAATGATATTGCACCTGGCCTTTGATCAAATGCAATAGAAATATAATCGCCATCACTATTAGATATACCTGAACCACCTAATGCTAATTTGGCTGACACAAGTGGCAATGTGCTAGTACCACCAATCTCACCTGAAAAGGTCTGAGCATTGCTTCTAGACCATCCAGAGGGTAAAGGATAAGATGCTTGCCCCCAGTTGCTTCGGTTTGTATAAGGCAGAGATGCTGTTTGTGCAAATACATTAATTGTTGAAAACAGGCTTAGAAAGGCCAAAAGCATTACTGCGCGTACCCCTCTTAATCCCTTTAAATTGACACTGAGTAAAGTTTGTTTCATAAGTCTTTCTTTTTGAGCCTATTATTACTGATTACAAAAATATGGTTTTTTATTCGCGGTTTCAATACTAATTGCTGAGTATTTTATTTTTTTAACTAAATATAGGCAACATTCAATATGTAAATTTCCTATATTAAAGGCTTCTTCATAACTATTCCCGTAAAGAATAGTTCAATCCCAGTGAAGATAATTTATCAGCTTTATTCAATATTTTCAAGTCACAACAGCACTCCTTAAATCAACCTGCTGAATATAAAGTAGTTGCCTTTAAAAATCAGAAAGTAGGATTTCCAACTATTTCAAGACCTAGCTAAGCCAACAATCTATTCTTTTACTTTAATTGCATATTCATCTTCTATATTCCTCTGCCATAACAACTGTCGCTTATCTAAATCATAGCCGCACAACCAGCCCAATTCAGCGTTCTTATAGTAAACACAACCGGCATCCAGGTTCACGCTTATCCTGTTTTGCTGAACAGCCTTCTCTATGCTGGCCATAGACACCGGCAGGTGACCATGAATCAAAATCCTTTTTCCCAGTTTTCTTACAGAGGGCTGAAAGCGCTTGATATTCAAAAGCGTGTAAGAATCAGTGGCTAAGAGATTGGCTTGAGAGAAGTCCAGCCCGGCGTGTATTAAGATATAATCGTCTAGTACAACCAACAGGGACATAGACCTGATAAATTGGATATAACCCACAGGTATATCCTCAAAACGCTCAACTCCAAAATTTTGCAAGGTGGCTTGCTGTTCTTCAGGGGTTAGCCAAACGGTATGGACTCCTTTATCTATGGCATCTAGCAGCAACTGGTCATGGTTGCCGCGCAGGCAGGTGAGTTGAAAGCCGGAGCGTTGTAAGTGCAGAATATAATCTAAAACGCCTTTGCTGTCTGGCCCTTTGTTGATGTAGTCCCCTAAAAGATAGAGATGGTCATTAGGTTCAAGTTTAAGCACTTGCTCCACCATGGCCTTGAAGGTGGCCAAACAACCGTGTATGTCAGAAATAGCGTAACGGGCCATTGGGGGAATAGGCTTAAGAAGCTAAATATAGACATAAAGTCTGATGCTTGGGAATATTAATAACCAGATCACAAGAGCGCACATTGTGTTTTTGGCATATTTCCTAGAAAACAGGTAAAAAACGGACATAAAAAAACGCCTTCCCGTGAGAGAAGGCGTTTTTCTTGAATATAGGATATTTCAGTTATGAGCCGCTGTAGGGCGGTTTGTCAATATCTTCTTTATTGGTGTTACGGTTGGGATGGGTGACAGCGTCTTGCGTTGGACGTTCGCCTTCACGCACGTGCTTGGCCACAATTTCCTCATCCCGTTTTATTTGGTCTGGGTTACCGGGCTGTTTTACATCAGCTTTGCTCTGGCCACGGCCAGACGGGTTTCCTTTGTTTTCACTGCCTCTTTGGTTGGTGTTATTGCTGTTATAGGGCATGATTTCCTCCTTTTCTGGTTAGGTTCAACAATTAATCAAAGGCACTGGTTCTATCAGGTGCCGCGACCTTCGTCGTCGGTGCGCATGTTGTCTTTTGGATGCTCTGTGCTGTCTGCATCCTCGTTCACGCTTACGCTAGACGGGCCGTCAGAGCTGTCAGAGCCGTAGCCCTCTTTGCCGTCACGATTCCCGAAGCCACCGCGTTGGGCCTCATTCTTGGGCGGATCTGCGCCCGGGATGATGTGTCCTGCCATCATGTCTTCCATGTTGGTAGCTGTGTCATCAATAACCCTCACCGGCCGATCATGACCATTGGGGTGTTGCTTATCTTCAGTAGCCATAGGCGTTAGAATTAGGTGAATATTGTCTGGTAGTTTACTCTTTTCCACGTGGAAAGGTTAAGCTTTACCCGTTTATCATCTCACCGCCGTTGATGTGAATGACTTGACCTGTGATATAAGAACCATCCTCAGAGGCCAAAAACACATAGGCGGGCGCCACCTCTGAGGGCTGACCCAGTCGGCCCATAGGCTGGTCCTTGCCAAAATCTCCTACCTCTTCCAGCGTGGCCGGAATGAGCGGCGTCCAAATGGGCCCAGGAGCTACGGCGTTCACCCTGATGCCTTCCTTGGCCAGGTTCTGGGAGAGGGACCGCGTAAACGTGGTAATGGCGCCTTTGGTAGCCGAGTAGTCAATGAGATGGTCAGAGCCGCGGTACGACGTGATAGAAGTGGTATTGATGACAGAATCGCCCTTCTGCAGATGGTCTAAAGCGGCCTGGGTCACATAGAAAAAAGAGAAGATGTTGGTCTTGAAGGTATTCTCCAGCTGCTGCGCGGTGATTTCGCGAAGGTCTTCTTTCTCATGCTGCTCGGCGGCGTTGTTGACCAGGATGTTCAGCCCGCCCAGTTCTTTCACGGTACGTTTCACGGCGTCTTTGCAGAATTTCTCATCTCGCAGGTCGCCTTTGATGAGCACGCATTTGCGGCCTTCCTTCTCCACCATCTGCTGGGTGTCCTTAGCGTCTTGGTTCTCATCTAGGTACACAATGGCTACATCGGCGCCTTCGCGGGCAAAATGAACGGCCACCGCGCGGCCTATGCCGCTGTCACCGCCAGTGATGAGAGCCTTTTTACCTTTGAGCTTGTCACTGCCTTTGTAGTTGTCTCTGATCACAATAGGCTCAGGTGTCATTTTATGCTCCAAGCCTGGCTGTTTGCTTTGGTGCTGGTCGGGCACTTTCTTAGGATTCTTATCTGCCATGGTTTTATTGTTGATTAATAGTTTCTGATAGGAGTTCTATTCATCTAAAAAATCCACTTAAGGATAACCTGGTCTACAGACGAACGGAATAAGGAAATACGAAAAGCAAAAAAGAAGGGAGCCGTTTTTGGCCTGATTTCCGTAAAAGAGCACAAAAACGCATGGCAGAGGCACAATCAAGGCATGCTCTTTGTACATTGCTTTAGCTCCAACCTAAACCAGAGCAGTTATGTGGAAAGAAGAAGACAATAGCTTGAAAAAGAGCTTCACGTTCAAGGATTTCAAAGAGGCCTTCGTGTTTATGAGTGAAGTAGCAGAGGCCGCCGAACACCTCAACCACCACCCCTGGTGGAGCAACGTCTACAATAAAGTGAACATTGAACTGACCACCCATGACGCCGGCAACACTGTCACCGAAAAAGACTGGGAACTGGCCAAGCAGATTGACGAGATAGCCAAGACCTTAGGGCAATAACAACTTCTGTTTTTGGCCTGGTTTGGGTAAAACAAGCCAAAAACGCTTTTCTCCTCCCCCCAATAAGTGAGAATTCTGACTCTAAGGTTAGGACTCAAGACTCAGAACTCAAAAAGCACTATCTTTGGGCTATGGCTCAGCCCCAAGAAGAAACCGTTTTATATTTAGTGCCCACACCTATTGGCAATCTGGAGGACATCACCCTGCGCGCCATCAGAGTGCTCAAGGAAGTGGATGTGATCCTAGCTGAAGACACCCGCACCAGTGGTAAGCTGCTCAACCACTTAGGAATTGAGAAGCGCATGCACAGCCACCACCTGCACAATGAGCACAAAGCCGTGGCGCACTTGGTAGAACGTCTCAAGAAAGGCGAAAAAATGGCTCTGATCTCAGATGCGGGCACACCCGGTATCTCAGACCCTGGTTTTTTATTGGTACGCGCCTGCGTGCAGGAAGGCATTAAGCTGGAATGTCTGCCTGGGGCCACTGCCTTTGTGCCGGCCTTGGTAAAATCGGGTTTCAGTACGGATAGGTTTACGTTTGAAGGTTTTTTGCCGGTAAAGAAAGGCCGCCAGACCCGCCTGCAAAGCTTGGCCCTAGAAGAGCGTACCATGATTTTCTACGAATCGCCGCACCGGGTGCTTAAAACTTTGGAGCAGTTCAAAGAAGTGTTCGGGCCCGACAGACAGGCCTCCGTCTCCAGAGAAATCTCTAAGATGTTTGAAGAGACCTTGAACGGCACGCTGGCTGAGCTGGCGGAAATCTTCACGACCAAGGCCATCAAAGGTGAGTTTGTGGTGGTAGTAGACGGTTTTAGTAAAAAATAACCCTTCGCTTCTAATGATGTCCTCTTTCATTAAGAAAATTGCCGCTTTGTGTTTGTTGCTGGCATTTGGCGGTTCTGCCAAGGCCTTACCCTTGTCTCCCCAGGCTCAAATCAGCTTGATCACTGTTTCGCCGGGCGCCGAGCTGTACTCCATGTATGGCCACAGTGCCATTAGGATAGTGGACCCAGCCAACGGCATGGACTATGCCTTCAACTACGGCACCTTCAATTTCAACACGCCCAATTTCTACGTGAAGTTTGTGCGCGGCAAGCTGATGTACCAGCTGGCACCCGGCTATTTCTCAGAACTGAAAGACCGCAACATAGAAGACAACCGCTCTGTCTACGAGCAAGTCTTGAACCTTACCCCGGCGCAGAAACAGCGCGTCATGGACTTCCTAGAAACCAACTATGAGCCTCAGAACCGTGAGTACCTCTATGATTTCCTGAAGGACAACTGCGCCACCCGCATCCGGGACGTTTTCAAAAAGACATTGGGTGATTCTCTGCAATACCCTTCAGACATACCTGGCACGCCCAGCACCTTTAGACGCATGGTAGGCATTTACCAGACGCCGCACCCGTGGGTGGACCTGGGCGTGGACCTGGCCATGGGTTTGCCCTCAGATGAGAAAACCGGTGTTTGGGAAGCCATGTTCCTGCCAGACTACTTGCTGGCCAGCTTCGCGAAAGCCAAGTTGCAAACGCCTACAGGTGCTGTAGCCTTTGCGGGACCGGTCATCAAGCATTATGAAGCCACTGCGGTACCTGCTAATGATTCTCTGGTGACACCAATGGTGGTCTTCTGGACCTTGTTTGTACTAGTGACCATCATCACGTTCCTGCAATTCAGAAACAAAAAGGCGGGCCGAGGTTTGGATGTAGTACTGTTCTCCCTAACCGGCTTTTTTGGATTTGTAGTGCTGTTCCTGTGGTTTGGCACCGACCATCAGTCCTTTGCCGGCAACCTGAATCTGCTGTGGGCTTTCCCGGTGCACCTGATTACGGGCCTGCTGTTGTTGCAAAAGAATCCTCCATCTTGGCTCAAACCTTATTTCTTGGTGACGGGCATAGTTATGGTAGTACTGGTTCTGGCTTGGAAGTTTTTGCCACAGGAATATCATCCATCCTTGTTGCCGCTCGTATTGACCTTAGCACTTAGAGCCATCTATATCTGGCGAACGCTACGGTAATTTCAAACTTCAACCTATCCATTCCATGGCAGATTTAGCATCCCTCAAAGAACAAGTCATCGCGCTAACGGCCCAAGTAAGAACCTTTATACAGGCAGAGGCTGCGCAGTTTGATGTGTCTAAGATGGAGCGCAAAGGCCACAACGACCTGGTGTCTTACGTGGACAAACAAGCCGAACAACAACTGGTAGAAGGCCTGCAAAAACTGTTGCCAGAGGCTGGGTTCATCACCGAAGAAGGAACCAACTCGGTTCAGAAAGACGAATACAACTGGATTATTGACCCACTGGACGGTACCACCAACTTCATCCATGGCCTGCCGGTCTACTCCATCAGCGTGGCCCTGCTACAGCACGAGGAACTGGTTTTGGGCGTGGTGCATGAGCTCAACCTGGACGAGTGTTTCCATGCCGTGAAGGGCGGCGGCGCCTTCTGCAATCAAAACCGCATCTCCGTTTCCAAAGCGGGCTCTCTGGCAGACTCACTCATTGCCACGGGCTTTCCCTACCATGACTTCGGGAGAATGAATGAGTACCTACAGGTCTTGGGCAAGTTCATGCAACAGTCGCATGGCGTACGCCGACTTGGTTCTGCCGCCGTGGATTTGGCCTATGTGGCCGCTGGGCGCTTTGAAGGCTTCTTTGAATTCAACCTCAACCCCTGGGATGTAGCGGGCGGCGCCTTAATCGTGCAGGAGGCCGGCGGCGTAGTCACAGACTTCAAAGGCGAAAACGGTTATCTATTCGGGCGGCAGATTTGCGCCAGCAACGGCCAAGCCATCCAGCAGGAAATGCTAGCCTTGACGGAGCCTATCTGGAGATAGTAGGTCCAATTAACAGGAAGCAGTGAACAGCTACTCAACCGTTTTTGGCCTGTTTTCTAGGAAAGAGGCCAAAAACGACTTCAAGGCAACAGCATCAGTATCCTTTAGCACACCTCACAATTCCGTCATCCCTTAAACTATTTGTACCTTTGCGGGCGTTACTTCTGGTAGAGAGGCCGCTAGGCTGGTTTAATCTGTAGGGCTATGGTTCAGGAAATCATCATTTTCATCTTCTTCGCGCTGGCAAGCGTGTATGTGTTGCGTATTGGCTACAAGAGTTTCTTCTCTAAGGACACGGGCTGTGCCAAAGGCTGCGGCGGCGCTTGCTCCACCATTGACTTGAACAAGATTCAGAAGGAGATAGAAGCCAGGCAGGGTAAAATGGCCCGGTAATTTTATTTCAGAATATAGATGAAAAGCTACTCCAAAAGAGTGGCTTTTTTTATGAGCTTCTCTTTCCGTTTTTAGCCCGTTTCCCAGAAAAGAGCCCAAAAACGAGCATCACGCCAAACCCTCAAACAACTGATTGTCAATTACTATATTCATGGCTTTGAATATAGCCGAAAACCATTTGCGGGTTTTACGTATAGCCGAGAACCAACTTCGGATATTGAACACCTAAAAAATACTTGGTTATGCAAGACAAGGAAGAAGAAAGAAGCCTCGTGAACGTGGAGGCTAGATTAAACAAAGACGGCTTCACGCAAGACTTTAAAGTGGGCGAGGACAACCGCCTCTGGACGCTGGACGGCAAAAAAAGCTACACCATTGAGGACGTGAAGATTGTGGACTTCTACCGCTTTGAGGGCGAAACTGACCCAGACGACATGTCTATTCTGTATGCTATTGAGTGCACAGACGGCACCAAGGGCACCATCTCCAACTCATACGGTACCTATGCAGACCAAGGAATTGATGCGTTCTTAAAACAGGTAGAAGACTTGGGCAAGAACTTAGACAAAAACTCAAAATAGCCAGCATTACAGGCTGCTTAGCATAGGAAAGGGGAGAACGGTTAACCGTTCTCCCCTTTCTCTTTTGGCGTCTCTTCTGAGGCGTTCACCTTCAATTCTGTTTCGGGGGAATGGGATTGGCCGTTTTTCACTTGTATGGACAGGTCTTTGCCGCCCTTCACACCAAAGTTGAGCGTGGTGATAGGGAACGGAATCTCAATCTTTTGCTCGTCAAAAGCCTTTTTAATCTTGATGATGGCATCGCTCTTGGCGTAGACGAAGTCGGTTTGGCGTTTGTAGTGGATCCAGTAGCGCACCAAAAAGTCAATGCTGCTAGGTGAGAAATCTGTGTAGACCACCTCCACCTCTTTGCCTTCAATCATGCCTTTGATGCCGGTCATAGCCTCTTTTACCACTTCCTGCACGCGCTCCAGATCCTCGGCGTAGGACACGCCCACCTTCAAGTCAATGCGCCTAATGCCGTAATGCGAGAAGTTGATCACCGATGTCTCAAACACCTTCCTATTGGGAATTTTCACCAGCTCGCCGGTCTGGCGACGCACGTCTACGGTGCGCAGGTTAATGCGCTCAATGGTGCCAAAGTGCTCATTGGTTTCAATCACGTCCCCTACCACAAAAGGCTTTCTGATGGCAATGATTACCCCTGATATGAAGTTGGCGGCAATGTCCTGGAACGCGAAACCCAAGGCCAAACCGATGATACCGGCACCCGCCAATAAGGTAGTCACCGTCTTGTCCAACTTGAGGATACTGAGCGTGAAGAAGATGCCCAGCGTCATGATGGCCACATAGACGGTAGTGCCCACCAGGTTGTTCAAAGAACTGCTGTGCGTGAACCTGATGAGAAGCTTGTCTGATGTTTTGCGCAGTACCTTGGCCGCGAAGAAGGTCAGGATCAAGACCAGCGTGGCAATGATGAGGTTGGGCAGCATGAGCACCAGAGCGCGCAGCCACAGCTCTAGTTTGGCCAGAAGTAATTGAAACGCTTGATTTATTTCGGTCACAGGTGATAGGAGCAGTGGGTGAACAACAGGGAACTTAGTCCCTTACGGCAAAAGGCCTTGGGTAAGTTGCTGGAAATATAAGGACTATACAAGGTCTAACGCTAATCTGCTCTCATTTATCTTGTTACTCCCCTGTAAAGAACGTGAACGAGAGAGAAATCCTGTGCTCATTTATGCCTTGCATCTCTCTGCCTGCCACGGGCAAACCGTAACCGTACAACAGCGTAGCCTTGCCCATTGCCGTGACTCCCACCTCGGGCATCAGCCGTAGGTCCAACCGGTCCTCGCGCAGATAGGTAATCGCATTCATTCTGGTGGCCAGAATCTTGAACGGGCAGTACTCTAAGAATCCTTTCAAGCCCAGCGTCACCTCATGGTCCAACACGCCTAATTCTACGCCTGCCCCGTAGCCGTAAGCAGACGCGTGCGCCTCTTTGTAGTGCTTGCCGTGCAGAATGCCTAGTTGAAAAAAATGGGTCTTGGCATACGCGTAGCCCACCACCACGCCGCGTTCATATTCATTGGCGGTCTGAGCCTGGCTTAAGGTTGGCAAAAAAAGAAATACAGGGATAAGGAAAAGTAATTTTGAAGACATAATCTGCTCCTTTTAAAGAATAGAATCACGTCAAAACAGAAAAGCCCAAGAGAGGTCATCCCCAGACTTTGGTGCCCTCAGAGCAGTTTCGGCACATGTCAATGGTGCTTCTGCTGTGCAAGAGAGAGCCTCTAAAGGTGCGGTAGGCGTCGCTGCGCCATAATTCTTTAAACGATTGATTTTGCAAATTGCCTAACCTATGATGGGCATCTTTGTCAAAACAGCAGGGCACCACCAGCCCATCCCAAGTAATGACGCAGGAATGCCACATCTTCCAACAGCCGTCAATCAGTTTGTTCTTTAATGAATATGTGCCGTTAGGCTGTTCTTTGTATCTGCTATAATAGTCTATGGTAGGGATGAGCGGCGAACCATTCTCATAGTCATAAATCTGAGCCGTCTTAAACCAGACATCGTCCACGCCTAGTTCCTTGGCTAGTTGTTTGGCATCTTCAATCTGGTGCTCATTGGGTTTGACCACCAGAAACTGAAAAATGAGGTACGGCGTCTTGGACTTGAGTTCACGTTTGTGCTTGACCAAACGCTTGGTGCCTTCCAGTACTTTGTCCAAGTGGCCACCCACGCGGTACTGCTTGTACACTTCTTGCGTAGTGCCGTCCAGAGAGATGATTAACCGGTCCAAACCAGATTCAACGGTTTTGCGGGCATTGTCATCAGATAAGTAATGGCCATTGGTGGAAGTAGCCGTGTAAATACCCTTTTTAGAAGCGTACTTGACCAAGCCTAAGAACGAAGGATGCAGATACGGCTCTCCCTGAAAGTAGAACAGCAGGTACAGCAGCCGTTGGTGCAACTGGTCTATGGTCTCCTTGAATAGGTTGTCAGGCAGCATGCCGGTGGGCCGGGTGAAAGACCGAAGGCCGCTGGGACATTCGGGGCACCGCAGGTTGCAAGACGTGGTGGGCTCAAACGAGATGCTCACGGGACTTCCCCAATGGCGTGGCTTTTTGGTGACACGGGCCAAAGCGTAACTGCTAACCACCTGTAGGGTATTCCAAGCACGACGCGGTGTCAACTTGGACACAAAATTCAATCCATCTTGTAGGGCGCCTCTGGTCAAGGAAGTGGTGGTATAAAAAGGTAAATGCGTTGATGTGCCAAAAGTAGTCAGCACATCAACGCATTCAAATTAGAAACAGCTACGTTTTTGGGCTGTTTTCTTAAAAGTAAGCCAAAAGCGGCTATTTGATACTTGAGGCTCTGTACTGGTCTACCAAGGCGGCAATCTCCCGAGCCCCCTCGGCGTAGCCGGGACGGCGCGCGTTGGTCTTGATGAGCTTGCCGTCTGGCGCAATCAAGAAGTACGACGGGAAGTTCTTCACCTCATACGCTTTCACCACCTTGTCCTCCATGTCTGCGGAGAACAAGTGCAAACCAGGGTATTTTTTCTGTTCCAAGGTTTTCTTCCAGTTGGCCAGTTCCTCGCCCACGGTCACCTGCACAAACGTGATGCCTTTCTCTGCCAACTGCTCCACAAAGTATTTATAGGCCTGCTGGTCTACCTGGCAGATGCCGCACAATGGGCGCCAGAAGCCCAGATACACTAATTTGCCTTTCAAGCTTTTTAAAGAAACGCTATCGCCTTTGGCAGACATCAACTTGAAGTCTGGCGCCTGAGAGCCCATACCTACTTTCTGGTACTGGCCATACTGGCTTTTCACATAGGCAAGATATTGCGGGTTTTGCACCTGCTTCTGGAAGTCAGAGTACATAGCGTCCGTGTCTGGCACATAGCCAAACCGCGCCGACTGCGAAATGATACGGGCCATCATCATGTCTCGGGCAGAACCTTTCAGTTCTTCCTTTACCATTTTGTACATGATGGGGTAATAGTCTTTCTCTACGTTGCCGCGGCGGTCTCCCAAAGCTCTGTATTGAAAATAATTGACCAAGAAATCCAGATAGGCTTGGTTGCGGGTGGCGCCCGGCAGGTTCAAATCCATCTTCTTGAGGTAGTCATAGTAACTAGCCGAAAGCTTTGGCGCCAAGCCCCCAATCCGGACTCTAAGCTCAGCGTAGGTGAGGCGGTCATTGGCGTAGCTATACTCAATCTGGGCTTTGGCGTAGTTCTGGAAGGCTTCTGAGACAGGGGATTTCTTAGCGTACTTCTCCAGGAAATCGCGCTGGTCACTGCGGCGTTCCTCTAAGAACTTGATAAAGTCTGCCTCGCGCTTGTGCACATTGTCTGGCAAGACCTGGTAGTCTTCCTCTTCCTCAAACTTCTGCTCAAACTGCACCAAGTAGGTATTCTCATTGGCCCCGGTGCCCTTGTATTTGATAGTATTCAGAAAATCGTCTGTGTTTACCCGCACGTCCAGGTTGTTGCCTGGCTGCAGAAACAGAATCATGGACTCCGGACCGTGCACCAACTCCGCCACCATGGCCTCCTCTAAAGGTACCGTAATCTTAAACTCACCGCTGTTGTTGAGCGCCGCCGTATAAGACTTCCCCGAATAAGAGGCCGGCAAAGTGTAGAGTTCTACCAAGGCACTATCACTGATGGGTTTACTAATCTTGCCAGTGATAGTCGCGGTTTTCTGCGCCTGCGCCTGCACAACCAGCACAAACAAGAAGAAAACCGAAAAGAGAATCTTTGAGAAGTGTTGATACCGCATTCCTGACCGTGTAAATATGTAATTGGATGATTTTATCCTAAAAGCGAATGATGACTAAACGCCAATTCTCATAAAATCATTCAATCTGAGCGCCTTAACCAAACAATCCGCTGAAAACTTCTTCTAACCTGCTGGCCGCATGTATCCTTATGTTGAACCGGCTAAAGTCCACGCCCTTCTTGTTGTACTTGGAGATGTAGATGTCTTGGAAGCCCAGCTTCTCGGCCTCAGAAATACGCTGTTCAATGCGATGTACCGCACGCACCTCACCGCCCAAGCCTACTTCTGCCGCAAAACAAGTGGTATGTGGAATGGCGATGTCCTCAAACGAGGAAAGCAGCGCCGCGCAGATGGCCAAGTCCAATGCTGGGTCTTCAACCTTTAAGCCACCCGCAATGTTTAAGAAAACGTCTTGCGTGCCTAGTTTAAAGCCACCGCGTTTCTCCAATACTGCTAAGAGCATGTTCAGGCGCTTCACGTCAAAGCCGGTAGCCGTGCGCTGGGGCGTACCGTAGGTGGCGGGGCTCACCAAACTTTGCACCTCAATCAATAATGGACGGTTGCCTTCCATGGTACCGCCAATGGTAATGCCACTGAAGGACTCCTCGCGCTGGGAAATCAATATCTCAGACGGGTTGCTCACTTCCCGTAAGCCCGTGCCCAGCATTTCATAGATTCCCAGCTCAGACGTAGAGCCGAAGCGATTCTTAGTGGTGCGCAAGATGCGGTAGGTCATATGGCGGTCGCCTTCAAACGTCAACACGGTGTCTACCATGTGCTCCAGAATCTTAGGACCTGCCAAAGAACCTTCCTTGGTGATGTGGCCGATCAGAAACACGGGCGTCCCGCTTTCCTTGGCAAACTTCAAGAGCTCTGCCGTACACTCGCGCACTTGCGCCACACTGCCTGCCCCGCTTTCAATAAAAGAGGAATGCAGGGTTTGAATGGAGTCTACAATGAGGACCTCGGGTTGGAGCTGTTCTATCTGCTTGAAAATGTTTTGCGTGCCGGTCTCTGTGAGGATAAAGCAGTTAGGGTGTTGGGCACCCAAACGTTCGGCGCGCATTTTAATCTGCTGTTCGCTTTCCTCGCCAGAGATGTAGAGCACGCGCTGGTTCTTGAGGCTGAGGGCAATCTGGAGCATGAGCGTGGACTTTCCAATTCCGGGCTCTCCGCCTATCAGAACCATGGACCCGGGCACAATGCCACCGCCCAATACACGGTTTAATTCGCCGTCCTGGGTTTCAATGCGGTGCTGTTCTGAGTAGGTGATTTCTGCGATGGGCTTGGGTTTGCTGGCCACCTGCTGACTACTGGTGCCCACTTTCCAGGCCGAGGTAGGGGTCACGTCCTCGCGGGAGAGCACTTCCTCTACATAGGTATTCCACTCACCGCAGGCCGGACAACGACCCACCCATTTAGCCGACTGCGCACCACAGCTCTGGCAGAAATATGCTGTTTTGATTTTAGCCATAAAGTATAGAAAACCGCACGGCGGTCATGGTGCCAAGATAGTGAAACAATAAGGGAATTGGCACCGCTCGTGGGTTCTAGGAAAACAAAAAAACTACGCCTTTGGCTCCTTATAACATGAAAATTTCTGATAAATCTCGCCTTACACGCAGTATATCTCCACACCCGTTATTCCGTTTAAAAGAGGTAACTAATTGTCTCTAAAGATGAATCACTCCCATTTATATATTCGTTTACCGTTTCTTTTTTTGCTGGTCTTGACTTTGCTCACTAGTTGCCAGCGCGCGCAAACACCCACCAAAACCACCAATGCTCCAGCCACCGAGGAAGCGGAGCCCACCCTTCCTTTAAGACGCGTAGACGTGCGGGGCACCGTCATTAGAAAAGTGTATGACCAAGGGCAGGTGACGCTGGAAGTAGAAGGCACCAACTCCCAGTATGCGCGCTTTACCAGAGCCTTTGTCTTGGTGACGCCCATCACGCAAATTATTGGACTGGACGGAAAGACCATCAGCATGAATGAGCTCTATGAAGGACAGAACGTGGCCATTCTCTTGCGCGGGGGCGGACAGGGAAACATGGTAGGCGTAGGCGTGGCTAGAAAGCTGTGGCTAGAGGAGAGGTACTGATTCTGAGGCGTTTTTCGTAAATTGCGCTGAAAACGGAATTTACCTCGTGCCCATATGTCTAGCTTTTCCCTTAGGTCCCTTGTCCTTCTTGCCGGTTTATGCTTCTCCCTTTCTGTGAACCTGCAGGCCCAATCTGGCAAGGCCCTTAAGATTGCCGATTTAGAGGTGCAGGTAGCCGGTGCCAAACAACCGGCCACGCAATTGCAATATGCGTTTCAGGCGGGTGACGTGTTGGTGCTGGACCTGGACAACAAAGCGAAGGTCAACTACAAAGTGACGGTGCAGGAGTTCTACTCCAGTTCACCGCTGTATAGCGTGGAGGAGACCAAGAAGCTGAGCAAGTTGCGTTTGACCGTTCCGCAGAAGTCGGTGTACACCATCACCTTGCAGAGCCTTTCGCCTACCAGCACCAAGAGCCACTTCACGTTAACGCGTATTCCGGCCAACGCCATAGCGCAGAACTTCAATACCCACGTAGCCTGGCGCACTATTCAAGACACTACCTGGACTACCGCCACGGAGAAGGTATTGGTGAAAAACGATTTACTGGCAGAGACCATTCTGGATAAGACCTTCCGGCTGGCCTCCGTCACCAACATCACCAGCAACAACAGAACCACCGAGCGCTTCAAACTGCCCGCCAACACCAAGCACTGGGTGTATTGGGTAGGCGTAGGGCAGGAATCAGTAGAAGCCTTGCAGGAATCTGGTAAGCTGCTGGCCAAAGGCGCGACGGCTCTCCTGACGGGGAGCAACCCGTTGGTGGCCTTCGGGTTGGGGCTGTTACCGCAATTACCGCAGGTGAAAAGTAGTGGCTACATCAGCTACTATTTACTTAACAAGACCAATGCCAACCTGTTCCGGGAGGACGAAGACGGCTGGAAACCCTACGGCGTGGCCAAAGGACAGGACGTGCTCTCTGACTACGGCAAAATAATGGCCAACCAGACCCCTAAAACCGATGACGGCTATCTGTACTTGGGCTTCGAGAACCCCAGCACCATCACCGGCCTGGACCTGACCTTGAAAGTAGTGGCCTTCGTGGACAACCCGGTGTACCAGACCCGCACGGTGCGCAAACCCTCTAAAATCACCACCCGCAAAGAGCCTATCCTGCCTGCAGAATAATTTTGTTTTTGGGCCCTTTTCCAGAAAACAGGCCAAAAACGCTTTTCCGCAGTTGAGCTTTCTTCTGCCTTACCTTGACGTTTACCAGCCATGTCTATACAACTTCCGCTTTCCTTTCAGGTGCGCATGCAAACCCAACTGGAAGAGGACTACACCGCCTTCAAAGAAGCCTTGACCAGCCCTTCGCCCATCAGCATACGGGTGAACGCCAACAAGACCTCTTTGCCTACTTCCTTGACGCCCGTGCCTTGGACCGAGACCGGTTTCTACCTTTCTGAACGGCCCAGCTTCACGCTAGACCCCATGTTCCATGGTGGGGCGTATTACGTGCAGGAAGCCAGCTCTATGTTTCTGGAGCAAGCCTTAAAGCAGAGCGTAGATTTAGAAGAATCCTTGGCGGTATTAGATTTGTGCGGTGCCCCTGGCGGAAAGTCTACCCACATTGCCTCTTTGCTTTCTGCCGGAAGCCTGTTGGTGGCCAACGAAGTCATCAAACCCAGAGCCAATATTCTGGCAGAGAACATCCAGAAATGGGGAAGCGGGAACGTAGTAGTCACCAACAATGACCCTAGTCACATTGGCGCCTTGACTGGTTTCTTTGACGTCATGGTGGTAGACGCGCCCTGCTCCGGCGAAGGCATGTTCCGGAAAGACCCCGATGCCATTCAGGAATGGTCTGAGGCCAACGTCAAACTCTGCTCTGAGCGCCAGCGCCGAATCCTTATGGACGTCTGGGATGCCTTGAAACCCGGCGGTGTTCTCATTTACAGCACCTGCACCTACAATTCAGAAGAGAACGAAGAGAACCTGGCCTGGCTATCCCAACAACAGGACGTAGAGACTGTGCCTTTGACTCTGCAATCTGAATGGAACGTCACCGAAACCCAGGAACAGGGCATGCGCGGGTACCGCTTCTATCCGCATAAAACCCAGGGCGAGGGCTTCTTCCTGGCCGTGGTCCGCAAAACCGAAGGCGACGAAGCCGGCAACTACCGCAAGAGCAAACGCCCGTACCTGGTGTCTGCCTCTAAACAAGAGAAAGCCCTGGTGCAGGATTGGCTGAGTGCGCCCAGCGATTGGGAAATTGTAAAACACAAAGAAACCCTACGTGCCTTGCCCAAGGCCTGGATGCTGGAACTGGAGCAACTCTATGAGAACCTTCGCGTGGTCTACGGAGGCATTGAACTCGCTGAGGTCATGAAAAACAACGCCAAACCTCTACCCGCCCTCGCCTTGTCGCAACATTTGTCCACAGACGCTTTCCCCCACGCCGAGGTAGACCTGGCCACCGCCCTCAAATTCCTCCACCGCGAAGACGTGGTGCTGGAAGACTCGGCCAACGGCTGGGTGCTGGTACAATTCAACGGCGTTCCACTGGGCTGGGGAAAGAAACTACAGAACCGCGTCAACAACCATTACCCCAAGGAATGGCGGATTAGAATGAGCTTGGATGAAGTGCTTAAGCCGGAGAATCTGGAGAGGCAGTTTGTGTTGGCGAACCAGTAATATTGCTTTCATGTTATGAAAGGGAAACAGAAGAAAAAGAAATCCTCAGGTAAACTATGGGGCATTTCAGAAATAGTTGGAGCCTTAATCATTATTTATCTCATAGGATATACTATTTATGTTGGAGCCTCAAGATGGATAGAAGATGAAATGCTTGATGATAATACAAAAACCATCTATGCTAAAATCATAAGTGAGAGAAACTATTTAGGGAACTGCGCGGTGTCTCAAGAATATTCCTTATCCTATCAATTTTACGTAGATGGTAAGCCTTACAAAGATGACTCTAGAGACACTGAGGCTAGTATTGGCGACTCAATCAAAGTAGAATATCACCCTAAATATCCTTTCTTCAATAGGGTTGCAACCTCTTCTACTCAAGACTAAGACACCCCTCTACGCTCCCCTCAAGGGGAGAATCCGCGCTTAGTTCACGCCTTAGATATTTGAAGCGGTTTTTGGCTTAATTTCCAGAAACCAAACCAAAAACGGAAAGCCTCCGCTGTATGTAAACAGCGGAGGCTTTCCGTTTAAATCAACTGAAGTCTTGCTCCCTGATACCTGCTACTTGATACTCATTATTCCACATACAGCACCAAGCCCTTCAGATATTCGCCTTCTGGGTGGAAGATGCTGATGGGGTGGTCTGCGGGTTGGGAGAGGTGGTGCATGACTTTGACGTTACGGCCGGCTTCTATGGCGGCGGCCATGACCGTGCTCTGGAACAGGTATTTGTCTACCACGCCCGAGCAGGAGAAGGTGAAGATGATACCGCCCGGCTTAATTTTCTCAATGGCTTCGGCGTTCAGGCGTTTATAGCCCATGAGTGCGTTGTGACGCACTTTCTGGCTTTTGGCGAAGGCGGGCGGGTCCAGCACAATCACGTCATAAAAGTCTTCGCGGCCTTTCATAAAGTCAAACGTATCCATGGCAAAGGCTTCGTGGCGGTCCTGGCCGTTGTTTAGCTCGGCGTTCTGCTCGGTGAGCACAATGGCTTTTTTGGAAACGTCTACAGAATGCACGGCTTCGGCGCCCGCGTTGAGGGCGTAGATGGAGAAACCGCCGGTGTAGCAGAAGGTGTTGAGGACAGTCTTGCCTTTGGAATAATGGGCCAGCAACTCACGGTTTTCGCGCTGATCAATGAAGAAGCCGGTTTTCTGACCAGTTACCCAGTCCACCAAGAACTTGTTGCCGTTCTCGGTGACCACGTGCGGAGTAGACGTTTCGCCAATCAGGTAGCCGTTCTGGCCTTGCTCGGTGCCTTTGCCCGGCAGGGTTTCAGCGCTTTTGTCGTAAACAGCGGTCAGTTTGCCGTCATAGACTTCAACCAAGGCCTGCGCAATCTGCTGACGCACGTGGAACATGCCCACGTTGTGCGCCTGCAAGACGGCAGTATTGCCATAGACGTCAATGATGAGACCAGGCAGACTGTCTCCCTCGGCGAAGACCAAACGGTACACATCCGTGTCTGGGGTGTCCAGAAAACCTTGCTCCCGACGGTAGTCAACGGCGCGCTGTACCCGGCTTTTCCAGAAAGCGTAGTCAATCTCCACTTCCTGAAAAGAGAAGATGCGCACCGCAATAGAGCCCGGCTGATAATGCCCGATGCCCAGAAACTCACGGCGGTGGGTATACACGGCCACAATGTCGCCTTCCTGCACATCGCCCTCAATCTTTTTAATGGCCCCCGAGAAAACCCACGGGTGGAAACGCTTTAAGGAATGCTCTTTGCCGTTGTGTAGTAAAATAGAAGGTAAGGATGCCATAAGAATATAAAGAAAGGCAGTTTTGGAGGACTGCCGTTTTTGACTTGTTTTTCCAAAATTCGGCAAAAAATACGGCATTGTTGTGCAGTGTCATCCTCTATGCCGTAAACTGCCCAGAAACCGCGTTAATTCTTATTCATTCAATCCTTCAATCTCTCCATCAATCCATATGAAATGGCCCATCATTGACCTGCACTGCGACCTGACCGGTTACCTGGCTTGGATTGAAGGGTCCACCGCCCTGGACGAGGACATCATTGGTTGTGCCATTCCGCATTTGCAGTCGGGCAGGGTGCGTTTGCAGACCATGGCGTTCTTCACGCCCACCGAGCCCGACAGTTCTGCGTTCACGTTAAAGCAGGCACATCTTTTCAGGGAGGTTCTATTGCAAGGGAGTGACGTTTTCACCTTGGTTAAGCCAAAGGAGTTGGAGCGACAGGTCTTGCAAGAGAACAGGATTGCGATAGTGTCTGCCATTGAAAACGCTTCTGGGTTGTGTGACGAAGGCGAGCCTTTGGCCAACGCTTTCCTGCGCTTGGAGAAAATTATAGAACTGGCCGGGCCCTTGCTCTACATCGGGCTTACCCATGTAGATGAAAACCGGTTTTCGGGTGGCAACTTCACGCCAGGCATTGGGTTGAAGCCAGACGGCGAGGAACTGTTACGCTACTTAAACGGAAGGCGCATTGCCGTGGATTTAGCGCACACCTCAGATGCTGCAGCCTTTGACCTGCTTACCTTCATAGATAAAAACTCTCTGGACATTCCCATCATTGCCAGCCATTCCAACTTTAGAAGCGTGTATGACAACCCCAGAAACCTGCCTAATGAACTGGTACAGGAGGTAGTGCGCAGAGGCGGGTTGATAGGCATCAATTTCCTGAAGAAGTTTGTGCACCCAGAAAAGCCAGAGGTTCTGCTGGAGCATATTCTGTATGGTTTGGAGCAAGCTCCGCAGGCGCTGGCGTTTGGGGCGGATTTCTTTCAGGAGTCGGGGATGATGGAGGGCGGGGAATCTTACTTTCATCCAGAGCATAGAAACGCCACCAAGTATCAGAGCATTTTGCAGGAGTTGGAAGCGCAAGTGTCCACTCAGGAGTTAGAGGCTATCAGTTACGGCAACGCGCTCAGGTTTATGCAACAGCTGTGGAAATAAGGGAATTCTGACGCTGAAGCCCGTAGTCATGGGCCTTGTTTATTCTGTTCCCTTCCGTCTCAGATTTAGAATCCTGTATCGCACTTTTCCCGTTTTTGGGCTGTTTCCCAGAAAACAGGGCAAAAACGACACTGCCAGTTGCGCAGGAAATTTCGTATCTTTGCCCCCTGAATTAAGTAACGCAGAAGATGTTAGATAAACTGGAAGCGATCAAGGTTCGGTTTGAGGACGTGAGCCAACAACTGATCCAGCCGGACGTGGTTAGTGATATGAAAAAATACAAGTCCCTGAACAAAGAGTTCAAGGACCTGGAAAAAATCGTGGCCGAATACGAGCGCTATAAACTGTTGCTGAGCAACATTGAGCATACCAAACTGGTGATTTCCACGGAGAAGGACGAGGACTTCAGGGAGATGGCCAAGGAGGAACTAGACGAGCTGTTACCCCAGCGCGAGCAGATGGAAGAGACCATCAAAGAGATGCTGATTCCCACTGACCCAGATGACAGCAAGGACATTATCATGGAGATTAGAGCCGGTGCAGGTGGTGATGAAGCCTCTCTGTTTGCCGGTGACCTGTACCGCATGTACAGCCGTTTTGCGGAGAAGCAAGGCTGGAAAATGGAGGTGATTGACGTGATGGAAGGTACCGCCGGCGGCTACAAAGAAGTGATTGTAGGCATTAAAGGCGAAGACGTGTATGGCAAGCTCAAGTTTGAGTCGGGTGTCCACCGTGTACAACGCGTACCGGCTACGGAGACGGCGGGTCGTATCCACACTTCGGTGGCTTCTGTGGTAGTTTTACCCGAAGTGGAGGAACTGGACATTGACCTGAACATGAATGACATCCGGAAGGACTTGTTCTGTTCTTCGGGCCCGGGTGGTCAGTCGGTGAACACCACGTATTCTGCCGTACGCTTGACCCACTTACCTACTGGTTTGGTGGCCCAGTGCCAGGACCAGAAATCACAGATGAAGAACTTTGACAAGGCCCTGGCCGTGTTGCGTTCCCGTATCTATGAGCAGGAGCTGGCCAAGAAAAATGAGATTGAAGGCGCCCAGCGCAAGAGCATGGTGGGCGGTGGTGACCGTTCTGACAAAATCAGAACTTACAACTATCCGCAAGGCCGCGTAAGCGACCACCGCATTGGATTGACTGTGTACAACCTGCCAACCGTAATGGACGGCGGTATTGACGAGTTTGTGGAACAGCTAAGAATAGCTGAGAACGCCGAACGCTTGAAAGAAGGCGCCCAAGCGTAAGCTCTTATTATATAAGGAAAGCGCAACCCGTTGGGTTGCGCTTTTTTGTTTCTGCCGTTTTTGGGCTATTTTTCAGGAAACAGGCTAAAAACGAAATCACACCTATGAGAAAGTCCATTTTTACCAATACTGTCTTTTACTGGACAATAATTTCAATCCTTAGCGCACTATTTCTGTGGAATCTAGTCTTAGTGGTTGGCTACTCGCAGTTTCTTGGCCTTCTTCCAATAGCAATTCAAGGTACCATACTTGCTTTGGTTGTTAAAAAACATGAATATGCTAGAAGTGGGATAAAAATCTGGGCCATTCTATTTCTTATTGTAAGCTCGAGCCTAAAGCTTGTAGGAGGCTTATTTGGGTATGTAGCAGGGTCTGTAACTGGCAACTTGGAGTCCTACAGTCTTAGTGCTGTATCTATTTTAGTTGGAATTGCGATTGTCTACTACACTAACAAAACAGTTAGAATAGACATAATAACAGATGAACCAGAAGCCAGCTACACATAGTCTGATATACACTTAGTAACATGAATAATCGCCTACCAATAATTGCCTTTTCTCCACTTCGCACCATGGTGCAGGGTTTGGCTATGGTGGCGTTTGCGGTATGGAGCATTGTTGCCTGCACCCCCCAGGACGAGGAATTCACCCCAAACGCCAGCGCCATCCTCAAGTTTGAGGCAGACACGGTGGTGTTTGACACAGTGTTTACCGAGGTGGGCAGCGTGACCAAGCGCCTGAAGGTCTACAACAGCAACCAAAACGCGGTGCGCATCTCTGAGATTAAGGTGGCGGGGATGGGTGCATCACCTTTTAAGGTGTTTGTGAACGGGAGGCCGGGGCCCTTGCTGGAAAGCGTGGAAGTGCGGGGCGGCGACAGCCTCTTGCTTTTGGTCAAAGCCACCATCAACCCTACCGCAGACAACCAGCCGTTTCTGGTGAGAGACTCCATCCAGTTCCTAACCAACGGAAACCAACAGCAGGTAATTCTGGAGGCCTACGGGCAGAACGCGGCCTTCTACAGAAAATACACGGCGGGCTGCGCCGAAACCTGGACGGCCAGCAAGGCGCATGTCATTTATGACTCAGTGACGGTGCCGGCAGGCTGTACCTTAATTATTGAAAAAGGCGCCCAGATTCATCTGCACAAGAACGCCAAGCTCAAAGTGCTAGGCACGCTTCTAGTACGCGGCGAAGAGAAAGAGCGGGTGCGCTTTCAGCAGGTTCGGCAGGAAGAAGACTATAGAAACGCCCCCGGCCAATGGCAGGGACTAGAGTTTGGCCCTACCAGCACGGGCAATAAAATGCAGTACACCGAGATTAAGAACGCGGTCACGGGCATCTTGCTCACCGCCCAGGGAAACCAAATCCCCTCCATCACGCTGGAACAGACCTTCATTAAAACCATGCTCCAGTCGGGGGTCTTGAGCCACGGCGGAAATGTGAACCTCATCAACAGCATCATCACCAACTGCGGCGAGTATGCGCTGGCAGGCTTGGGCGGCGGACAGTATAAAATCTACTTCAGCACGCTGGCCAATTACGCGAATGATTTCGTGCGCTTTACTCCGTCCTTTGTATTTCAGGAGGATTTGGGGAATACCAGAAAGGCCCGGTATCAAGTAGAAGTAGTCAATAGCATCCTCTGGGGAAGGCAGGACGAGGAACTCCAGTTCGGACCGGCCACGTTAGGCTCTACCAGAGCCATTCGGCATTCCTTTGTGAAGACGGTGGCCTACGCCGCTGAACTGGCAGGCAACAACAACCAAATCAACGTGGACCCCAAGTTCAGGGACGCGCCCAAGTTTGATTTCCAGATCATCAAGCTCTCACCGGCCAACAAAGCGGGCACCCCGCTGGCGGGCATTTTGCTGGATTATGAGGCCAAAGAGCGCGACAAGACCACGCCAGACGTAGGCGCCTTAGAAGTTATAGACTAATCCCTACCCATGAAGTGGTTTCAGAAATCCATTAGGCTCCCGGCCGTTAAGCGCGGCTTTCATCTCATCACCGACCTGCTGGAGGCGCAGCTTCCCGAACTTGAGGATTTTGACATAGGTTTGGCGCATGTGTTCATTCAGCACACCTCGGCGGGGCTTTGCATCAATGAGAACGCAGACCCTACCGTGCGGCATGACTTTGAACAGCATTTCAATAAGATGGTGCCCGAAAACGCGCCGTATTATCGGCACACCTTAGAAGGACCCGATGACATGCCCGCGCACATCAAAGCCGCTTTACTGGGTTCCTCTGTCACCATTCCCATCACCAACGGCCGTCTGGCCTTAGGCACTTGGCAAGGCGTTTACCTGTGTGAGCACCGGGACCACGGCGGCAAGAGAACAGTGGTAGTGACCTTGCAGGGACAGTAATTCTAGCGCACTATCTCACCCTGCACCCCGTAACGCTCAGAGTTGGAGAACAGCAGCGTCTGTGACTCATCCAGGCTGTAGGCTTGCAATGCCGGTGTGGCTCCAGGCTGGGCCTTTACCACCAATTGCTTGTGCGTAGTGAACAGGAAATTCTTCTGGAGCATGGTGGCCTTAAACTGCACCAATCGCCCCTGCTCGTCTAAAACATAAGTAGCTTCCTTGACGATGGCGTCTGCGTCTTCTTTGGCGGTGTAGTGGTGCACCTGCTGGCCTTGGGCGTTGGTGGTCTTCTCAATCGCAAAGAGCCCAAGCAAGGCGGGCTTGTTCAGGTCTGCATCGGCGAAGGTGCCTAACTCTTGCGGCCAGTCTATGCTTTGCAGCACCTTGGTCTCTTTCACCTGCCCGTCCTCCAGCACTGTCTTCTTTACCTTGGCATTGCTTTGGCTTAAAGCCTGAGCTTCTCGGTCCAGAAACCCGACCAAGTCAAACGCCTGGCCCGTAGAGCGCGCGGCTTTGGGCATGGGCTGGTCCTGGCAAGAAACCATGGACAAAGAAACAGCAAGGCCAAGCAGAAGAGAGGATTTCCTCATAGAGGTAGGAATAAAAGATAAAGGCTGAATGCTCCGTGAAACAAGATTTCTGTTTTTGGCCTCTTTTCTGGGAAAGAGGCCAAAAACAGAAATACGCGTTCCGGTGTGGGTAAGATGCTTTAGACTAAATGCGGCGTGAGCAGAGACGTGCCCGTCATGTCGGCGGGGGCTTGCAGGCCCATGAGCGCCAAGATGGTGGGGGCAATGTCGCCCAGCTTCCCGTCCAAGAGTTCGCCTTTGTAGGCTTCGTCAGCCAGGATGAACGGCACCAGGTTGGTGGTGTGCGCTGTGTTAGGCGTGCCGTCTGGGTTGCGCATGATGTCGGCGTTGCCATGGTCCGCGATGATGATGCTGGCGTAGCCATGGGCCAAGGCGGCAGTCACTACGGCTTGTGCGCATTGGTCAACGGTCTCCACGGCTTTGATGGCCGCTTCAAATACGCCCGTGTGGCCTACCATGTCTGGGTTGGCAAAGTTAAGGCAGATAAAATCAGCGCTCTCAGCATTAATCTCTGGTACAATGGCGTCCCTTATGTCAAAGGCACTCATCTCAGGCTGCAGGTCATAAGTAGCCACCTTGGGTGAAGGGCACATGAGGCGTTTCTCCCCGTTGAACGGCAGCTCGCGGCCACCCGAGAAGAAGAAGGTCACGTGCGGGTATTTCTCCGTTTCGGCTATGCGTATCTGGGTTTTACCGGCGTGCTCTAGGACTTCG
This sequence comes from Rufibacter sp. DG15C, assembly GCF_001577755.1. Lineage (NCBI taxonomy): Bacteria > Pseudomonadati > Bacteroidota > Cytophagia > Cytophagales > Hymenobacteraceae > Rufibacter > Rufibacter sp. DG15C. The sequence continues at coordinate 1,430,465 of NZ_CP010776.1, forward strand.
CCCAGAGTATTGGCAAGGTTGTCTTTGTCAAAGATGGCCTGAACACCCACAAAGGTATCGTCATAGTTGGTGAGCGTGTAGTAGCGCAAGGACAAGGGGTACATGTCCTGCTCCGGGAACTCGCGCTGGGTGAGGGCCTGGGTAATCTCGCGGCCGCGGTCCGTCCTGAAGTTAAAGCAAATCACCACGTCGCCTTCTTTGATTTTAGCCATGGCCTCGCCGTTCTCATTCAGGCACACAATGGGCTGCAGGAACTCATCGGTCACGGCATTGTCATAGGACTCCTGTACGGCTTCGCGCCAGTTCACAGAGGCCCTTCCGTTGCCGTGCACCATCAGGTCATAGGCCAACTTCACGCGCTCCCAGCGGTTGTCGCGGTCCATGGCGTAGTAGCGGCCAATGATGGAGGCGATTTTACCAGTACTTTTATCTAAGTGGTTTTGTAAATCAGTCAAATAGTCCAGGCCGCCTTTGGGGTCGGTGTCCCGGCCATCGGTGAAGGCATGGATGAAGACATCTGACAAACCTTGTTCATGGGCAAGAGAGCAAAGGCCTTTCAAATGGTTGATATGCGAGTGCACGCCGCCTTCAGAGACCAATCCAATCAAATGCACGGGCTTGCCATTCTCACGGGCGTAGGTGAAGGCATCCTGCAAGACAGGGTTCTGGCCAAGGGTCTTCTCTCTGATGGCTACGTTGATGCGCACCAAGTCCTGGTACACCACGCGGCCGGCGCCCAGGTTCATGTGGCCCACTTCAGAGTTTCCCATCTGGCCTTCGGGCAGGCCCACGGCCTCTCCGGACGCCTCCAGGCGGGCATGCGGAAAACGCTCAAACATTGAATCTATAAAGGGCGTGTGGGCGTGCGCAATGGCAGACACGGTTGGGTCGGTGCCCAATCCCCATCCGTCCAGAATCATTAAAAGTACCTTCTTGCTCATGATGTAAAGATACAAGACCTAGGTGAAAAAGCGTGGCTTCCTATCTGTTTCTATAGATTTCATGTATCTTTGTAACATCCAATCTTGGTGGTGTTTGGCATAGTTTTGGCTACCTACCTGTAAACTGGAGACTAGAAGCGATGAAAAATATGAAACGAGTGCTGGCAATGGTGGTGGTGATGTTGGGGATGCTGGTAGGCGCCGGACAAGTGGCCGCTCAGTCAGATGTGGTGGCCGGTGTGAAGTCCGCCATCAAGTCGGGCTCTTCGCGCAGCTTGGCTCAATACCTGAACACCAAAGTACAGGTGAGCATTGACGGTGACAACGCCAGCTATAGCCAAAGCCAGGCAGAGATGGTGTTGCGCAACTTTTTCAGCAAGAACGCCCCGCTGAGCTTTGATTTTGAGCACCAAGGCGGTTCTGAGGACGGACAGCGCTACGCCATTGGTAAATATGCCCACAAAGGCGGCCGTTACACGGTGCTGGTACGCATGAAGAAGTACGGTGACGCCTACAAGATTGACACCATAGAATTCAAGTAAGAGACCTGCGTTCTAAGTCACAAGGCGTAAGATTCTTAGATAAATTAAAAATATACCGGCTGTTTACAGCGATAGTTTGAAAAGGCACCGATTGTTCGGTGCCTTTTTTTATTTTTGCACCCGTGAAAGCTCCGTACCTAACAGAAGAAAGCATACAGGCGTTTATCCGGCAGGCCCTGCAGGAAGACGTAGCCGATGGGGACCACTCCTCTTTAGCGGCTATCCCAGCGGCTGCCACTAACCAGGCCAAGCTTTTGGTGAAGGATGAAGGCATCTTGGCGGGGGTAGAGTTAGCCGTGGCTATTTTCAAGCAAGTGGACCCAACCCTACGCGTAGAAGTGCTTTTGCAAGACGGCACGCCTATCAAATTTGGTGACGTAGCCTTGACCGTACACGGCAAAGCCCAGTCTATTCTAACGGCCGAACGTTTGGTCTTGAACTGCATGCAGCGCATGAGTGGCATTGCCACTTACACGAATAGCATTGTCAGACTGATTGAAGGCACCGGCGCCCGTTTACTGGACACCCGCAAAACCACGCCCAACTTCAGGATGATGGAGAAGTGGGCGGTTTTAATTGGCGGCGGCACCAACCACCGGTTTGGGCTGTTTGACATGATAATGCTCAAAGACAACCATGTGGACTACGCCGGCGGCATCAAGCCCGCCATAGAAGCCACGCACGCTTACTTAAAAAAACTGGGCAAAGACCTTAAGATTGAAGTAGAAACCAGAAACATTGACGAAGTACGCCAGGCACTGGAAGTAGGCGGCATCCATAGAATCATGCTGGACAACTTCCCCGTAGAGAAACTGAAAGAAGCCGTAGAGTTGATAGGCGGCCGGTTTGAGGTAGAGGCCTCGGGCGGCATCACGGAGAAAACCATCAGGGCCGTGGCTGAGACGGGAGTAGACTTTATCTCTGTGGGCGCGCTTACGCACTCAAATAGAAGCCTGGACCTGAGCTTGAAAGCGTTTTAGTCAGACACAAGATTTAAGACGCAAGACATAAGACAACAAAACAATAATTTACTTTAGACGGAAGAATCACAGAACACTAAGAAAGTCTTACATCTTGTGTCTTGTATCTTGCGTCCCATTACCTTTACCAACATTATGCAGCAACCTAATCAAAGAGGAGGATATAGACAGGCGCAGGGAGCTTCTAATCCATTAGCCATCAAAACAAAGAAGTACCAGTTAGACAAGAACGACTACGCCAAGATGGCTATGGGCCAGGTCTGGAAGAAAGAATGGTGGCGGGCCCTTATTCCCCTGGTGCTGTTCTCTTTGCCGGCCGCGTTTGCGTTCTCCTGGTGGTGGGTAGCCGCTGCCGTGTTGGCAACGGTTATCTTTGTGCTTCTGCGTTCGGCGCAGGTGATGGGCGTGACCCAGATGGAACAGAGCAACCCCTTGTTCCAGCGCGTGAACTATGAGATTGACCAGCGCCAGGTGTTGTTGAAACTGAACGAGCGCGAAGGCATGAACATTAACTGGGACATGATTGAGAAGGCCGCCAACCAGAAGGATTCTTATATGCTGTGGCTGAAGCAGCCCAACGCAGACCAGTTGCCGGGCGGTTTCAAAGGATGGTTGGCCCGTACCTTTACCGTTCCCATCTTCTTATTGTTGCCGCACAAGATTTTCAACAGTGCCAATGACCTTAAGCTGATGGACTCTTTGCTCAAGCGTAAAAACCTTCTGCCCGCGTAAGCGTGTATACCTACAACCTTTAGATAGATCCTAATTACTTCTCAACCGATGATAAAGAACATTCTTTCCGTAATTGCCGTGGCAGGCGCTCTTGCCCTGGCTTCTTGCAGCAGCGAACCGTCTGACCTACGTCCAGGCGCCAAAGTATCAACAGACACCGTTCCTCCGGGAACACGCAACAACACGTCAAACATTGACAGCGAAGATGACGCCGCCAAGCACCGCCAAGACGTGCAGGTGAACCATGATGAGCATGCCACTGACATTGACACCAAGACCCAAGGCACGCCAGCACACGAAGAAACCAAGAAGAAAGAAGCCGTAGAAAACCACAACTAAGGCTTACTCACGTTCATAGAATACCCGTTTTTGGCTTGTTTTCTGTAAAACAGGCCAAAAACGGGTATTTGCTGTATAACTTATTTATATGAGAAGATCATTTCTAGCTTGGGCCCTGGCGATAGCCATGGTCTCTGTAAGTGCCTGCGACACAACCGCTACCAAAGAGGAGAAGACTTCTACAGAAGCTACTTCCACTACAAAAGCTGAGGTTCCGGCAGACAGCACGGCCACCACTACCACGCAAATGGCGTATATCTGCCCTATGGAATGTAAGGGTAGCGCCAGCATGGAGCCCGGCAAGTGCCCCGTGTGCAAAATGGACCTGACCAAGAACCCAGCCTACACCGCACAGTAATCACACTCCTGTTGACCCAGGCTAGGCGAAGGCCGCTTGGCAAACAGGTTTCACCCTTTTGGCAGCACGCATGGAAGTACCCTCAGATTGGTTTAGTACTTGGTTTGATTCGCCGTATTACCACATTTTGTACAAGAACCGAGACGCCCATGAGGCCCAGCGGTTCATGGACAACCTGCTGGAGCACCTGCACCCCAAAGCCACCTGCAAATTGCTGGATTTGGCCTGCGGACGGGGAAGGCATGCCATCTACTTAAATCAGAAAGGGTATGACGTGACCGGCATTGACCTCTCTGAGCAGAGCATTGCCGTGGCCCAGCAGTCTGAGAATGAGCGTCTGCATTTTTACGTGCATGACATGCGCAACATCTTCCGGCCAGACCACTTTGACTTTATCTTCAACCTGTTCACCAGCTTCGGGTATTTTCAGGAGGACTATGAGAACGTAGTGGCCTTGCGCGCTACTACGGCGTCCATCAAGCCCGGCGGAAAGCTCATCATTGACTTCATGAACACCCAACGCGTCATTGACCGGCTGGTGCTCCATGAGACCAAAGAAGTGGACGGCATCACCTTTGACATTACCCGGCGCGTAGAGATGGGCTTCATCATCAAGACCATCTCTTTCCAAGACAAGGGCCAGGACTTTCATTACCAGGAACGGGTGCGGGCGCTGCGCTATGAGGAGTTTATAGAATACTTCCAGATGTGCCAGCTGCGCCTAGCCGAAGTCTTCGGGGATTACCATTTAGGGCCTTTTGACCCTGTAAAAAGTGAACGCATGATTTTCGTGCTGAAAAAGTAATGACCTCATGTTGGTAGCTGTCTCTATTCTGTTTTTTACCGTCATGCTGGCGGGTTGGCTGGTCAAGTTTCTGCCACAGGGCAACCAGCGCTGGCTTAAGATTCTGCTGGCCTTTAGCGGGGCCTATCTGTTTGCGCTCACCATTCTGCATATTCTGCCAGACGTGTTGCTTAGCACCCAGGACCCGCACCGCGTGGGCTTTTACATTCTGGCCGGTTTCTTTCTGCAGTTGATCCTGGAGGTCTTCTCGCATGGCGTAGAGCACGGACACATTCACGCGCACTCGCATGCCCACGGCCATAGTCACGGCATAGGGGCGGTGCCGGTACTCTTGCTGGTGTCTCTAATCATCCATTCATTCCTGGAAGGCAGCGTGCTTATCCAGTCCAGGATGGCCGCGCAACAGGCTCATTCTCATTTACACTCACACGCAGCCGTAGGGGACAACTTCTACCACATTCTGGCAGGTATTGCGTTGCACCATATTCCGGCGGCCATTGCGTTAATGTCTGTGCTGGTGGACCGGTTGCACAACTTCAAGAAAGCGTTGGCCTACCTTTTCCTGTTTGCCATTGCCTCGCCGCTGGGTCTTTTGTTCAGCAATTATGTAGCGCTGGAGCAACTCTTGACCGGCGAAGTCTTCACGGTTCTCTCTGGCCTGGTAGTAGGGAATTTCTTGCACATTTCTACCACCATCCTGTTTGAGAGCAGCCCTGAGCACCGGTTCAACCGCGGCAAACTCATCGCTACCATTGCCGGGGCCTCCTTGGCCATTGGCGCAGGCTTGCTGTAAGTCGTTTTTGGGCTGATTCCCAGAAAAGAGGCTAAAAACGGATTTCTGGCGTTGTTACCTTAGCTCTAGTTATATGTTGGGGTTGATTTACGCTTGAGCACTACTGCTAACCTTTTTCACGCATCCTTACCTAAACACCCTATGAAAAAGCCTTTGCTCTGGATTCTTGTCTTGGTTCTGCTAGCCGCGGGCGGATATTGGTTTTATGACCGATACGTGCAAGGCCCGGAGTACTCCCTCTACCAGATTAAGAAGGCCGTAGACGCCCGGGATATGGCAGCCATTGAAAAGTACGTGGACATAACCAGAACTTCCACCAGCCTTTTAGAACAGACTACCCAGGCCGGCCTAGCCGAGATGTCTGAGACGGACCGTGCCATGGCCGGCTTGTTCATAGGCATGATGATGGCCTCGCAGAAAGACAAAGTGCTGCAAACGCTTCGGGCAGAACTGGAGCGCTACGTGCGCGAAGGAAAAGCTGGGCAGGGGCCGCCGGCCAACATGAGTCCGCAGGAATGGGAGCAGGTGCAATCCCTCATGCCCTTAGAGAAAGTGCTTCGTGAAAGCCAGCTGGAGAATAGTCAGTTAGAGGACATTGCTTACGTGAACCAACAAGACTCCCTGGCAGTGGTAGGGCTGGAGCTGCGCGTACCCTCTAAACAAAACCCCTTGATCTTAGAAGTGCAAATGCTGGACAAAGGCGACCACTGGCAAATAGTAGGCCTGCCCAATGCCGGGGCGTTTTTAAAAGAACTGGGCGTGCTAGGCTCCCTGCAACAAATCAAGATACCCAAACTGCCTAAACTACGGTTTTAAGGCATCTCAGTCTTTCTACTAAAATATTCGTAGAAATACGTAGAGCTTACCCCGCTGCTCTAGCGCCCTGCCTTCTATGTTGGACGCCCTTATCCATCTCTTAGCACCTGTGCCGCATGATTGAACTCTCCCAACTAGCCGATAAACACCTTCCGTACTTTCTGGAGTGGATCAATGACGAAGAAGTGATCAAATACTCTTTGGCGGCGTTTCATGGGCTTTCGTCTAAGGCAGAGATCACTGAGTGGTTTGAGGGAGTCCTAGAGGATACGGAGAGCGTGAACCTGGCCATTATTGACTCAGAGACGCAGGAATGCTTGGGCTATGCGGCTTTAAGCAACATGTCTGAGGCCAGCGACGGCGGCGAGTTCTTCATCTTCATTGGGGACAAAGCGTCTTGGGGCAAAGGCATTGGCACCGAGGTGACCAAGCAGATGATTGAGAAAGGCTTCACAGAACAAGACCTGCATTGGATTATACTGGTGGTGTCCAAGTCCAATGAAGGCGGCGTAAAAGCCTACCAGCGTGCAGGCTTCACCATAGAGACTATGTTCAGACAACGGTCCATGGAAGACGGCAAATTGCATGATACGTTCCTCATGTCCATTAGAAGAGAAGAGCAGGAGGCCGCCTAAGTTTCTCGTTTTTAGCCTGTTTCTTAAAAATAAAGCCAAAATTTTCTTTGCATATTTTTTTTGCATTTCTAATGTCTATATAGTAATATAGGTTTTTGATTGTATCTATTAGTGCCAAATCCCCCACTGGCGCGGAGTTCTACCTCAATCACAACAACCTTTATGAAAAGCAGACTTCTACTGGTATTCTTCCTTGTAGTGACTACTTGGGCCCAGGCGCAAAACTCAACTTTCACCATTAAACCCACAAACCCGCAAGCGGGACAAGAGGTTAACATCATCTACAACCCTGCAGGTACAGTATTGGCTTCGGCTAGTGCCATTACAGCGTTAGCGTATGTATATGATGGCAGTGTGCCAAGGATGCAAGAAATCAAACTACATAAAGTAGGCAATAACTGGCAAGGTTGGATTACCCCAGGTGCTACCATTGATGGGGTACTAATCCAGTTCAGGGCAGAGGATGTGTATGAAAATAATGGGGGTAGAGGGTACTCATTCTTTATACACACGGCCAAAAAGCAACCAGTACCTGATGCATTGCATGGCTTAGCCGCTGCATATATTGAATGGGGTCCAACAGTTGGCATAAATCCAGATCCTTCTAAAGGTTTACAACTGATTGAGCAAGAGGTCACCCAATATCCACACCAGGCCAGAGCAGTGATCAAGACTAAACTAACCGGTTTATCTGCAGTGCATGATGGGGAAGAAAGAAAGCAAAGAATTGCTGCAGAGTTAGAAGCCTTTACCCAATACAAAGGTTTATCTGGCAAAGAATTGCGTATGATGGCAAATTTTTACAGTGTAATAAATAACCCAGAGAAAGCGGCAGATTATAACTCACGGGCTAAGATTCTTGATCCTAAAGTTGGAACAGAGAATGAGCGCCTGGATTTCTTTAACCAAGAAAAAAACCCTGATAAGCGAATTGCCCTAGGCTTAGCTTTTGCGAAAGACTATCCTATTCATCCAGAAGTATCTAACGTTGTTGCAGCAACAGCTGGCATCTATGCTAAAAAACAGAAATGGGTGGAATTTGAAAACATCTTAAAGCAATACCCATTTCCAAATATGTATGAGGTATACCTTGCTGCTGCCCAAAGCCTGCATGACACCGGACAAAACACTGCTAAAGCCAAAGAACTGGCTTGGAAGGCCTACCAGTTGGCTATGAATGAAGTAAACGAGCCCACCGGAGCCAAAGACAACTTAATCACCAATGCAGATTGGACAATTAAACGCGAATATGCTTTAGGAGAAGTAGCCAATGTATGCGCTGCCATTTTAATCAAAGAAGGCGACAAAGCAACTGCTACCAAATACATGGCGAAAGCCTATCAATACACCCGTGGCCTTAACTCTAGCATCAATGAGCGATACGTACAAGTTTTAGCTGCGTCACCCAATAAGATAGAAGCCCAGAAAACCATTGAGTCTATTGTAGCCACTGGTAACACTAACTCTAAGGTGAAGCAACTCTTGAAAGACCTATATGTGTCTTCTGGTAATAATGCTTCTAGCTTTGACGCTTACTGGACCAAGGTAGAAGCCCCCGCCCGTGAAAAAATGAAGACTGCTCTTCAATAGAAGAGAAACAATTTTGCATGTAGGAGCCCGTTTTCGGTCTGTTTTCTAGAAAACAGACCGAAAACGGGCTCCTTGTTTTGGATATTACAGTCTTACTTGATCTTAAGTGGACAAATTTTTATCAGCAATCCCCTTAATACATCTTAGGCAGTTCAATCCCTTTAATCTTTCTATACAAGCTAATGGCGGCGCTGTCTGTGAGGCCAGAAATGAAGTCAGTGATGTTGAGGATGCGCTCATAGGCGTCTGTCACAATCTGCCGGTCGCGCGCCAGGTATTGGTTGGGGATGAGGTCCAGGTACTTTTTATGGCGGCTCGCTGAGGGATGAAATACCGTTTTTAAGAACGCGTCTAGCAACCCACCTAACACTTCAAACCCAGCAGCTTCAATTTCCAGTACCGGGCGGTTGCGGTAGATTCTATCAATAGACACCTTCTTAATTTGGTCCAGCGCGGCCTTCTGCTTCACCTCATTGATGATCGGTTGGTCATAGGTGCCGGACAGAATCTCCTCTTCATGGGCCAAGAAAATATCAGCGCATTCTTTTATGAGGTTACTGATGATGATGGCGCGCCAAAAGCCCAGTTGTTCATGCTGGTCATGAAACTCCACGCTAGACTTTCTGTTTGGGTCGCGGTTGAGCAAAGGTTGCAACAACTCCTCTGCCTGGTCAAACGGAATCAACCCTAGCTTGCAGCCATCTTCAAAGTCAATGATGCGGTAACAGATGTCATCAGCGGCTTCTACCAAGAACGCCAGCGGGTGGCGGTGGAAGGCGTTGCTGCCCGCCGGGAGCATGCCCAGCTTGGTCGCTATTTTGGAGAACTGAGCTTGCTCCGCCTGAAAAAAGCCATACTTCTTCTCACTGGTGCGTTGGGTGCCCTTCACCACCTGGTCAGAAGGCCTTGGGTATTTGGTGAAGGTGGCCAGGGTGCTGTAGGTCAAGCGCATGCCGCAGGTACCCGAGCTCTGGCCGGGATGCGTGTGCGTGAGTATCCTGAACCCTGCGGCATTGCCCTCAAAGTTCTGCAGATCGGCTTTCTGGGCCTCAGACAAAGACAACAAAAACGGCTTGGCTTCATCACTTCTAAAGTAAGCAGAAATGGCGTCCTCGCCAGAATGCCCGAAGGGTGGGTTCCCGATGTCATGCGCCAGACAGGCAGCCGCCACCATATCCCCAAAGTCGGCGTCTGACAGGTTCTTATGTGTTTGCGGAAGGTCTGGATGCCTTTCTAGGATGACTTTGCCCACGGTTCTGCCCAATGAGCGACCCACGCAAGACGCCTCTAAACTGTGCGTGAGGCGGTTGTGGACAAAATCACTTTCGGGCATGGGCATGACCTGCGTCTTGTTCTGCAAGCGCCTGAACGCCGAGGAAAACACAATACGGTCATAGTCCCGCTGAAAGTCACCGCGCACGGAGCTGTCTGGGGCAGGAGAATTGGCAGGCGTATCTGAGCGCTCCATGGAGATAAGGCGCTCCCAAGTCATTGTAGGCATGGCAAAGGCTGTAAAGAACCTCAAGCTACACCAACAGAAGATGTCGTGCAAAACAACGGGCAGCAGAATAAAAGAAAAATCCGTTTTTGGCCTGTTTTGCGCAAAACAGGCCAAAAACGGATTTCCTACTCAATCCTTACAAAGGCGTTATTGAATCTTATAGAACCTGAAGGTACCACTCTGGCTGGCGGTCCGCCATCTGATGATGTAATACCCCGTCACCAGGTCTGGCAGCTGTACGCCGTAGCGCTTCACCTCGGGCAGAACGTCTACAGAAATTGCTCCATAGAACCGGCCTATAGTGTCAAAGAACTCTAAGGTCACTACATCCTTCTGGGGAGTGTTGAAGTTGAGGAAGACCTCGCTGCCGCCGGGGTTAGGCGAAATCAAATTGGTAAACTCTGGACCGGCCACCTGGGCTACCTCAGACAGCTCTGTGGTGTTGTTGTTTTTAAGAATGCGCAGACGGTAATACGTCAAGGTAGGCAAGGGATTCTGGTCTATGAACTCATAGGTGCCGCGGCTGGCGGCTGGTACCTGGCCAATCTCTATGTAGTTAATGCCGTCTTCGCTACGCTCTACCACGTAGGTGACCACGTTCTGCTCATTCTCAATCTCCCAGCGCAGCAAGACCGTGTTGTTGGACTGGTAGGTACCCATTAAGATGACCGTCTCTACCGGAATGGCGCAGGCACTCTGTTGCTTAGGGATCATGATGGGCTCCTCACAGAACTGCGGCGAGGCATTCTGAGCCATCACGTATTTACCGCCGGCAATGTCGTTTTCGGCGTTTAAGGTTCTGGAGATCTGCCCGCGGCCTACGGCATAGTGCATCACGGCCTTGGGCAGGATCAAGTGGCTCAATTGATGAGCGTGGCCCAACTCATGCAACGTCACCGACTCAAAGTCATACTGCACATTGGTGGGCTGGTCTGGGCCGTACTGCCAGACAAAGTTGGGCGCAAACTCCATGTCAATCTCCTCTACCCAGAAGTTCACATCCTGCCCAATGATACAACCCGAGTAACGACTGATGGTTCTACCCAACACGTTGGCTGGCAATTCTGAAGTGTTAGAGAACCGCACCGAGTTGATGTTGTCATCTGCCGTTCTGGAAATGTTGGCGCCCGCCTGCGTGTCCCAGTTAATGAGGGTGGCGCAGGACCATTCGTTCATAGAGCGCTTAAAGGCGTACAGTGCAGGCTTGTTGGCTTCAAAACTCGCCCCAAATCTAAACGTGTAACCACCTCGGCCATTTTGGTTGATATGTTCAGGGCCATAGCTTTTTAAGGGCAGGTTGCGCTCATCATCGTCATAGCCCACGTTGGAGTAGGCAAAGATAATTAAGAGGTCTGTAGCGGCCGTGGCCGTGGCGGGGTCACTGTTCACCACTCTAAACTTTCCGGTGCCCGCTGTGCCCCCGTCAATGCCGTAGGTGGGCACCTTTACTTTTATCTGGGTATTGCTCCAGCTGATGTAGTCTGTGTCCAAAGGCTTAATGAAACTCTTTCCGCCATCGTCAGCGTCTGGGAACTCCACGTAGCCCGTACCACGCGTAGCGCCAAAGTTGATACCCGTGATGGTTAAGATGTCACTAGTACCAGCACGCAAACTCTTAGGGGTGAAGTCTGAAATCTGCGGAATGGCCCGGCGCAGTTCCTGGGTTCTTTCTGGGGTTTTGATGGTGCTATCTAAGGCTGGGTTGGTGCGCAGCACTCGCAAAGAGGCGCCTCTTAATTTGGTGAGGGCCGGGTAGAGTTCCTGTTCAATGGAAGCGTAACGGGCAAAGGGATCTTGCGCAGATTTGTTGGCCACCTTGTACTTGATGAAACCCTGCATAGAGCCAAAGACCTTGTACTGTTTAGATGAGTTTTTGCCGCTAGCGCTTTGTAGAAAGAAGACCCCTTGCTGCTGGGTCTGCAGTTGCAGCGTGGCAGAGTACACGTGCATGTTCAGGCCTACGCGGCCGCCTTCGGTGATGACCTCTACCGTGGTGGGCGAAGCAGTTCCTTTAAAGACCTTGTAGACTTCTACCTGGTTGACGGTATAGATATTCTCATGGCGGGTATCCCAGAAAGATTTCCGGGCAATGACCTTTCCTTCCAAGACCAGATCAGCGGCGTTCATGCGTTCCTCCAAAGAGAGCGGCACTAAAGAGGCGTTGTCTACTTGCGCCCACGTTTGGGAAAAGGAAAAGAGCCACAAACCAACAAATAGGAAGAGTCTTTTAACCCCGGCGTTCTCCGAGGCAACAGGAGAGGAAATGTATTTCATAGAAGCAGGTAGAAACGGGTAAACAGCGACCTCAAAGGCCCTAGCACAGAGAAATATACACAAGCATGTTGGAACTGCAAAAACTACCTGAATTTACGAGCAATGCCGCCATTTAGATTGAAAAATACCAAATGCCCCCTAGCTATAAAAAACGAGGCGCCCGTCTACAATAGACAGGCGCCTCGAACAAGCTAAAAACAGGAACTACTTCTGGGCTTATAACGCTGCCCAAACTCCCCGTATTGTATATCGTCTTTCGTTTTTTGCCTCTTTCCCGAGAAATAGGCAAAAACGGATTTACTGCAGTTTAGCGCCTTTCATGCTGTACCATGGGTGCAACTCCATGACCAGTCTTCCGGCTTTTACGGCGGGGTCTGCCTCTGTCAGGGCTTTGGCTTCTTCCATGGTCTTCACATTGAAGATGAAGATGCCGCGCATCTCACCATCATCCATAAAGGGGCCGGCCATGGTCAGCTTACCGTCGGCGGCCATCTTGTTGATGTGGGCCATGTGCTCGTCCTGGATGCGGGCGGCGGTTAAGGCGTCATGGCTGCGGTTAGGTCCTTTCTTCAAAATGGCCATGTAATAGGTTTTCATCTCGCCGTCCGCGGGCTCTTTTGCCTCATTGGGTTTGGCATCAGCTCCTTTAGCCGGAGTGGCAGCTTGCTCGGGCTTCGCATCTGATGGCTTTACCGCCGCTTGCTTGGCCTGTGCTTTTTTGGCTTTGGCGGGTTTGGTCTGGGCCTGTGCGTTGAAAAGGCAGGCCAGTACCAAGAGGCAGGTGTAAAGAATTCTGTTCATATAGAAGGAGTTACTTGGGATAGACATACGCGAAGGAACAATACTACAGATTTTCTGTTGAATTTCTGACAGCGGCACCATAAGGTGTATACCGAAGAACCACCGGCGGCTGTTGCAGCAAAGGGTTGACTTTACCAGTAGGGCTGTGCAACTTAGGAGAAACAAACCAAGGCTCACCTAAACACCACTACTATGAAGACCTCGTCTACTTTCCTGTTGGCCAGCGCCCTTGCGTTAGGGGTGAGCTGCCAAAGCAATAAACCCGCGTCAGGTGCCTCTACCGCTCCAGAAGCAGTAGCCACCCCAGTGCCCACGTTAGACTCCTTGCCCATGTACCCCCAGACTAAAAAAATCACCCATACTGACACCTACCACGGCACCCAGGTCCCAGACCCCTACCGCTGGCTGGAGGCAGACACGGCCCAGGACGTAGCCGAATGGGTGAAAGCCCAGAACCAGGTCACGTTTGACTACCTGGAGAAGATTCCGTTCAGAAACCAAATCAAGGAACGCCTCACCAAGCTCTGGAACTACCCCAAATACGGCGCGCCTTTCAGAGAAGGAGACTACTACTACTTCTACAAAAACGACGGGCTCCAGAACCAGGCCGTGCTCTACCGCATGAAAGGCCTGGACGGTACACCAGAACTGTTCCTGGACCCCAACAAGCTCTCCACGGACGGTACTACTTCTCTAGGGAGTCTGGCCTTCAGCAAGGATGCTAGGTACGCGGTCTACACCACCTCTACCGGCGGCTCTGACTGGCGAGATGGCTATGTATTGGACGTGGCCACGGGCAAGAAACTGATGGATGAACTGCACTGGATTAAGTTCTCGGGCACCAGCTGGCACCAGGACGGTTTCTTCTACAGCCGGTACGCAGAGCCCAAACAAGGCTCCAAGATGGCGAACAAGAACGAGTACCACCAGGTCTACTACCACAAAGTAGGCACCCCGCAAAGCCAGGATAAACTCATCTGGGAAGCTAAACAACATCCCTTGCGCCTCTTGTTTGCGGGCACAACCGAGGATGAGAAATACCTGATTTTAACCGCCTCTGAAGGCACCAGCAACAACTCCTTGTATGTAAAGGATTTGAGCAAAGCCAGCAACCCGATTGTGCCCTTGGTAGAGAGTTTCGGCAAAGAATACGGCGTGGTAGAGAACATAGGCGACAAGCTAATTGTCCTCACCAACCAGGACGCGCCCAAGTACAAGCTTATTGAGATTGACCTGAGCCGTCCGCAGAAAGCCAACTGGAAAACGCTGGTCCCAGAAACCGACAACGTGCTCAACTCGGCGGCGTTGGTGGGCGGCAAATTGGTGCTAAACTACATGAAGGACGCGGCCACGCTGGTGCGTGTGCATGACACCGCCGGCAAATGGCTCCATGACGTCAAGCTCCCAACTTTGGGCACGGCCAGTGGCTTCAGTGGCAAGAAAGCCGACAAGACCGTCTTCTACACCTTCACCTCGTTCACGTATCCCAGTGCCATCTACCAGTATGACGTGGCCAGCAACGCCTCCACACTCTACAAGAAAGCCGAGATAGACGTGAACATGGATGCCTATGAAACCAGGCAGGTCTTCTACCCCAGCAAGGACGGCACCAAGATTCCTATGTTCATCACGCACAAAAAAGGCCTGAAACTGGATGGCAACAATCCCACCTACCTGTATGCCTACGGCGGCTTCAACGCGTCAATGACACCTTACTTTAGCGTGAGTAACATGCTGTGGCTGGAGAACGGCGGCGTGCTGGCCATTGCCAATATTAGGGGCGGCGGCGAGTACGGCGAGGACTGGCACAAAGCGGGCATGACACCTAACAAGCAGAACGTGTTTGACGACTTTATTGCCGCCGCTGAGCACTTGATTGCCCAGAAATACACCTCCTCCCAGAAGCTGGCCATTGCCGGTGGCTCTAACGGGGGCTTGCTCATCGGCGCCGTGGTTAACCAGCGCCCCGAACTCTTCAAAGTGGCCTTGCCCGCCGTGGGCGTGATGGACATGCTGCGCTTCCACAAATTTACCATTGGCTGGGCTTGGGTGCCGGAGTACGGCTCCTCAGATGACGCGAAGCAGTTCCAGAACCTGATGGCCTTCTCGCCTATCCACAACCTTAAAGACGGCGTGAACTATCCGGCCACCCTGGTCACCACCGCTGACCATGACGACCGCGTGGTGCCGGCGCACTCGTTCAAGTACATCGCCACTTTGCAGGAGGAAGGCGCCGGCTTCAACCCCTATTTGATACGGGTAGACGTGAAAGCGGGCCACGGCGCGGGCAAATCCACCACCGCTCAAATTGCCGAGGCCGCGGATGTCTGGTCTTTTGTCTATGAGAACATGGGCGTGAACCCGTACCAGAAGTAAGGCAATCCCTTAAAGACAGAAAGGCCGATGCTCCTTTGACATCGGCCTTTTTTATTGCGCTCGGTTTGCCATATCTTGCTCCTAGTATTCTAACCTGATTTTACCTTTAAACCATATGAGCCTTACCGTCTCCATTAGAAAAGGAACGCCCACTGACCTGGCCGCTGTGCACGCACTAATTGTAGAACTGGCCGTCTATGAGAAAGCGCCCAATGAGGTAACCAACACCTTGGAAGACATGCAACGGGACGGTTTCGGGGAGCAGCCCATCTTTGAGTTCTATGTAGCCGATTCTGAAGAGGAGGGTATTGTAGGCATTGCCTTGTATTACACCGCCTACTCCACCTGGAAAGGCAAGATGCTCTTTCTGGAAGACATTGTGGTGACGGAGCGCCACCGCCGGAAGGGCATTGGCCGGTTGTTGTTCACCGCGGTGGTAGAGGCCGCCAAGGCCGGCAAGTACAAGCGCATGAAATGGCAGGTACTGGATTGGAACGAGCCCGCCATCAACTTCTACCGCAGCATTGGCGCCAACCTGGACGGCGAATGGATTAACTGCAACCTCTCAGAGGAACAACTGTTACAGCACTAAACACTACCCGCTCAAACAAAACAGCCCGAAGACGACACCAAGTGTTTTCGGGCTGTTTTCATGAAAAGAGGCCAAAAACGAATCTGGCCACTTTCTCACTGTTTACTTCTTACTGCTACCTGTTCACTGCTAGGCCACTACTTCCAGCACCGTCCTGAAGGCGGCGTACTTGCCGGGGAACTTCGCCTGCATTTTGCCCTGCATGGTTTTGTCATGGTCGTGGTGGTATTCCAATAGGTCATCCATGTGGCGGGCATAGTACTGCACGGCGTAGGTAGTGCCGCCGTTGTCTTCGTCTTCCATCACTTTGGCAATCTGGAATTTTATGAAAAACGTGGTGGCCATAACCTCGGGTACATGCGTCTCCTGCATCCACTGTAACCACTCTTCGGCTACAGCATTCTCAATACTCACGGTCTCGTTGAAAAGAATCATCCTCAAAATTAGTGCTTATCTTTGATAACAGAAATTAGTGAGAGAAAGGTGCCTTGAAACTCTCTGTTATTCACCCAGCTTCTTAAATCATAACTCCTTGCCTGAATGAGAATCTTGCTTTGCTTTCTCTTGCTTTCTTTTGGATGCATAATTACTTCTTTTGCTCAAACAGATTCTTTAGAATACCTGAATGAACATAGAATCAGGGTATATTCTAAGGAAGGGGCCACGTACTATAAAGTAAAACATTGGGAGGGAGTCGCCAAGGGGAAAGGATCAGAATCCATCTATTACATGTCGGGAGAAAAAGAAAGCTTTATTCCATACGCCATCATGGATTCTGTGAAAGAGGGAATGTCTGCCAGCTGGTACAAGACCGGGCAGATGAGCGAGAAGAAGTTCTACCACAAAGATAACGTTCATGGCATCACAGAGAAATGGTTTGAAGACGGCCGACGAAAAGCCTTGGCTATTTACTGGCAAGATACCCTGCACGGCACCGTAAAAACATTTTACCCTTCTGGCGCTTTGAAACGGCTGGATATGTATGAAAAAGGGAAGCTAAAGGAGGGACACTGTTATGCGGCAGATAGCACCGAGATAGCCTATTATCCTTATCAAGTAGAAGCAAAGTTTAAAGGCGGATCAGAAGGTTTATATAAGTACATTGTCTCAAAAGTACAGGTACCTGAGCTAGCCTTGATGACAGGCATAGGTGGAAACGTTTTGGCCGAGTTTATTATTGACTCCTATGGAGATGTGCAGAGTGTTCATGTGAGGAAGGCCTCATATAAGGAGTTTGCAGACGAGGTAGCTAGAGTCCTTAAAAAAATGCCTAAATGGGAGCCCGCCAGTTTAGACGGTGAGAAGGTTTCCACCAAATACACTGTCCCTGTGAAATTTAGCATCAAAGAATAATGATAACGTTTTTGGCCTGTTTCCACCAAAACAAGCCAAAAACGAAACCTCAATGCTCTTCCAAGTAATCCAACTCCTTGCCGTAGCTTTCTGACAAGGTGAGGATGGCCACCAGCGCAATGCTCAAGGCAATGACGCCCAAGATGCCTGCCGTCTGTATGAGCCCGAACTCCTCTTTGAACGCACTGAAGGAAAGCGTAAGCGGAATGACGGCGCCCCGTACAAAATTAGGAACGGTGGTAGTGACGGTGGCGCGAATGTTGGTGCCAAACTGCTCAGCGGCGATGGTCACGAAAACGGCCCAGTAACCACTGCAGAAACCAAGTGCCACGCACAGGCCATAAAAATAGGCCTCAGAGGCATTGGTGGCCAATAGGTACAGTGCAATGACACCTGCCAGCATGAAGAGGAAGACCACCACCACGCGCTTCCGGCTTTTCATCTGCTGACTCAGCAGACCGCTGGCCACGTCTCCCAGACTCAGCCCGAAGTATGAGAAGCCAATGGCCTTGGCCACCGAGACAACCACTGGCACGCCCAAGGCTTGGGCAAACTCTGGGGAGAAGGTGATGAGCACGCCAATCACAAACCAGATGGGCACGCCAATCAAGATGCATTTGAGGTATTTCATAAATCTAGTCCCGTTGGTGAACAGGCTCAGGAAGTTGCCGCGCTTTACTTCTTCGCGCTGGGACCGCTCAAACATGCCAGACTCAAACACGCCAATCCGCAACAGCAACAAGAGCAGACCCAAGCCACCGCCTACAAAATAAGCGGTCCGCCAATGGAAGTACTCGCCAATGATACCGGCCAGAATAGCCCCTGAAATGCCCACCGAGGCCACAATGGTGGTCCCATAGCCGCGCTTTTCTTTGGGTAACACCTCAGAGACCAAGGTAATACCAGCGCCTAATTCGCCGGCTAAGCCTACTCCGGCTACAAACCGCAGCCAGGCATAGGCATCAATGTTTGTCACGAACCCATTGGCCAAGTTAGCGGCAGAATACAAAAAGATAGACCCAAACAATACTGAGATTCGGCCTTTTTTGTCTCCTAACACCCCCCAAAAGATGCCCCCAAGCAGCATACCAGCCATTTGCATATTTATAAGACGCACGCCTTGATCCAGCAGGTCTGCGGGATTGGAAACACCTAGCTCCTTTAGACTGGCAATTCTGACTATACTAAATAAAACCAAGTCATAGATGTCTACAAAGTAGCCTAGGGCCGCTACGATCACTGCCGTGTTCAGCAATTTTACATGGGTGGTGGGCAAAACAGGTGTGCTCATGCTACGATAGATGTTGGAACATTAATTGTAAATTTCAAATAAGGTGGTGTCATTCTCTAAATATTCAGAAAAAACTATAATTACTTTGTTTACAGATATTTATATTTTTTCAATATATTTATAATCCAGAGCGAAATAGTGAGGTTGATTTTACTTCAGGACAAAAAAATCTTATATTTTTGTTAAGAATTTGTAACCTTGCTCCTATGAACTCGTATAAGGCTGCCGCTTTCGCATTGCTTCTCTTGCTAGTAACTGGTTTAGGTTTGTCCTCACCAGTTATGGCGGCTGACGCACCTACCGTTGCCAAGCAGTCTCTGCTCTGGAAAGTAAGCGGCAAAGGAATCAAGACATCGTATGTCTTCGGTACCTTTCACCTTGTTCCAAAAGACCAGTTCTCTCTGCCTAGTAAGGTAAAACAAAAACTTATCAAATCCGAGACGGTGGTATTTGAGGTAGACCTGGACAGCCCAGAGTTGACAAGAGGCATGACGCACGCCATGCGCATGGCCAAACCCTTGGAGAGCCTCATGACCCCGCAAGACTACAACTGGCTGGCCCAGTTTGTGCATGACAGCCTAGAGCGCAACATGCAGTTCTTTAGATACATCAAGCCAGGCTTTTTGGGACAGATGTTGTTGTACCCTAAGATGCTAGGCTACAACCCAGAGTCATATGACTTGGCGCTGTTGGACCTGGCTAAGAAATGGCACAAGTCTGTGTACACGCTAGAGACCCCTGCCGAGCAGATTGCCCTTTTCGACCAGATTAACCTGGAAACCCAGACCCAGCAGTTTTTGAACAGCGTAAAGCAGTTTGACCGTCAGCGCAAGCTCATGAAACAAATGCTCACCCTGTACCACCAAGAAGACTTGAATGGCCTGTATGCCCTTATCAACTCAGAAAGCGGCCCTGACAACCAAGACTTTTTACTAGATGAGCGCAATGAGCGCTGGCTTAATCCATTGATTAAGAAGATGAAGAAAAGCCCTTCTTTTATTGCCGTTGGCGCCGCGCATTTACCGGGTGAATATGGCTTGTTAGAAATGCTGAAAGCCAAGGGCTACAAGGTGGAGCCTGTATTTGACTAAAATTTACATCAACGTTTATAGACACAATATTTACTATACTAAAGCAAAGAGGCCTGCTCCACCATGAGCTGGCCTCTTTGCTTTTACTCCTGTTCTTGCTTAAGTCATCCAACTAAAATGCCCCATTTGTGAGCAGATGAATACCTGGCTTGGAGAAGGATGATTATAAGTAGCAATTGGCCACACTATCCAACACCCAGTAAAGTCATCTGTAAAACGGAACCGCCTCCTTGAAGTATTTCAAGGAGGCGGTTCCGTTTTTGGCTTAGTTTCGCCAAAACAGGTCAAAAACGGCTTACCCGAAAGGCACCACCAGTTTAAAGCTGACATTGCGGCCCATGTTGTACACGCCGGTTCTGCCCGTCACCTCATTCACAGGGGCATATTTCAAGCGGCTTAGATGGCTTTGATAGGCTTTGTCCAACACGTTATTGGCGGTAATATACAGAGACGCAAAGGTCTTACCCGCTGCATTGGTCAGGTTGGCACCCACGCCCAGGTTTAGCAGACTGTAGCCCGGCGTAGGCGTCTCGGTGTCAAAAGCGGTGTACACGCGGTCTTGCTTGAAGTAGTTTTCCAGCTCGGCCTTGGCGTACCAGTTGCGCACGTGACTACCCGCTGTCGGGAAACTGATTTGCAGCTCGGTGTCTAGCCTTGGGCCCGGCGTGAAGGGCAGGTATTTCATATCTTCGGGCACGTCTTTCTGGATAGAGCGCACCCAAGAGAAGGAGTTCTCCAAGTGCAGCCAGTCCAGCGGGTGCGGATGGAAGTCAATGGTCACCTCGCCGCCATAGATGAAAGCATTGCCTTGCACATATTTAAAGGTGGGCGCCAAATCATCCTCCTCGCCAGACAAAGAATCACCACCCAACACGCTGCTCAGTTTCTGCGCGAAGATGTAGTTCTGGATGTTGTTTCTAAAACCGTTTAGGCCCAAGGTCACGTGCTTGCTGTCATAAGTCACTCCGGCGTCTAGCTGAAAACTGGTTTCTGGGTCCAGGTCCAGATTCCCGAGCTCATACCTGAACGTGCCTTCATGCCTTCCGTTAGAAGCCAGCTCTGCCAAGTTAGGCGCCCTGAACCCCCGGGAGATGTTACCCTTCACGCTTAACTGCTCATTGAAGCTGTACGTGGCACCAATGCTACCCGAGACATTGGAGAAGTTGGTTTTGAATGCGTCAAACTTAGTTTCGGCGGCCTCGGCGGGGTTGGTGGTGAATTCATCTTCCTCGGTGACATACAGGGCGTCCCCGTTCACGCGCCGCAGGTCAAACCGAAGGCCACCGCTCACGTTCAGAGCCCCAAACTCACGCTTGGCAAAGGCAAAGACACCCGCGTCAAAGGTGCGGTACTCTGGGATGAGCACTTCTTCGCCTTCGTTCTGGTTTTGTTGCCACATGCCGTTGACGCCAATGGTAGGTTCCCAGTTAGCTACATGCGGCAGAAAATACTTCACGTCATAGTTGAAGGTGTGCAGGCGCATGGCAATCTCTTCTTCGTTTACATCCAGCGGGTTGCCGTATTCGCGGCGCAGGTTTTGCTGCCACGCCAAGTTGAACGCCAGCCTGGATTGGTTAAAGATGAGGTTGTTCTGCGAGGCGACTCTAAAGTGGTTGATGCGCTGCTGCGGAATGTCTAGGTCATAGCCGGCCAAATCCTCTTCAGTGACGGGCTGCTCCTCTACTTCGCCGTTCACCGGCACCAGTTTCAGAAACGTGCCGTTCTCATCGCGCTCGCCTTCCACCAGCCCTACCTGCTGGTTAAATGTGCTGAATGCCAAGTGCGAGTAGCCCCAGCTTTTGTTGAGACCCACGTAGCCGTTCGCGTTGATCTCCCTGAAACCCGAGTTGTGCACTTTGCCGTCATACTTGTTCTGGTAGTTGCCGGCAAATTTCTGGCTTAGGCGTGCCGCCCAGTTAAAGCCGTTCAGGTTTCCCGCGTTGTAAGCCGAGTAGCCCAAGAGGTTGTTGTTAGTCTGGTAATTGGTAGCAATGGAGCCGATGACTTTGCCTTCCTCCACAGGATCTGGCGTCAAAAAGTTGATGACGCCAGCTATCCCGTCAGAGCCGTACATCAAGCTGCCAGGGCCTTTCACTACCTCGGCGCGCTCTACAGAATACTCGTCAATCTCAATGCCGTGCTCATCGCCCCACTGCTGGCCTTCTTGCTTAATGCCGTCATTGAGCGTGATGATGCGGTTAAAGCCCAAGCCCCTGATGACCGGCTTAGAGATGCCCGCCCCAGTAGAAATTTGAGATACGCCCGGCGTTTTGGCAATGGCGTCAATGATGTTGGTGGCGCTGTTGCGGTTCAACTGCTCCTGACCAATCACGGTGGTAGGCACGGGGTTCAGGCGAGCCTCTGTAGAAGAGGAGACGCCGGTCACCACCACGGCCTGCAGCTCTGTCACAGAAGGGGCCAATTTAAAATTAAGCGTAGTGGCTCCGTTGATCTGAATTGGTCTGGCTTGGGTAATGTAGCCCACGTACCGCACCTGCGCCAAGAACTTGCCCTTGGGCAAATCTTGCAGCGTGTAGGCGCCATTGGCATCTGTAGAGACGGCGCGTTTCAAATCTGGGAAATAGATGCTGGCGCCAATCAAGGCCGTACCGTTGTTGGCATCTGTAATAGTGCCCGAAAGGGAATTAGAAGTCTGGGCAAAGGCGCTGCTAAAAACAAGGAACAGGCCTGCCACTAGAAAAAATCTATAAAGTGACATGGTATATCTAAGGTATAAAATGAGGAAAACAGCTGCGTAACGCAACTACAGATGCCTGACAAATAAAAGAAGCAGACACTCCGGCTCCCTCGCTATGGCCCTAGTCAATGGGACAAGCAGGAGAGGCAAGAAAGATTAGATTATACCAAAGCAGGCGGGCCCCGCGGCGAAGCCGTGTGCGGGTAACTGAACTTCCAGATGAACGCAAAACCCTCTTGGTACCTGTCAACCAACAAAAGTGGCGAAGGGAATTGTACCAGATGCTCTGACAGCTGAAAAGGCGTGTCAAAGAGTTCGGCGGTAGGACAGTGGGTGTGCTTGTTGTCTAAGTGCGGCTTGCTCTCATCATGCACCTTGTGTTGGGTGTGCGCGTGGGCGTGCAAAGTCACCAGCACCTTTTCAGGCACCATCACCCGCATAAACAGTAGGAGCAACAAATAAGCACTTAGGTTTCTTAAGGCGCGCACTTACAACAAGTTAATTCACAAATATAACAGCGTCTTCCAATTTACAATACCAATGCCCTATTCTACCGAAAGGATCCAATTCCATGATGCTAAAATGAAATACAGATACGTACATGATTTAGTTTTGACCTATTTCCTGGAAAACAAGCCAAAAACGAAAGACTATTGCTAATAATTGACTGCTTATTGTCAATTGTTGATTGTCAATTGTTGATTGTTAGTTGAATACTTGCTCATGTAAACACCCCTTCGCCTCTCAAAGTGAGAATTTACTTTAAGTAAAGGCTGTTACTACTGGCACCCAATCCAGTCTTTCCGGCGAGTCGCCTAAGCAGGTTGCCGCCTCTGACAGGATAGCGTTTACGACAGAGCGAAGTTGGTTCATGAAGCGGGAAAGTAACCATGCAGCAGAGGCAAGCTGGTACAGCGCGAGGCGGGAAGACGGGCCCCCGCGGCCGTGAGCGCTTTGCGGTGAAGATGAAACAGGGGAGCATAAGGGCACCGGGAGGAAGAGCTTTCTCAGGAACAGCCAATTGCGTGCACAAAAACAGTTATAGAAAGTAGTATAGCTTAAGTAGCAGTCTGGGTCGTGGTGATAACACCAACAACGGAGGTTGTTCTTTTAAAGAACAATCAAATCCATTTTCCGCCTAATTCCCAGAAAACAAGCCAAAATGAAATCTTAGTCAGCTTAACCTTTCAAATTGGCATTGTATAAACCCAAACAAACTCCTTCTTCCTGCCATCCTGTCACTAATCATGCTCTGGAACAGCTTTTGCCAAGCCTCTTCTACAAAAAGCAACACACATCATTTTATAGATATAGGAAATGGAAGAAAAAGGCACGATTTCGATTCACACCGAGAACATTTTCCCCATCATCAAGAAGTTCTTGTACTCAGACCACGAGATTTTCTTGCGCGAACTAGTATCCAACGCCGTTGACGCCACCCAGAAAGCCAAAAGCCTCTCCAGCATCAGTGAGCTGAAAGGCGACCTAGGCGAGTTGAAGGTGACTGTGAAGGTGGACAAGGAGAAGAAGCAGATCATCATCTCTGACAACGGGATAGGGATGACCGCCGAGGAGATCAAGAAATACATCAACCAGATTGCCTTCTCGGGTGCCACGGAGTTTGTGGAGCGCTACAAAGACACCAACGCAGACAAGAGCCAGATCATTGGGCAGTTCGGTTTAGGGTTTTACTCGGCGTTTATGGTGGCCAGCACCGTAGAGATTGACACTTTGTCGCACCAAGACGGCGCAGAGCCGGCGCATTGGACCTGTGACGGTTCTACGGAGTTCACTATCACAAAAGGCACCCGCACCGAGCGTGGTACCGATGTGATTCTGAACATCGCCGAAGATTCTGAGGAGTTCCTAGAAGAGGCCCGCATCCAGACCATCTTGAACAAATACTGCAAGTTCTTACCAATCCCGGTAGAGTTCAACGGAGAAATCATCAACAACCCGAACCCTATCTGGACCAAGTCGCCGTCTGATTTGACCGATGAGGACTACAAGAACTTCTACAAAGAACTGTATCCGTTCTCTGAGGACCCATTGTTCTGGATTCACCTCAACGTGGACTATCCGTTCAACTTGACCGGTATCCTGTACTTCCCTAAGGTGAAGAACGAGTTCGATTTCCAGAAAAACAAAATCCAGTTGTACAGCCGCCAGGTGTTCATCACCGACGAGGTGAAAGACGTGGTGCCGGAGTTCCTGATGCTGTTACACGGCGTGATTGACTCCCCGGACATTCCGTTGAACGTGAGCCGCTCGTTCTTGCAGGCAGATGCCAACGTGAAGAAAATCAACACCTACATTACCCGTAAGGTGGCGGACAAACTAAACGAAATCTACAAGAAAGACCGCACCGCCTACGAAGAGAAGTGGAATGACATTGCCGTATTTGTGAAGTACGGCATGCTCTCAGATGACAAGTTCTATGAGAAAGCCAAGGACTTCGCGTTGCTGGAAAACACCGAGGGGAAATTCTCTACCTTAGAGGAATACCGCAACTTGGTGCAGGCCAACCAAACCGACAAAGACGGCAACTTGGTCATCTTGTACACCACTGATGTGGAGAAGCAGCACGCCTTCATTGAGACCGCCCAGAACCGCAACTACGACGTGGTGAAACTGGACACCATGATTGACCCGCACTTCATCGGGCAGTTGGAGCAGAAGCTGGAGAAGACCACGCTGAAGCGCGTAGACGCCGATACCATTGACAAGCTCATCCAGACGGATGCCAAGCCGGAGAGCGTATTGTCTGAGGAAGAGACCACGCGTCTGAAGGAGATGTTTGAGAAAGCCATTGACAACCAGAGCATGACCGTGGGCGTGGAAGCTCTGAGCGTAGATGACCAACCGGTGATTATCACCCTGCCTGAGTTCATGCGCCGGATGAAGGACATGAACCGCATGGGCGGTGGCGGTATGATGATGATGGGCAACTTACCCGACATGTACAACGTGACCATCAACGCGAACCACCCTATCAACCACCGCATCTTAAAAGCCAAGGATGACCGCGGTGAGAAGATCGCCAAGCAGGCTTATGATTTAGCGTTGCTATCGCAGAATATGCTTTCGGGCGCGGCGTTAACGGCCTTCGTGAAGCGTAGCGTGGAACTGATTGACAAAGAGTAGTAATTAAGTTTAGTTGTTTGGAAGAGGCCGGAGAGATTCGGCCTCTTTTTTTGTGGAGTCTCTGCTTTAACTAAATAAATCCAATTGACCCTTATTATCTGAAATTGAAATGCTGACAAACTTAATTCTAGGCCTCTTTTCACTTATTTTCCCAAATTTATCAGATCTATCTACTACTCCTTTAACTATACAATTTGTGTAGTGAGCATTTCGATAATCTTTTATAGATCCTTTTTCTGGGAAGCATGTTAAAACATGATTTTTATATTGGAAGCCAAGGTCGTTTGACTTCTCGTTACCTCTAGTAATATGGCCTTCAAGTTCAACATAGGCATTGTGTTCTAATTCTGGAAATAGAATCTCTTGTTCATCTTCCTCATTTAAGAAAATAAACTTATTCTTATAATTTACCCTTGCTTGCTCTTTTACTTGTGGGTCGTTATAACCGATCACAAACTCTCTCTCTTCCTCTACTATTTTAATCAAGTTCTTAAACAGGCCTTCAGGGCAGTCAGCATATTGTTCTAAAAACTCTACAGGGAACCAAATGATTTCACCTTGCGCATTCTTTAATCCTATAAATTGATTGTCAGGTGAGAATATAAAACCGTCTAAAGACTTTTTACTTAATGACCCTAAATGAACGGCGGCTTTAATAACCCAAGTCATAGCCTTAAATGCACGTTGAAAAATATCTTTAAACCCTATTTCCTTAAAGTCATTCTTGGCCATTTCCCCTAAAGCTGATTCAAGGTACTTTTTAGCGCTAAAGGCTATTAATCCTTTAATTAAGAGTTCATTAAAATTTTCAGGAAAAAACGCTTCCCAACTTCCTTTCCTTATACTTACAGGTAGCTCAAAATCTATCTTTTCTAAGTCTGAGTTCTCCTTGTATAGGAAATACCTTAATGCTCCATCAAGCCCAGAAAGTACTCCCGCAGTCTTTTTAGCATCTAAATATCCATCCTTAACAAGCTCACCTTCATATTTTATGTAAGCTATAACTGGTTCCATTCAATTTTATATAATTTAATCTAAGTCATCTGTACTCAGAAGACGTGAGAGTATTTGTGTTATATATTTATAAAGACATGAATGTAGAAAATGAAAATCGTTTTTAGTCTATTTCCGCCAAAACAAGCCAAAAAAGGCATTACTTCTTTATCACCGCATTCACCTTCTTCCAGAGGTCATTCAAGAAAACCACCGGTACCTCATTGTCATCTGGGTTGTCACCCATGCGCACGAGGATAAGGTTCTGGCTGGGGACGATGTTAAGGAACTGACCGTTTTTGCCCATGGCGGCAATCATATCTACAGGGGCATCGGGCACGGCGCTACCGGAGAAGACCATTTGCGAGGTGGGAAGCATGAAGGAAGACTGACCGTTGAGCCACCAGAGGTAGCCATAGGAGCGGTTCAGGTTTTGCGAAGGGCTGGTCATGGCTTTGAAGAACTCGGTGTCTTTGAGTACTACAGTTTTGTCCCAGGTTCCTTTGTTGAGCATGAGCAAGCCAAATCGGGCCATGGCGCGCGCCGTACTGAAGTACACATAATCATCGCCTAGGGTCATCCAGAAACCTCCCATGCCAATCTTGTCGGCTAACTGGGTTTTAAAGTAGGTGTCAAAGTCTTGTTTGGTGGCTTTTTCGGTTACTTGGGTGAGTAGGGTGTAGGGCCCGTTGTGGTAGGCCCAACGGGTACCGGCATCAGCTTTGTACGTAAGGCAACTGGGTGTGTAGCAATGGTGGTTGGGCACTAGGTCGTTCAGGCCAGTGGTCATGGTGAGTTGGTGCCGAATGGTGATTTTGTCTTCCTGCGCGGGGGTGAGGCTGGTCCAACCGGCGCCCAAGTACTTAGACGTTTTGTCCTGAATGGAAAGATGGCCGTCTTCCTGGGCCTTGCCAATAAGAAAAGCGTTCAAGGTCTTCCCCGCCGAGGCCCAGTACCAGTTACTGTTGGCCGTGAACGTGGTGCCATTGGCCGCTTTGCCGTTGTAATACTCAATGACAATCTTACCATCCTTGAGTAAGAGGAAAGCCCGGGTATTGCTCTGGTTCAAAAATTCATCTAATGCCGCAGCACCCGTCGCACTCCAACCCAGACTTTCTGGTGTAGATGTCTCCCAGATAGAAGAACCCACCGCCGGGAAGTACAGGTTCTGGGCGGTGGGCGCTGGAGTGACCTCGTCTTTTTTACAGGATAGCAGGCTAAGGCAAATGAAGGCAAACGCGAGAACAGTTCTTTTCATAGAAGAAAGTCAGTTTATGCTTTGATGCCGCTGCCAGAGAAAAGTTAAATCTAGCAGCGGCACCTGGTAACAACCAACCGTAAAACTATAAAAATAGCAATTACTCTATATTCAAAATTCTATCACTGAAATCAGGTTTGCCTGTACTTGCTACTGTCAAAGTTAAACGGCAGCCAACACCTGCTTCTGACGGGTAGACAGCCACATCTGCACAAGTAGCAACAGCAGAATTCCGGCGCTGCATATGCCAATGATTACATGTGTGTAGGGTAGTTTCATGCCCAGCGTCAACAAGCACATGTTAGCCACCGCCAGCAACACAATCACCTTCTGCAGCTTAGTGAGCGCAATAGGTAAAATCACTGTTGCCCCGGCCAGTAGAAACGTCAACAGCCCAGCGGCGTTGGTCAACGGGTAGTTAAATCTAGAAAGGCCCAGTGTTAGTAAGGCGCCCCCTATTACTGCCCAAGGCAGACTTCCAGCTCTAAACGTATCTAAAGCATAAGGCGCAACGGGTAGGGCAGGTTCTGTAGAAAACAGAAATTTAAAGCGTCTCCATTCGTACAGCAACATGGCCAGGTTCATCACTAAAAATACGGCATTGACATACGGCGTACCTGTCCAGTTCTGAGAAATGGTCACCGCTATAATAGCAATGTTCATGGGCACCAGCATCACCGCCCCTAGCAAACTAAACCGCTGCGTGAACAGCAAGGTACCCAGCACTACCTGGCACACCGCCACCACCTGCGCAAAAAACGCCAAACCATGTTTGGCTAGCGCCTCTTCCAGCCACGGCGGCCCAATCAACTGCCCAAAGTTGCCGTGCGTGAGTTTGCAGACGCCGGCTGAGAAAAACACATAGCCCAAGAAGAGCCGAATGAGCAGCACCAGAAAGTCTTTGTTTTGGATCATAGTTGTAGCGGTTTAGGTGATCAGAAGAACAGCAATTTTGCATTACCTAACCCTAAGGTCGTGAAGCGCTTGCACTCCAGAAAATCTTTTAGACCAACCGCCACTGCACCTAGACCAACCAGCCAAATCCCTAGAAAACGAGAATCCGTTTTTGGCCTGATTCTTAGGAAACAGGCCAAAAACGGATCCTCAACTCCAGAGCATGAGGGATTACTTACGCCCCAATCTTCACCGAGGTCATGGTCAAGGAACCGCCTACCATCTTGTCATTGAAGAAGGAAGTTTCTTCGTGTTTGCCTTGCAAGCCCAAGGTGTACAGAAGCGGCAAATAATGTTCTACCGTGGGTATGGCCAGCAGCGCTTCTTTGCCCATGGTCTGGTAGTTGATTAAGGGCTGGTGGTCACGGTTAGAGATCAGGTCCTTGAACTTCTCATTCATGGTTTGGGTCCAGTCATAGCCGCCGCCATTGATCAGGTTCCAGTCCATCATGCGCAGGTTGTGCACCATGTTGCCGCTTCCCATAATCAAAACACCTTTCTTGCGCAGCGCCTGCAGTTCTTTGGCTAGGTCATAGTGGTATTGCGGACCCTTGGTGTAGTCAATGCTCAACTGCAAGACCGGTACGTTGGCGTCTGGGTACATGTGGCGCACAATGGTCCAGGTGCCGTGGTCCAGGCCCCAGTCATGGTCCAGTTCCACGTGGGTAGATTTGATGAGGTCTACGGTTCCTTTGGCAATGGCCGCATCTCCGGGCGCCGGGTACTGCACGGCAAACAATTCCTGCGGGAAGCCCCCGAAGTCATGAATGGTCTTCGGGAAGTCCATGGCCGTAATCTTGGTACCTTTGGTAAACCAGTGCGCCGAAATCACCAGCACCGCTTTGGGCACCGGAATGTCTTGGGCCAGCTTCTTCCAGCGCTGACTGAACTCGTTGTCCTCTATGCCGTTCATAGGCGAGCCGTGCCCTACAAACAGCACTGGCATGGTATAGTCTTGCGGCGCTAGGCCGTCAGTAAATTTCTTGAATGCGCTTAAACTTGTCATGGCGAGTCCTCCT
Source organism: Rufibacter sp. DG15C (assembly GCF_001577755.1). NCBI lineage: Bacteria > Pseudomonadati > Bacteroidota > Cytophagia > Cytophagales > Hymenobacteraceae > Rufibacter > Rufibacter sp. DG15C. The sequence goes on from NZ_CP010776.1 coordinate 1,460,341, forward strand.
GTTACAGCTAGTTTAATGAAGTTTCTTCTTTCCACGGTGAGTGTGTTTTTGGTGAAGAATTCTAGGCTAAACCTTTCCGTAGCAACCAGTACTTCATAACGGCGTTGCTACCTCAGATTTATAATACAAAGGTCGGGAAGACGGGTGCCGAAAAGAATAAGGTACCTTAAGAAATGGCCTGCTGGTAGAGGTCCAGCCCTTCAGACTTGATGGTGCTGAAGAACTCGGGTGTGATGCCCAGATAAGAAGCGATGTGGTACTGCGGAATACGCTGGCTCAGGTCAGGGAACTTGAGGAGGAAATCGCGGTAATTTTCGGCGGCGGTCTGGGTCATGCCCGACAGCATGCGCTTCTTAAACGCGAAGTAGCCGTTTTGGAGCAGTTTCCGGTAAAACAGGTTAAAAACGGGATGTTGTTGCGTGAGGGCCTCAAAGGCATTCACGTTGATTTGTACGTACTGCGTGGCCTCCAAGGCTTGAATGGAAAGCAACGCCGGTTTATGGAAGGCCACATCACTTATCCAGTACCGCTCCACGGCAAACTCCAAGTTCACCTCTTTGCCGCTCTGGTCAATGATAAACGACCGCAGACAGCCGCTCTGCACAAAATACAGGTAGTGGTTCTGTTCCCCGGTGCGCAACAGAAACTCCTTCTTCTTCGCCTCCTTGGCCTCACAGATAGCCAGAAAAGCCTCCTCTTCCTCTGGCGTGAGGGAGACATGCTGGTGCAAGGCGATTAGAATAAGGTCTTGTGCCAAACAGTTAGGAATTGCTTTGGTGTAAATGAGTACAGGTTTCAGAGAGGATCTGCATTCATATGATTATTGAGGCTGGCTTCCCTCTCTTCTTTTTGTCATCCTGAAAGGACCTTGTGGGCGAGCTAGGCAAGTGGTGGCTATAGTACGGAATACTATGGTTTAAGCATCTATTTTAGACGGCTTCTCACTTAGTATCAGTCTTTACAACTTGCCCACAAGGTCCTTTCAGGATGACAAAGAGGAAATTAATTCGGCATTAGTAATTGGAATTGAGTCAAGCTACTTCATCATAGCCTTGTCTTTACTTCTGCGACTCGGCATGCTTTTTAAAATTATCCAAGATGGCTTGCCAGCCGTTTCTTTGCAGTTCAATGGTGTTCACGTCTTCTACCTCAAACACTTCGGTGACTTTGGTCTGGTCCCCTAAGCTGTCAAATGTGATGCGTACCTGACGGCCGTCGTCCAACTTGAGCACAATGCTTTTGTGAGGGACTACCTGCTCATAGGTACCAGCATAGTCAAAACCCACGCTTCCGTCCCTGGCTTCCATGCGCCACACAAACCGACCGCCGCGTTGCAGGTCATTGGTTGCGGCAGGACACTGCCATGATTCATGCGCGAAATTCCATTGGGTAATATGTTCTGGTGTTGCCCACAGCTCCCATACTTTTTCTACCGGTTGTTGAACAGTGGTCTCTACGGTAAGGGTGGGCTTGTCTTTCGTTTCCATAGGGTATTGTTTGGTCAATAAGTTCTCTGCAAAAGCGTCAATAACTTGTGTGTTTGATGGCTAGCCAAGGCTTACCATTCATTGCAAAACTTCTTCTTGGCATCTAGAAACTCCTGCCACATTTCCTGCACAATCTCGCCGGCAGGTTGAATGCGGTCCACAATGGCAGCGGCCTGACCAATCTCCAGTTCGCCTTCCTCCAAATCGCCTTCATACATGCCGCGCTTGGCACGCCTGGAGCCCAGCAGTTCGGCTAGTTCCTGGGTGCTGGCACCTCTTGACTCGGCTAACTTTACGTCCTGGTAGAACTTGTTTTTGAGCAGGCGTACGGGCGTGAGCTGTTTCAGAGACAGTTCTGTGTCTCCTTCCTGTGCGTTCACCACCATGTCTTTAAAACTCTGGTGAGCGCTGGATTCTAGGCTGGCTACAAAGCGGCTACCTACCTGCGCCCCGTCGGCGCCCAAAGCAAACGCCCCGAAGATGCCTGCTCCGGTGGCGATTCCGCCAGCGGCAATCAAAGGCAGGTTCACCGCGGCACGCACCATGGGAATCAAGCAGAACGTAGTGGTTTCCTCGCGTCCATTATGACCGCCAGCCTCAAAACCCTCGGCCACAATAGCATCAACGCCAGCTTCCTCACACTTCTTCGCGAACTTGACGTTGCTCACCACGTGGATCACTTTTGCGCCGTTGTCCTGCAATAGCTTGGTCCAAGTCTTCGGGTTACCCGCCGAGGTCACCACTACCGGCACTTTCTCCTCCATGATAATCTGGAAATGCTGCTCCAAGTCTGGGTACAACAAGGGCACGTTCACGCCAAAGGGTTTGTCCGTGGCCGCCTTGCATTTCTGGATGTGTTCGCGCAAAATATCTGGGTACATGGAGCCGGCGCCAATGAGGCCCAACCCACCAGCATTGCTCACCGCCGAGGCCAATTCCCAGCCGCTGCACCAAATCATGCCGGCCTGTACAATGGGGTATTCTATGTTAAGGAGTTCGGTAATTCTATTGTTCATGGTATCAAGTATCAGGTAGCAAGTATCAAGATTTCCTTGAGTTGTCTGTCTGAGGTTGAGGGTAAATATAAACTTGTTATACTGTCCGGCCCCGTTAGAAAAGATTGAATCCGCCAGCTGAAATTGTTGGTTTATTTTAATGCTTTGGACAAATGAATGTATTCTTCTGATTTAATAAAGTTGATGCAGTCTTCTAGTAATTTCCTGAGACTTTCTTTTTCTTCCTCTTTGATTCCAGCACCCCAATTCGCTCTGTGAATTGCTTCTAATACCTCTTTCTCAACTAATGACCTAATTTCAACTTCTTTTCTGTTTAGCATAAGGCTTCCTGGCCTAGGATGGCCAGCATATCTTTTTAGAGCTACTTTTTGCACAAACTCAACTTCGCAAGTTTGTGAATTATGGTCTGTCAGAATCAGAGTTACTGTTCCTCCATCCATCCAGAGTTTAACTTCTTCTATTGTTATATTACCCTTAATGTTGAACACTGTTTCTAACTCTGAAACCACGCCTCTTAACTACTAAAATCTATCTCCGTGCTGTCGCCAATGTTCAGGCGTTGGCTTTGCCCTTTGAGTGCTGAGTCTGAGCCAACCAGAGATTCTTGCAAGACGGCGTAGGCCAGTTCTGAGTAGCCGCCAATGATGGAGTCGCGCACAATGGTGTAATTGAGAATGGCCCGCTCGCCAATGGCCACGTTGGGCCCGATGATGGAATTGCTGATTTGCGCGTCCTTGCCAATGCTCACCGGCGGAATGATGATGGTGTTCGGGAACTCTGGATAGTCCGTGTGCTTGAATTCAGGACGGTTGAGCAGGGTGGCGTTGGCGTGCAGGAGCGTTTCCTTTCTTCCGCAGTCAAACCAGTTGTCCACGTCATAGGTGAGCATGGGCTCGCCGTTCTGGATCATGTGCATGAGCGCATCGGTGAGATGGTACTCGTTCTGGGTGCGTATGTCCTGGGCAATGATGTATTCCAGCGCCTCGGCTAAGCCTTTGGGGTTGTTGATTTTATAGAGGCCCACCAAGGCAAGGTTGGACTTCGGGATTTTGGGCTTTTCCACCACCTTAGTGATATGCGCGTCTGGCCCAACCTCAGTAATCCCAAATAGGGTAGGCACTTTCACTTTCTTCACGGCCAGCACGGTTTGATCAGAGGCCAGAATGGCTTCCATGTTCACATCCACAATGGTATCGCCTAACTGGATGAGCACCTCTTTTTCGTTCCGGAAGGTCTCACGCGCCGTCCAGAGGGCGTGGCCCAGGCCTTCGCGCGGCTGCTGCACAATGAACTCCATCTCCAAGTCTGGGTATTTTTTCTGCACATAGTGCATGATTTTTTCGCCTAGGTAGCCCACCACAAACACAAACTGCTTGATGCCCGCCTCCTGCAAACGTTCAATGATGTGCCCCAGAATAGCCTTGCCCGCAATGGGCACCAAAGATTTGGGTTGGGTATGCGTATGCGGCCGAAGGCGCGCGCCCATGCCTGCCACTGGTATAATTGCCTTCATAAGTACCTCCTTGAAAAGCTAAAATAACGAAATTGTGGCACCCTTGGTGTTTTTCTGGAAGAAGGCTCGCACTAAGGCTTGAAAAGCAGACGATTCCCTTCTCCGCCTTAGATTTTGGGCATACGCGTTTTTGGCCTGTTTTCTAAGAATTAGACCAAAAACGCATATTTTTATGTGAATGTGCGTAAGAGGATTACCCGAACCCAAAACGTGCGGTTAAACGGTAAAAGAACTATATTACACGCTAGATAAAACTACCCTACAACTATGAAAAAATTAATGCTTTACTTCTTCGGGCTGGTGGTGTTACTCTCCCAGTCTTCTTGCGGCTACAACGACATGGTGACCTTGGATGAGCAAGTGTCTGGCCAATGGGGACAGGTACAGAACGCCTACCAACGCCGCGCCGACCTCATCCCTAACCTAGTGAACACCGTGAAGGGCGCCGCCAACTTTGAGAAATCTACGCTGGAGGCCGTTATCAATGCCCGTGCAAAGGCGTCTAGCATCAACATCAGCGCAGATGACCTTACCCCAGAGAACATTGCCAAATATCAAGAGGCGCAAAGCGAATTGAGCGGTTCTTTGTCTAGGTTAATGGCCACCGTAGAAGCCTACCCAGACCTGAAATCTAACCAGAACTTCCTGGAGTTGCAGGCCCAGCTAGAGGGCACTGAGAACCGCATCTCTGTGGAGCGTAACAAATTCAACCAGACGGTTCAGCAGTACAACACCTACATCAGGTCGTTCCCGCGCAACATCTACGCCGGCTGGTTTGACTTTGAGAAGAAAGGCTACTTTGAGGCCGAAGCCGGTGCCCAAAAAGCCCCTACAGTTCAGTTCTAATAAAGACGCAAGATATAAGACACAAGACGTAGGACTTTCAAAGCCCTCGCTCTCTGTCCTTGCACAAACCATCTTATCGTTTTCGGCCTGTTTTACCCAAAACAGGCCGAAAACGCATTTTCTAAAAATCACTCGAGACTCAGAACGCAAGACTCATCAACATGCCGCGCGACATCATTACCCCAGCAGACGAGGCCGTCATTGTAGCGGCCATTGAGGAAGCCGAGACCAACACCTCTGGCGAAGTGCGCGTGCACTTTGAGAACACCTGTGAGATTGAAGTGCTGGACCGAGCCACGCAAGTGTTTGCCGCCCTGCACATGCATGAGACCAAGCTGCGCAACGGCGTGCTGTTCTACGTGGCCCTTAAAAGCCACAAGTTTGCCGTGCTGGGAGACGGTGGCATCAATGCCGTGGTTCCGCCGCATTTCTGGGAAGACATCACCCAGCAAGTAGTGGCAGATTTCAAGCTAGAAAAGTATTCTGAAGGCTTGGCCAAAGGCATTAAAATGGCCGGCGAGCAACTCAAAAGCTACTTCCCGTACGCTGGTGCGCACAAAGACATTAACGAGCTGGCAGACCACGTCTCGTTTGGAACTACCTCTAAAGAAGACCCTACCTCATGAAAAAATACTTCTGGCTTCTAGGGTTGCTTTGGATTACGTCATTTACCCTTTTTGCTCAAATCCAGGACAAGGATTTCCCGCCGAGGCCTACGCCCCCGCGGTTGGTCAATGACCTGGCAGATATTCTGAGTCCGCAGGAAGAGGCGGCGCTGGAGCAGAAGCTGGTAGCCTACAGTGACAGTACCTCTACTCAGATTGCCATTGTCAACATCACCTCCATTGGCGGGTATGACATCTCTGACTATGCCTTCAGGCTAGGTGAGCAGTGGGGCATTGGCCAGAAGGACAACGACAACGGCATTCTCATACTCACCGCGGTTAATGAGCGGAAGGTCTACATTGCCACCGGTTACGGTATGGAAGGCGTTTTGCCAGACGCCATTGCCAAACGCCTCACAGAGGGCACGCTTAAACCCAACTACCAAAAACAGCAATTTTACCAAGGCTTAGACCAAGCCACCACGCAAATCATTACCCGCGCGGCCGGTGAGTACAAGGCAGACCCCAAACAACAGCGCCAAGGCCAGGGCGAAGAAGGCATTCCTACGCTGTGGATTATCATTGGCATCATGATTCTCATCTTCATCATCAGTCGTAGAGGCGGTGGTGGCAGGGGCGGCAGACGTGGCATGGGTGGCATGGGAGGACCTTTCATTCCACCTATCATCTTCGGAGACTTCTCTGGCGGACGCGGCATCTTTGGCGGCGGAGGCGGTGGCTTTGGAGGAGGCGGAGGTGGTTTCGGCGGCTTCGGGGGCGGTAGCTTTGGAGGCGGCGGGGCTGGCTCAGATTGGTAACAGTATAGCTTTCACTTATACAGGATTTTTGAAGAAGCGTTTTTGGCTTGTTTTCCAGGAAACAGGCCGAAAACGCTTTTCTGTTTCCCATTGCTACTGCTGACATTCAAAGCGGATTCTCCCCTTGAGGGGAGCGTAGAGGGGTGTTTACATATGCAGGTAATATTTATGGAAAATGCATATTGCTTGCATCCTACTTAAAACACAAGTCAATGCGCAGACTAATCCTTTCTTCCCTAGCTCTTATCCTCCTTATTTCTTGTAATCAAGATAGAAATAGTGATTTCAAAATACCCTCTGAAAAAAATGTTCAAGCCATTGTACTGGCAGTTATAAAGCAGGATAGTTTACCTGTAATATCCGGAAAATCGCCACACTATCCTGTAAGCTCAGAAACACAATCTTACCGGCTATCATTCTTAGAATCTAATATGCCACCCACCATGCCAGGTTTAGGAATTAGACTGAGAGACCTACTATCTGTAAAGACGGACTCCACAGGTGATGAACTTCTATTTTCAAAAACCGACACAGCATACTTTAGATTTCTTGACACAAAGTGGTCTAGCAGACCTTATGTAATTCAACGACTTAGAAGTCAAGGAATTTTCTTTAAAGCCAAACAGACACTTTTTGACGAATTATGGAAAACACGCCAAGCAGAAAAATCATTTTATGTATTCTCGAATCCTATTGTTTCTGAGGACCAAAGCCGGGCCTATATTGAAGTAGCTTTTGCATGCGATAGATTATGCGGATATGGGCACGCATATAGTTTGTTAAAAAAGAAAGGGAAATGGCGTGTAACAAATGAGGTAATAACATACTTTGAGTAACCAAAAAAGCCGGCCCCTTAGGACCGGCTTTCTCTATAAATTAAACATCAGCACCTTAAACTATGCGTTGCGGTTGATGCAGTTCAGGTCTTCGAAGGCTTCTTTCAAGCGGGTGATGAAGGCCTCTTCGCCTTTGCGTAACCAAACGCGTGGGTCGTAGTGCTTTTTGTTCGGGCTGTCTTCGCCGTCTGGGTTACCGATTTGGCCTTGCAGATAGTCGCGCTTGCCTTCGTAGTAGTTCTTCACACCATCCCAGAATGCCCATTGCATGTCTGTGTCAATGTTCATCTTGATGGCACCGTACTCAATGGCTTCTCTGATTTTCTCTTTCTCAGAGCCAGAACCGCCGTGGAATACAAAGTCAACCGGGTTAGGGCCTGTACCTAGTTTCTCCTGAATGTACTCTTGTGAGTTCTTCAAGATTTCTGGACGAAGCTCTACGTTTCCAGGCTTGTACACACCGTGCACGTTCCCGAAGGCGGCGGCCACGGTAAAGCGGTTGCTTACTTTGTTAAGCTCCGTATAAGCGTGGGCTACGTGCTCAGGCTGGGTGTACAAGTGGGCGCTGTCTACGTCAGAATTGTCTACGCCGTCTTCCTCACCACCGGTGACGCCAAGCTCAATTTCAATGGTCATGCCTAGCTTGTTCATGCGCTCCAAATAGATAACACAAGTGCTCACGTTCTCTTCCAATTCTTCTTCAGAAAGGTCCAACATGTGCGAGCTGAACAATGGCTTGCCGTTTTGCTTAAAGTATTTCTCACCAGCGTCTAGCAAACCATCAATCCAAGGAAGGAGTTTACGGGCGGCGTGGTCAGTGTGCAACACAACTGGTACACCGTAAGCCTCGGCCATAAGGTGTACGTGCTGAGCGCCCGAGATGGCACCTGCAATGGCGGCGGCCTGTCCGTCGTTGTTCAAGCCTTTTCCGGCGAAGAACTGGGCACCGCCCTGTGAGAACTGGATGATAACGGGGGAATTTACTGCCTTGGCGGTTTCCAGGACAGCGTTGACGGAGTTGGTGCCAATCACGTTGACGGCTGGCAATGCAAAGTTATTGTCGTTTGCGTACTTGAATAGTTCCTGCACTTCGTCGCCGTGCAGAACACCAGATCTAAATTTAGGCATGGGTTGGCTTTTTGGTCTTTGGACAAAACTAACTAATTATTGCTTAGCTTCTAAGGTTTCTTCTGCGGGATTAGAGCGTATGGGCTTTGAAATAAAGGGGAGCTTCGTTTTAAGCCTACTTTCTGGAAAACAAGCCAAAAACGGTTTCTATAGCGATACCACTATCAGGCTAAAAAACTTACTTTTTCTCAGGCAGGCTCCAAAATAAGTAGTACTTTCAAAGTTGAGTTAGTTTGCGCCTGCCATGAAAGTCTATACCACACAGCCTTTTCAGATTATTTACTCTTTGCTAGAGCATGAATATCTGGGCTATCTGTTTGAGTCTTTCGTGATTCAGGTCAACTCCAAGAAACAGCTCACGCTCCAGCACCAGAACATCTCGGCTAAGAACGCCGACGAGTTTGCCGCCCGCTTAGATGAGACCGATTTCCAGCTCATCAAGCTCATAGACCAGATTCAGCAGGAGGCGGTCTTCAAGAAGTTCGCGGTCAAGAAAGGCACGCTGGCCGATTTCTTTCTGAAGACCTATGACCCTGTAAAAGGCGACAAGCTCTTGCAGGAGAACATCTTGCATTATGTGCAGTCCCGCATGGCCAAGATTCTGGCTTTGTTGCAGAACAAGATGACGTTCATCATGGGCAAGGACGGCGAGCCAACCTGGAAACGTATTGAATCTGCCACTGAGAAAGCCACGGTGCTGTTCCACTTTGTGCGCAACCCAGACAATACCCATTACTTTCCTACCATCAAGTACCAGGGCGAGCGGATAGACTTCCAGTACAAGGACGCGGTACTGGTGTGCCATGAGCCGGCCTGGCTTCTGCTAAATGACACGCTCTACAGCTTTGAGAAAGAAGTGGACGGCAAGAAGCTTCAGCCGTTTTTGAACAAGCGCTTTATTGTAGTGCCCCGTAACGTGGAGGACAGCTACTACCGCAAGTTTGTGGCCCCGCTGGTAGAGCAGTTTGACGTCTATGCCCGTGGCTTCTTGATAAAATCTGAGCGTTTTACGCCACAACCGCAGATTGTCTTCTCAGAATTGGCGGTGGCAGAAACCTCGGTGGCTTTGTTCACGGCGGGCGGTGAAATGCTGGAAGAAGAGGAAGTGGTACAGCCGTCGGGCGCCGAGAAGATGGTGTTTCAACTGAACTTCCAGTACGGCACTTATAATTTGCCCATGCAGGACGCCAAAAGGATGAGCGTGAGCGTGGAGAAAACGACTGATTCTTACATCTTCCACAGAGTGCACCGCGACCTGGAGCAGGAGCGCCATTTTGTGCGCGAGCTGGCTAGTCGGGGTTTGGAGATTAGGAACGGGAAAGCGGTGCTGGACAAGGCCTCGGCGTTCAGTTGGCTGAACCAGTATGCGAGTGCGCTGGAGGAACTGGGCTTCTCTCTAAAGCAGAACCAATCAGACAAGAACTACTTCATCGGGGAGACCAGCGTAAATATAGGCATCAACGAAAACAACGACTGGTTTGACATTTACGGGACGGTGCGCTTCGGGCCGTATGAGATTCCGTTTATCAAGCTCAGGAACCATATTTTGACCAAACGGCGCGAGTACAAACTGCCCAACGGCCAGATTGCCATCATCCCCGAGGAATGGTTTACGCAGTACCTGGAGCTCTTCGCGTTTGCCGAGGGTGAGGACGATGAACTGAAACTGCGCAAGCACCATTTGGCGCTGGTGAGTGACCTGCAGAACGGCAACCTGGCTACCGTCACCATGACCCGCAAGCTGGAGAAGCTCCGCGAGTTTGAAACCGTGGAAGACAAACCCCTGCCCGAGGGCTTCAAAGGAGAGTTGCGTCCGTACCAAAAGGCGGGCTACAACTGGCTCCATTTTGTGCAGGACTATCACTTCGGGGGCTGTCTGGCAGATGACATGGGTTTGGGGAAGACCGTGCAGACCTTGGCCATGCTCCAACATCGCAAGGAGAATGGCGCGCAGAGTGCCTCGTTGCTAGTCATGCCTACTTCCTTGATTTACAACTGGCTCGCTGAGGCGCAGAAATTTACCCCACACCTGCGTATTCTAGTCTACACAGGCACGTACCGCACTAAAAACGTATCGCAGTTCAAGCATTATGACGTGGTCTTGACGTCGTATGGCATTGTGCGCCTGGACTCAGAGCTTCTGCAGAAATACTACTTTGACTACATCATTCTGGATGAGAGCCAGGCCATCAAAAACCCGAACTCCAATACCTCAGAAGCCATACGGGAGCTTAAATCCAAGCATCGGCTGATTTTGACGGGTACGCCCGTGGAGAACAGCATCATGGACCTCTGGAGCCAGATGTCCTTTATTAATCCGGGTTTGCTGGGCACGCAGGCGTTCTTTAAAAAGGAGTTCTTGAAGCCCATTGAGAAGCTCAAAGACGAGCACAAGACCAAGCGCCTGCACGCCCTCATCAAGCCATTTATCCTCCGCCGGCATAAAAGCCAGGTGGCCCGTGAACTGCCCGAAAAGATTGAGCAGATCACCTACTGCAAAATGACCGAGGAGCAGGAGCATGCCTATGAGGAGACCAAGTCTTTCTACCGCAACAAAATCCTGAAGACCATTGAGGAGCAGGGCGCAGCCAAAAGCCAGTTCATGCTCTTGCAGGGCTTGATGAAGCTACGCCAGATTGCCAACCACCCGCGCATGGCCGACCCGTCCTATGAGGCAGAGTCTGGCAAGCTGGGCGAGGTGATGCGCCTGACCAAGACGGTGGTCAGCAAAGGGCACAAGGTATTAATCTTCAGTCAGTTTGTGAAGCACCTGGACATTGTGCGCGCCTCACTGGACGAGCGCAAGATCAAGTACGCCTACCTGGACGGCTCCACCAAAGACCGCCAGGCACAGGTGAACACCTTCCAGAACGACCCCAACTTGCCAGTCTTCTTAATCTCTTTGAAAGCCGGGGGTGTAGGCCTTAACCTCACCGCCGCCGATTATGTCTTTATCCTGGATCCCTGGTGGAACCCCGCCGTGGAAGCCCAGGCCGTGGACCGCGCTCACCGCATTGGCCAGCAGAACACCGTCTTCACCTACAAGTTCATCACCAAGAACAGCGTAGAAGAGAAGATTCTGGCCCTGCAAGACAAGAAACTCCAACTAGTCTCAGACCTTATTTCCACGGACGAAGCCGTCATTAAGAACCTCACCAAAGAGGATATTGAAAGCTTGCTGAGTTAAGCCGTTTTTGGGCTGGTTTGTGGGAAGGAGGTCAAAAACGACATCTTTCCCTATCTCCTTATTTATTTAAGCGCATGCGCTTACCTCCCTTCTATTTCCGCTATTAAACTATCACATACTTCATCCTACTAATCTATCTCTATTAAATCCCTTTATCATGAACATCAAATCTTTGGCCGCCATCAAACAACTGCTAGTATGGTGTCTTCTTGTTGGCACCTTGTCTTCCTGCGGAAAGGACGAAGACCCAACTCCATTAGCTGAATTGGATTACCAACCTGTCAGCGCTGGCTCTACTTGGTCGTATGGTGGCTATAAAACATATACACAAACATCTCTAGGCTCAACCAAAAATATGGATGGTAAAACTTATAATGAGTTTGAGACGAAACAAGGTTCAACCACTACTGTAGGCTACATTCATAAGAATGCGGGTATATATACTACTAAGGGCCAAGACCCAACCATGGCAAATGTGGAGCTTACCTACTTAAAAGAGAATGAGCCTACTGGTGCCACTTGGGAACACACACTGGTAGTAAATGGCATTTCAACTAAGTATAAATTTACCTTAGTAGCTAAAAATTTAACTAAAACAGTAGAGGCCAACGAATACAAAGAAGTCATCCAAATTAAACTTGAGTCTACCTTTTATGTGATGGGACAAACTATACCAGGACCTCCTGCTAATTATTTTTATGCCAAAGGAGTTGGATTGATTCTCAGCGACTTTGGTAGTATGGGTAAAATCTCTTTAAAATCTTATACCATCAAATAATTTGTTTTTTAGAGTGCCCCTCCCTAATCTATGGGCAACATAATTCTACAAGTAGAAGCCCCATCAATTTAAAGTTGATGGGGCTTCTACTTGCCAAGGAAATTGAATGTTTGTTAAAGTGAAGTTTGCCACCGAATGAACAGTGACTTTCAGTTAAATTATAAAGCCGCAATAGCTTCAAATCTTTTAAATGACACTAAGTAAAACCCTCAACAAGCCCTCATAAATGATTGAAATAGAAACCCCCAGTAGCCCATTGGCAGATTCTATAAAAGAAGTATTTGAGGCATGCTCACTCCACATGACAGACTTTGAAGTAGAGCCAGAAAGCCAGAAATACAAAGCTTGTCGGTTTAGGGTAAATGGAGCGGTAGTTATAGGCAGAGACGCCAAGGTAACGCCCAAGAAGGTGGGGCAATTTGTGACCTTTTGGAAAAGGAATGAAAAAGGCATCATTGTGCCTTTCTTCGAGACTGACCCGATTGACTATTACACGGTGAACGTGAGGACGGAGAATCGCTTCGGGCAGTTTGTGTTTCCCAAAGCGGTGCTCATCAAAAGGGGCATCGTCTCTACAGAGCAAAAAGAAGGGAAGAGGGCGTTTAGGGTATATCCGCCGTGGGATGTGGTACATAGCAAGCAAGCAGAGCAATCACAGAAATGGCAGCTACAGTACTTCTCAGACTTGGACCCGGCTACAGACAGAACTCGCGCGAAGAAGTTATACACGAACCACCTGTAATCAATTCGATTTTAGCTTATTTCCTGGAAAACAGGCCAAAAACGGAAGCCCAGCCACTAGTAATGGATGGGCTTTTTCATACTTGGAAAAGGTTAATGTTTTGTTAAAGGTGAGGCGGGTGTTAGCTGTGCTGTCATTGTTTTGGTAACTAGAAGGTATTGCATCACTTTACCTTACATACCGCCAAAAATCTAGCTATGAGAAATTCTATCCTTACCATCATCTTTCTCTTCACACTCACCGTTGCCCAAGCCAAAGAAATCACCGCGCACATCATCTTTGAGAACCGAACCGCAAAACAGCTCACGGCGGGTAAGTTCTACATCAAGGAACTTGAGAAAACGTTAGACATCACCTCCACAGAAACCTTCACGGTGACCTTGCCGGAGAAAGGGAAATACAGCTTCGGGTTTAGGGCAGATGAGTTTGAGGCCTATACCATGTACCCCGCCAGAATCACGGAGAATAACAATATCATCACCATCCGGTTAGAGGCCAAATACTCAAAAATTGTCCCTAAGATAGAAATGCTGACTCCGGTCATAACCCACTTGACTAATGAGCAGCTAGACGCGTTGGTTACACGGGGAGAAGTCAATTTTATCTTCCACTGCCTCTATAAACTTAACTTAGACTTCACGGCGTTCCGAGCGACGTATGGCGTGGGGTACACAGCCAAAAACTGCGTCATTGACCCCGTTACTTTAAAGTATACTTCTGAGCATAATAAAAGGCTAGAGGAATACCTAACCCAGAAGTACGGCGAGGGCTGGAAGCAGGACTTGCCGGCGCATCCATTGGGAATTAAATAGCGTTTCGGCTTGATTTCCAGAAAACAGGCCAAAAACGCAGAAGCCCCGTCCAGTAGAAATGGGCGGGGCTTCTGCGTTCTACATTCACGTTTCATTACACCTTCAACTTGCCGTAGGGGATTCTTTTGGCGGCCTTGCGGGTGATGGCTTTGGTGATGGTGTTGGTGTCACTGCCCAGGTAGCGTTCCAGGGCTTTCTCGTAGTTCCAAAGCAGACTTCCGGTGGCGCCGTCATAAATCTTCATGACCGTAATGCCGGTGTTGGTAGGAGCGCCCAAGGATATGTTGGGGGTAGCCAACAGCTCATAGATGGCCATGGCAGCGGCCACTCCGTTAGAGAAGGGCTTATCAGTGGTAAGGGAGCCCATCATGACGGCGTCTACACCCAGCATTTGCGCCAGCTCAGCAGGTGTGTACTTGGTCAGTTCCTCGGGCTGGATGTCTTGCTCCAGCAAGATGGCGTTGGTGGTGGCAATGTCTTGCACTTTTACCTTTTCCCTTTTCTTGTTGATGGTCTGCAAGAAGTGTACTTGCAAAGCCCCTTGGATGGCACGCCCGTGCTGGCGTTCTAGTTCATAATGACGCTCCTCGCTGAGGTCCCGCATCTCATTCGGCCGAAGGCCTATTTTCACATCAAAGGGCAGGATGGCAATGGTCTTGTGCTGCTTGGCCACCGCCGTAAAAGATGGATTGGTGTACACAGATGGGCTACAGCTCTGGAGACTGCAGGCGGCGGCCACTACTGCCACCAAGAAAAAATGCTTCGGTTTCATAGTATGGGTTTGCTTAAATAGTAACAAGAGATAGACCATCCAACCTTAAAGACTGGGGATTCTTCAAAGGCTTTTCTTGGTCTGGGTATAGGCAAGATGCGTGGGGGAGGAGAATGGTTGCCTACGTATAAATAGATGGGTAAACCTGCCTTTACCCCTATGCACCGCTGGCTAAAAGATTTAAGAAAGGAGCAAGCGTTTTTGGCCTGATTTCCAGAAAACAGCCTAAAAACGGACCGCGCCTGCCAGAGATCTCCAGCAGGCCCGGCCTTGGTGCAAAAGGACTGTTCCTTATGACTTGATCTTTGAATACGGGAATTGTCTAGACGCTTTGCGCATGATGGTTGTGATGATGGTGCTGGTGTCGCTGCCCAGGCCGCGGGCCAGGCTCTTTTCATACTTCCAAAGCAGGTCACCGGTAGAACCGTCATAGATGTTGATGGTGGTCTTGCCAGAGTTGGTAGCTCCGTAGAAACCCACGGCTAAGCCCAAGGCCAATGAAGCACCGTCAGACATAGGCTTGTCTGTGGTGAACGTGCCCATAATCACGCCGTCTACGCCCAGAACCTTAGAAAGCTCAGCAGGCGTGAACGTTTTAATGTTCTCAGCAGTGATGTTATTCTTCAACAAAAGGGCGTTAGTGGTGTTGGCATCCTGGAACGAAACGGTAAAGTCGTCTTTGCCTTGCTCTTTTAAGAAATACGTTTGCAGGGCGCTTTGTACGGCCAGGCCTTCGTTCTTCTCCATTTCCTTCATGCGCTCCGGCGTCATGGCCTTCATTTGGTTAGGACGAAGACCGATGGTAGCTTGAAAAGGCAGAATGGCCAGGGTCTTGTGCTCTTTGGCCAAGGTGGAGAAGGCAGGATTGGTGTAGATTTCTCTGTTTTGGGCCATGCCGGTCACGCTCAGGAACAGAAGGGCCATGGCTGCTAGTAAATGTTTTGTTTTCATAAAGGGTTAAAAGGTTAGGAATGTGATGCTTAATAAGATGAAAACCACAAAGGTTAATTAAAAATAACAAAAGGATTCTCAACTTAATACCATGTAGACAGTTATACATACAGAAAACCCTATATCCTTGAAAATTTCTCTGCAAACCCGCGTCGCTCAAGACTACCTATCCGTGCTAGACCAGTTCAACTTGGACTTGTTCACCGCCTTGGCCCCGGCGTTCCCCAAAATGAAAGTGCTCAGGTTTGACGGAAGCTTTCCGGGCGACAGGGTAGAGATTGAATTGCAGGTAGGCCCTGTAAAAAGACGCTGGACCAGCCTTATCACCGAACGGCACATTACCGACCAAGAAGCTTGGTTTGTAGACGAAGGCCAGGAACTACCCGCCCCGCTCACCTACTGGCGGCACCAACACCTCATCACGCATCACGGCACTTACAGCATCATCCATGACTTGATTGAGTTCAGGACGAAGAACAGGGTGCTGGATTACCTGGTCTACCCTGTGCTGTACGCCCAGTTTGCCCTGCGCGGACCGGTGTACCAGCGGCTCTTCGGGAAAGCGTAGGTAATGCGTTTTTAGCCTATTTTCTGGAAAACAACCCAAAAGCGAATGACCAGCACCAGCTTGCCGCAAAACATTCTGAAGCCGGCAAGGGTTATGCCCACAAAAAGCGGGAAACTGCGTAGATTGGCAACATGGCAAAAGCGGTCATCATTGGTTCTGGGATTGGGGGCATTGCTGCGTCTATACGGCTGGCCGTGAAAGGCTATGACGTGACTGTGCTGGAGGCCAACGCCAGCTTTGGCGGCAAGATGACGCAGTTCACCTTGCCCGGCGGCTACCGCTTTGATGCCGGCCCATCCTTGTTCACGCTTCCGCATTTGGTAGATGAGCTCTTCACCCTGGCCGGCCGTAACCCGAAGGACTATTTCAACTACCAGCGCCTACCCGTAGTCACCGAGTACTTCTGGCCAGACGACACCCGCTTGACCGCCCATGCCAACACCCAGCACTTTGCCCAAGAAGTAGAGAACAAGCTGCAAGTGCCGCAAGAGAAAGTACTGGCGCACCTCAAGAAAGTAGCCCGCCTGTACCATGCCACCGAGGCCACCTTCCTGCACAAGTCGCTGCACAAGCTGAGTACTTTCCTGAGCCCAGACGTGTTGAAAACTTTGCCGGCTCTACCCGAGCTGGGCCTCATGACCACCATGCACGCCGCCAACGCCAAGGCCTTCACAGATGCGCGCCTGGTGCAACTCCTGGACCGCTACGCCACCTACAACGGCTCAGACCCGTATCAGGCCCCCGGCACCTTGAACCTCATTCCGCACCTGGAATTCAACATCGGCGCGTTTTACCCCGAGGGCGGCATCTATGCCATTGCCCAGAGTTTGGTAAAGTTGGCGGAGGAGCTGGGTGTGACGTTTAAGTACCAGGAACCGGTGCAGGAGATTCTGGTGGAAGGCCAACAAGCCATAGGGGTGAGAACGGCGAAGGCTACATATCCAGCGGAGGTGGTGGTCAGCAACATGGACATCATGCCCACTTACAGGAAACTGCTGCCCACGCAGCCCGCCCCTGAAACTACGTTGAAGCAGCCGCGCAGCAGCAGTGCCTTGATTTTCTATTGGGGTATTTCGCGCAGTTTTCCACAGCTGGACTTGCACAACATCTTCTTCAGCGGGGATTACCAAAAGGAGTTTGCGCACATCTTTAAGCAGAAAACCGTGAGCCCAGACCCAACGGTCTATGTAAACATCACCTCTAAATACACACCCTCAGACGCGCCCGCTGGTCATGAAAACTGGTTTGTGATGGTGAACGTGCCGCACAACGAGGGCCAGGATTGGGAGGACTTATCCACATACACCAGACAGGCGGTCTTGCAGAAAGTGAGCAAGGCACTGGGCGTAGAGATAGAGCCTTTGATCACCACAGAACGCGTTTGGACGCCTGTGGGGATTGAAGCCGATACCTCGTCGTTTGCGGGCGCTTTGTACGGCAGCAGCTCTAACAATAAAATGGCGGCTTTCCTGCGGCATCCCAATTTCACTTCAAAAATAAAGGGGCTTTACTTTGTGGGCGGCAGCGTCCATCCGGGCGGCGGCATACCGCTGTGCCTGCTATCGGCTAAGATTGTGGGTGATCTGGCCCCGGCTTCTTCAAATCTCGTGTCATCATGATTTCAACGCTTATCTCCACGTCTTCCAAAGATTTCAGGGAACGCTTTCTCCCATTGGGAATTGGAGTATTGTTCCTGTTCTATGCGGTGGGGTTCTGGGGATTGGGTTTTAGCGCCCATGAGCCTTGGTTCCAAGCCTTGGTGCCGTTCAACCTACTCTTAACCAACACCATTCTGTTTCTTTTCCACCGGGGCTGGACAAGGTCTTTCTTTCTGTTTGCCTTTACTGCCTGGGCTGCTGGTTTTCTGTTTGAATGGATTGGCGTTCATACTGGCCTTTTATTTGGTGAGTACAGCTACGGGGCAGCACTGGGGTTTAAAGTGGATCATATTCCGCTGTTGATAGGATTGAACTGGCTGATGCTGGTGTACAGTTCGGGGCATTTGGTGCAGCGCTGGATTTCTCATTGGCTGGTACGGGCATTTTTAGGCGCGCTACTCATGGTAAGCCTGGATGTGCTGATTGAGCCGGTAGCCGTTCGGTTTGACTTTTGGTCCTGGCACCAGAACCAGATTCCGTTCTCTAATTTCCTGGGCTGGTTTGGGGTGGCGCTGCTGTTGCAGGTCTACTTTCATAAAGCCGATTTCAGGAAAGACAATCCCATGGCGCCGTGGGTATTTGTGGTGCAGGTGCTGTTTTTCCTGGGCCTGTGGCTGGTTATCTGAAACAATTGGTACCTTCGGGTTTAGACTGTCCTGTTGTTGAAAACGCTAAGAGAAGCCCTTCCTGTTGTCCTCCCGTTCTGGGTCTTGGCCTTGCTGCTTACGTGGTGGCTACGGCACAACGGCTTCTTCTGGGACAGCATTCTGCTGGGCTCTACTTACGGCCAATGGTACTACACCACTAACTTTTCCACAGTCTTTGTCCCGCAGGAGATAGCTGGCTATCCACCCTTGTTTGGCATGTATCTGGCCGCCGGGTGGAAGCTCTTCGGGAAGACCCTTCCCGTCAGTCACTTCTTGATGCTCCCACTACTGCTGGGAACCGTTTGGCAAGTCTATTTACTGGCCAAGCGCTATCTGCCCAAATCCTGGCTACTGGTTGGGTTATTATTAGTCTTTCTGGATCCTACGCTGCTAGCCCAGAGTTCTCAGATGGCGCCAGATAGTGTATTGGTCTTTCTGTACCTGCTGGCCCTTAATTCACTTCTCAAAAAGAACAATGTCCTGCTGGCTATTGCTCTGGTATTCTTAGTGTTGCTCAGCCCTAGAGGGCAGATTATGGCGGTTTCCTTGTTTCTGACTAACCTGGTTATCCACAGGCTCTATCAGGGGAGTTTCACGGCTGACTACCTGGTGCGCTTACTGAAAAGGTACTTGCCCGCAGGATTGATGCTAGGGGGATGGCTGGCTCTGCATTACCAGGAGTTTGGGTGGATAGGCTTTAACCGGTCCTCTGACTGGGGAGCATATGCCGCGGTGGTGGACCCTATGGGCTTCGCTAGAAACATAGGATTGATCATTTGGCGCCTCCTAGACTTTGGACGGGTCCTGCTATGGCTGACAGTGTTTGTGCTATTGTGGCAAGGCAGAAAGCACCTTTCCAAAGAAGTCAAGGAACTGATTCTCCTTTTGTTGGTGCCGCTGCTTACGGTAAGCATGGTTTTGGTGTGGTTTACTAATCCTATCGCTCACCGGTATTGGCTAGTTGTCTACGTGTTTCTGGGGCTGTTGACGGCCAGGCTGCTTCTGGAGGTACAAAGCAAACCCGTTCGTTTTTCTGTGGTGGGGCTGTTGGTTGCCTCCCTGCTAAGTGGGCATTTCTGGGTTTATCCACAGCGGGTGGCCAAAGGCTGGGATGCCACGCTGGCGCACTTGCCTTATTATGAGTTGAAGAAAGAGATGCTCACTTATTTAGACCAGCAGCGCATTCCCTGGCAGCAGGTAGGTACAGACTTCCCTAATCTAGCCTCTTTGGCAAGCACTGATTTGACCAATGATACACGTACCCTGGCCAACAAAGACCTAACCCGACAATCTTATATCTTGTACTCCAATGTGTTCAACGACTTCACAGACCAGGAACTGGAGGCGTTGGCCTCTGATGATTGGACAGTAGTAAAAGAAGTGCGCCAAGGCCAGGTTTACATGCAACTATTCAAAAGGAAATAAGAACGAAGTCTATCAGGTACCTACGGTTTGACCTAAAAGCTACTTTCTGCTAAATAATTACCCAATTCAACATAGTAGAAAACATATATATTTATTTGCTATTCTAAGAGAAAGGGTTATTTTTGTTTAAGCCCAACTTCTAGGATATGCAGCACTCCCGAAGCAAAGAAGAGCTTTTACGACACGCCATGCGGTTTTTTTGTGCCAACGGCATCAAAGAAATCTCTCAACGCAGTATCCTGCGCGAGTTCGGGTTGAGTCCTGAGGAGTTTCAGCTTTCTTTCGTGGACAAAGAGGATTTCATACGGCAGGCAGTGGAGCTGTATTTGACAGAGCACACGGCAGAACAGACTTCGCTACAAGCCCAGAGTCATCATCCCTTAGCTGAGCTGGTGCTCATGATCCGGCACCATATTCTACAGCTGCAGCAGATCAATCCCAACTTCTTCATCCAGATCCAATACCTCTACCCGCGCGTCTGGATGCTATACCTACGCCATGTGCAAATTCACTCCTATTACATGTTCTATGATTTGCTCAACAAGTGCATAGAGCATAAATACCTTCGGCCCGACCTGAACATTGAGATTGTCACCAAGGTGCTATTAGAGCAGGTAAACATGCTGTTAAACCAGAACCTGTTTCCCAGCAATCGCTATAATCCTACAGAGGTCTTCAGGGGCATCTTCAAATATTACCTAAGAGGCTTATCCACGGACAAAGGGAATCTCTCCTTAGAAAACTTACTCTCTGAGGTTAACCTTCACGCTGAACAAATCAACTAACCCGCAGCTTTAGCGCACTTTTAGCTTAAGTTATCCACAGGCTTAACATGGAGGTGGGTTGGATACTTAAAATCTAAAAAGCTAGTCCCACTTTTACATTTAGTCTCGTTTTTAGCCTGCTTTCTGAGAAATAGCCCAAAAACGGATATTCTCATTGATAAGCCAGAAACAGCAGTTTTGCTTCCAATCAATCAGAAAAACAAAAAGCCTGTCCGTTTAGAGGACAGGCTTTTTGCTGTGGATAAGTAAGTGTTTTATCTCTTAGTTGATGGAGACTCTCACCTTTTGAGTGAACTCTCTTAAAGCGGTTTTAAAATCAGAACCGTTGTCCTCCATGTGGTTGAGGATGTAGATGGCGCCAAACACGTGGGTAAGTTTTTCGCCCTCGTCTTCGCCAACAATCTCAAAGGCAGGGTTTTCTTCGTTTAGCAATTGCTCTTCGGCGGCGCGCAGGCTGTCAATGGTCTGCGTCTCTACCAGTTGTTTAATAGCAGGTATCTTCATGTTCTTGTTAAGCTATTTTACGAACCATCTCTAACACGTACTCTTCTTTGCTGGTGGCAGAGCCTTCAACTAGTTCACCGTTCTTGAACACCGCGAAGAACGGCAGGTTGGTCACCCCGGCCAGCTTGCGGGCCTCTGGGCTAGTCTCTGCGTTCACGTCAACAAAAGAAACACCGGCAAACTCTTCATTAGCGGCCATGCGCTTAAATTTGGGAGTGAACAGGCGGCAGTTACCGCACCAGTCGGCGTAATACTTTACCACCACGCGCTCATTGCTTTCTAGCACGTTCTTAAAATCAGCGTCACTTGCTTGGATGATAGCCATATCTTGGATAGAAAATTTAAAATGGATACGTTTTGTCTTTGAGCAAACCAACAGGCCTGCCTAATGTTTAAAAGCATTTTGTATAAAATCGCCTTCAAAACGCAAAATTACCACAGAAAGTTTGGTTATGCTATGCCTTGCCTGCAATTGAGGTCACTTGGAGTATACCGCTGGCCTTGGTCTAGCGTGGGTTACTGTTGAAAACCCTGTTTAGGGAAATGAATGACCCACAAGCCTATGATGGTACCAATCTCATAGCCTTCGGGTTTGCCTTGGGCAGAGAACACGCGCAATTGGTCCAAGTCGGTGGCCATGAAGTTGAGAAGGCTGGGTTCTTCACAGCTGGCACAGTTACGCCGCTTGACCTGGATGGGCTTTTGATACACCAAGAAAGCAGTGGTTTCTTTGATTTTGGCTTGGGCATTAGGTGTCTTAGCGAACAAAGAGAAAGGCCGTTTCCATTGCTTTTCCTCCTTCTTGTTGAAAGGCTTTCTTTCTAGCTGGGCATGGTAGCGCTGCAACAGCTCTTGAACGGCCGGCAATTTGTCTGGCTGGGCCACAAAGAGGGCCTGCGCGCGGGGCTGGCTTTCGGCTAACTGCAAGAAAGAACCTTCCACTAGATGCACAATGGAGTCTCCTACGGCCGTGGCCAAGGCGTTTAACTGCTCAGAATCTACCGCGGAGGCAGCCGGGCGTTTATGGTCAGAGACGCTGCCGGGCGGAATCTCGGGCCTGGGGGTATCTGTACAAGCACACATCAGCCCCAACAGCCCTACTGCCAATACCCGCTTGTAGATGTTCACCATTTGGTTGTTAGATTGCTAGAGACTCCCTTTGAGACAAAGATGGGATGCAAGTTGTTCATTCACAACGTAACGTGTTTGCCGAGATTCTGTTTTTGCCCTGATTCCTGGAAAACAGCCCAAAAACGAAGGACATAAAAAAACCCCGACGCTTTTTGCGCCGGGCTTTCCACACACAACGTTAAAATTTACTCTATCTCTAGCTTTTCACCGCCTACAGATAACAGCTGCGTTGAAAGCCAACCTAGCGGCGGCCCCAGCACATATCCATTAGTAGCTAAGATCCAGGCTTTCTTACAAGCTGGCAGGGAGAAAAGTTAACGTTGGTAAAAAGAGGAAAGCGGGCACAAAGCCGATGCCCGAAAAAGCATGACTTCGATTTTAGGCTATCGTTTTTGGCCAAAACAGGCCAAAAACGATAGCTGCTTGCAAGAAGAAGGAGGGATGTGAAAATTTGGAAGCCGGCCTTGGCTTTTACAGCAGGAAAGGTAATTTTGGTAGACCCTTAGGTATCTTTGAATAATCACCTCATCCACATCTCCTGTTCATGAAAAACAGATGGGCCATCTCCATTCTCTTCACGGTAGCCGCCGTGCTGGCGTTCATTTCTTTGGGCATCACCTACTATACCACCGGTAGAATAGAATGGGTTCCCTTGCTTACCGTGATGGTCTCAGGAGGCTTGGCCTACATCATCTCTAACAAAAAGTAAGTTCTGCTGAGCTGGCATTACGGCGCTTAGGTTTCAATCAAGGTGGTTTTCACGCCCATCCAAGTTTGGTCTGTCGCCTTGCCTACCACGTAGGCTTGCACTTGGGTCTGCCCAATCCTATATACCTTTACGTCTTGCAGGTTTTTTTCCAGCCACTGCTGCAAGGCCGTAAACTTCTGGGCATTCTCCTGCTGCACAGCATCTCCTTCTGAGGTTCTTACCATGTTCCGGAAGAAATGCGCCAAGGTCACTTCCTCTACGGGCTGCCCTGACTGCCCCAACGCCTGCAGAAAGCCACTTGCGTCTTGCGCCGTGGCGCCCGCGGGCAAAGTAAACGGCTCTAGCGGGTATTCACTCTCACTGATGAACAACAGGCCCTGGCTCAGCTGCTCTAGTTCTTGGTATAAAGTAGACATAGACACCATAAAAAAAGCGGGGCCACTTTCCCGGTCAAGAAAAGTAGCCCCGCAAATGAGATAAACTTATTGCGTTGGACCAGAATCTACCCGTGACTCAATGGTGGCCTGCACCGTTGAGGACACGTTAGACAAGATGTTATAGCCCGTAGCGGCTTCAATGGCGTCTACCGTGGTGCGGTAAGAGCCCCATGTGCTGCTGATGCTGGTGGTGTTGGGGGTGTTCACGGCAATCACGCGGGTGCTGGTAGTCACGCGGGCGGCGTCACCGGTACCGTTAGGCAATACCACAATCACCTTCCAGATGCGGTTAGGCACGGTCACTTTGCCGCCGGCAATGGTTTCTTTGTAACCAGCGCTGCCGGTTCCGCCCACGCCGTAGCTGCCCATGATGATGTAAAGCTCGTTTCCGGCGTTGATCAAGGTACGGCAGTAGTTCTCCAAGCCCGCCCAAGTCTGTTGGTTGTTAGGACCCGCCTGCGGAATCATGTTTGACATCAAGAACGTGGCCGAGTTATCCGTCACGGTCAAGGTGCGGTCAGCAGAAGGGCAGTTATGGCCCCGGTCAAAGCCGCTTCCGGTGTAGTCAGAAGACGTTACTTTGTAGAAAGCCGCTGGCAATGACGTGTCTGCCCTAAAGTCATCCTGGCGCGGCGTGCTGCCTACCCAAGCGCTGCTCAAATGCCAGCTTACCCAGTTGGGCGTGCCGCGGTAGCTGTTGTAGGACATCACGTACTGTGATTTGCTCACCAGGTAATTGCTGTAGCTGGTGCCTGCACTGCTGGGATTGCCCATAGTCAGGTGTGAGTCTTTGGTGGCGGTAGCATCTTCAGTCCCAGTCACACTGGGGGATTGATTGGGCTCTACGTCTTCTGTAGAACAAGACACACTAAAGCCTACCAGCAAAGCCAGTACCAACGGACGATAAAATTTTTTCATGGATAGGGGTTTGGGGTTGGTTGAAAGTTCTAGAAATATAAGCCCTAACCGTCTAATACAAAACAAAATATAGCCAAACCCTATATTATTTTTTTGGCAATCGATTTCCCTAAAACCTTCTTCTAGGATTTTCGTTTTTGCCCTCTTTTCTGGAAAGTAGGCCAAAAACGAAATGGCGTGAAAGAAAGGTTGGAAGAAACCTAAAAAGGCGGTTACTTGCCTGCTTTGCTGCTTACTTCCTTTTAGCTTATGCTTTTCTTTCCCCGTCCCCAATCGCTGCTCTTCATCGTCATTTTTTGTTGGTTCTATTCCTTTCAACTGCACGCCCAAATAGCTCCCAAACGCGAGTTCAGGGGCGTCTGGATTGCCACCGTGTCCAACATTGACTGGCCCAGCCAGCAAGGGCTTTCGCCGGTTACGCAGATGGAGGAGTTCAGGTACATTCTAGACGAGCACCAGAAAAACGGCATCAACGCCCTGGTGGTACAGGTACGGCCCACCACAGACGCGCTCTACCGCAGCAGCAGGGAGCTGTGGTCACACTGGCTGTCGGGTAAGCAGGGCGAGGCCCCCAATCCGCCGTATGACCCGTTGGCGTTCCAGATAGAGGAGGCGCACAAGCGGGGCATGGAGTTTCATGCCTGGTTCAATCCGTATCGGGCCATCCATGACACCATCAGCGCCAACATCGCGCCCAACCACATCACCAAGACCCGGCCCGAGTGGTTTGTCACCTACGCCGGCAAGAAATACTTTAAGCCCGGCCTGCCCGAAGTACGCGAATACATTGTGGGCATCATCCTGGACGTGGTGCAGCGCTATGACGTAGACGCCATTCACTTTGACGACTATTTCTACCCATACCCCACCAGAGACACGTTCCCAGACGACGACGACTTCGCTCAATACGGTGCCGGTTTTGTCAACAAGGATGATTGGCGCCGCCATAACGTAGACGAGGTGATACGCGTCTTGTCTGACAGCATCAAAGCGGTCAAGCCCCATGTCAAGTTTGGCATCAGTCCGTTTGGCATCTGGCGAAACAAGAAGGAAGACCCGCGAGGCTCAGACACCAACGGCCTCACCAACTACGGCCAACTCTACGCCGACATCAGGGGCTGGCTGGAGAAAGGCTGGATTGACTACAACGTGCCGCAGCTGTATTTCAACATCGGCTACCAAGTGGCAGACTACGCCAAGCTGCTGGACTGGTGGAGCAAAAACAACTTCGGGAAGCATCTCTACATTGGTCAAGGTACCTACCGCGTGAACACAGACGCCCGGGTCAAAGAATGGTACAACCCTTTGGAGACCGGCAACCAGCTGCGCCTCAACCGCCAGACGCCCAACGTGCAGGGGAGCGTGTTCTTCAGCTCCAAGTCTGTCATGAGCAACCCATTGGGCGTGCAGGACACGCTCAGAAAAGACTTCTACAAATACCCCGCGCTGGTGCCTGCCATGCCTTGGCTGGATGATGTGGCCCCGCTGGCCCCTACAGAACTAAAAGCTACCTCCACGCTAGACGGCATCCATTTGGCCTGGAAAGCACCGGCCAAAGCGCCAGACGGGGAGATGGCTCGCTATTATGTGGTGTACCGCACGCCCAAAGGCACAGATATTGACGTGGAAAACCCGGCGCACATCTTGAGAATCCACCATGGCGGGCCTGCTTATCTGGACCAATCCGCGGTTTCTGGCCAGCGCTATACCTACCTAGTCACGGCTGTGGACCGGTTGCACAATGAAAGCAGGCCCTCAGAAACGGTGAAAGCCAAGCGAAAGTAAAGGCAACAGAGGAAGTTCTATCAGCCGTTTTTGGGCTGTTTTCCAGAAAATAAGCCAAAAACGGAAGTCTTCAATCGCGCGCGCTTTTTATAATTATTGCGTAGTTTTGAGGCATCTACAGTATTCACTTTATTCTTATAAGACATGAGCATACGCATAGAGAAAGACACCATGGGTCCGGTAGAGGTACCCGCAGATAAATACTGGGGCGCCCAGACGCAACGCTCTAAAGAAAACTTCACCATTGGCGGCCAGTTGATGCCCACCGAGGTGATTGAAGCCTTCGCCATCCTGAAGAAGGCCGCCGCTTACACCAACGCTGAACTAGGCGTTCTATCTCAGGACAAAGCCGAAATCATTGGCCGCGTATGCGATGAAATCTTGGCTGGTGACTTAGCCGACCAGTTCCCGCTGGTGGTGTGGCAGACCGGTTCTGGCACGCAGAGCAACATGAACGTGAACGAAGTGGTGGCCAACCGCGCACACGTATTGCTGGGCGGCGACCTGATGGACGAGAAAAAGCAGATTCACCCGAATGATGACGTGAACAAGTCCCAGTCCTCTAATGACACTTTCCCGACGGCCATGCACATTGCCGGCTACAGAATTGTGGCTGAGCACACCCTGCCTATGATTCAGAAGCTGCGCGACACGCTGCATGCCAAGTCACAGGAGTACATGAACGTGGTAAAGATTGGCCGTACGCACTTAATGGATGCCACGCCGTTGACGCTGGGCCAAGAGTTGTCGGGTTACGTGTCGCAGCTGGACCACGGCATGCGCGCCCTTAGAAATACCCTAGACCACCTCAGCGAACTAGCCTTGGGCGGTTCTGCCGTAGGAACTGGTTTGAATACCCCGCAAGGCTACGCTGAATTAGTAGCAAAGAAAATCTCTGAGTTCTCTGGCTTGCCCTTGAAAACCGCTGAGAACAAGTTTGAGTCTTTGGCCGCCCATGACGCCATTGTGGAAACCTCTGGTGCCTTGAAGCAGATTGCCGTGAGCTTGATGAAGATTGCCAATGACATTCGTTTGCTGGCCTCTGGACCACGTTCAGGTATTGGTGAAATCATCATCCCAGAAAATGAGCCGGGTTCTTCTATCATGCCGGGCAAAGTAAACCCAACCCAGGCCGAGGCCATGACTATGGTCTGCGCGCAGGTGATTGGCAATGACGTGGCCATCTCGGTGGGCGGCATGAACGGTCACTTTGAGCTGAACGTGTTCAAGCCGGTGATGATCTTCAACCTATTGATGAGCGCCCGTTTATTAGGTGATGCCTGTGATTCTTTTGACAAGCACTGCGCCGTGGGCATTGAGCCGAACTACGAGGTGATCAAGCGCCAGCTGGAGAACTCTCTGATGCTGGTAACTGCTTTGAACCCGCACGTAGGGTATGACAACGCCGCCAAGATTGCCAAGAAAGCCCACAAAGAAGGCACTACCCTTCGTCAGGCCGCTTTGGACTTGGGTCTGTTAACAGATGAGCAGTTCACGGAGTGGGTGAGACCAGAAGACATGATTGGATCATTGAAAGGATAAGCCGTTTTTGGCCTCTTTTGGCAAAAACAGGCCAAAAACGAAAGCCCTTCTGCTCACAAGCGGAAGGGCTTTTTTGCGATGTGAAAATCAAATAAAAACAAAGGCCGCCCTGTAACAAGGCGGCCTTTGTGGTTTTAGTGCTTATTGGTTTAGAACTACAGATACTTGTAATCCATGGTAACGGTGGCACCTGTTTCTGTGCGATTAATAGCCGTCACTTTGAAGATGACATAGTTGTCTGTACCCACCAGTTTGGCAATGTAGACGTCACCTACCAACAGGTCGGCAATGGAGGTCACCACGGCAGTAGGCACGGCATTGGCACCTGCGTAATACGCCTGACGCACGCTAGAGAAAGTAGCTGACGTATAAGCGGCGGCAGTGGACTTCACAAAGGCTGTGGTATTTTCTGCCTTCACAGCCACCTTGTTTCCGGCCACGCTAGTTACGGTGATGTCCTTGTTAGCGATGACATCAGTCCCTGCGTTGGTTCTGGCCACAAAGTTGAAAGACGCTGCATTGGCATCACCGTTCAAACCAATGGTAGCCGTGCTGGTTCCCGTAAAGGCTGTTGCCGCACTAGGCGTAACTGGCGCAGAGCTCACAGAGGCTGCTAACTTAGGAGACACTGACTTCGCCTCGAAACGGAAAATCACTTCCTGGCCGGCAGAGCTGGCAGGAACCGTCACGTCTACGTTTCTGGTTAAAGCCGCACCAGACTTAGTCAAGGCAATTCGTTGCACGCGGGTTTCAGCGGCTGCGCCTACTTTAGCATACACGTTCAAGCTGTCCAAGTCTTTGTACAGAATGGCGGTGGCAGGCGTAGTTGCGGTCACCGAGGTCACGCCGCCTTCGTTTAAGACCAATTCATACCGGATCACATCATTGGCTGCATTACCATACTGGGCCGTAGCGGTACGGTTGCTCACGCTTTTGATTCTGATAGTTGGCATGGCTTCGGCTACTCTAAAACTCACGCTTCTGGTCTTGGTGCTGTTGTTGAAACCAACACCTTTGGCGTCTAGCCGCACCGTTGCTTTGTTTGCCAAAGCAGGCACCACGTACTCTACTACCAGCGTGTCTGCCTTCTTTCTAACAGAGTAAGCCCCCTGTGCCGGAATAGTTTTCACTACAGTAGAGTCCTGGGTATCAATCTTCTGAAGAAGTACTATCTCCTTGATGTCAGACTTGTTGTACACCAACTCCATTTTCACGGTTTCCCCGGCGGCATATTTTGCAGCCACTGGCAACGTACCCGTAGCCTGTAATAGCTGGAAGGAGTCTTCGGTGATTTGATATTGGGGCTCATAGTCCTCTTCACAAGAGACAGCGGTCAAGCCCACCAAGGCAAGAACCGGCAAAGCCAGATATTTATTTAAAATGCGTTTCATGTCTTTGAATTAAATGCGTTTGACGTTGCTTACTGCTGATCCCACCACACCGGAAGGGTCACATAGTCTGGAGCGCCCCAGCCCATTCTGGCAACTTCGGCGGGGTTGTACTGGGTTTCTGTCTGCGCTGGAGGCAGTCTGCGCACCATCTTTCCACCTAGGTTAGGGTTCACACCTGTAGGCACCACAAACTCTGGATAAATGGCTGGATCAAAGTCAAAGCGGCGCATGTCTGACCAAGACTCTGGGTTCAGGAACATGGCAATGTACTTCTGCTCCATGATGTTCTTCAGGGTCAAGGTGGCCTCACTCTGCGCCACGGCCGCACTAGCCATATATGCAGTTTGAGCCGCCGCAGCCACTCCCAGCTTGGTCATGTGCGCGGTAATCCCGGCTTTGTAGGCTGTAAAGGCGCGGCTTTTGTCATTCTTCCGGAAGGCAGCCTCTGCTTCAATAAAGCGCATCTCAGAGTTAGTCACCAACGGGAACGGGCTGTTGTCTGTAGAATACCAGCCGCCATAGAAATCTGTCACAGCCGGCGCCGCCGTCTGACCGGCTCCTGGTATGGCACCGTTGCTCAAGGTAGGGGAGATGATGGCGAAGCGTGGATCATCTGCTGCGGTGGCATCACCTAAAAGAGTGGTCCCGTTCAAGTAGTTCACAAACATTCTCCCGAAGGTATAAGACCCCATGTTACCTCTGGTTGGACCAAAGATGCTGGTGGTGCTGGACTCTACGCTGGTAGGTTGTCTGTAGCCAATGGTAGCGTCATCTGCATTGTTCTTAATGCCTTTGTCAATGGCCGCTAACACCGCATCTGCACTGTAATTGGCTTTCTTGGTCAAGTGGTTTAACTGGCGCGCTCTAATGGAGTTGATCAGTTTAATCCATTTGGCCACATCTCCCTGGTACAGGATATCGCCGCTTACCGGGGTAGCCGTGTAGAAAGGACGCTTGTTCTCTGTGGCTGGCTTGGAGAACTCTGCCTCTGCCTCATCCAACAACTTGAAGATGGTGGTGTAGATTTCCTGTTGCGGGTCATACTTAGGGGCAATGTTGGTGTAGCCCTTCCAAGCCTCTGTGTAGGGCACGTCTCCCAGCATGTCTGTGAGGTGCGCCATGATGATGGCTTGCATGGTTTTACCAGCGCCCACATAATACGGAGAGCCTTCGGCCTGCGCTGTCTCTATCATCGGCCCAATGTTACTACCCACCAGGTAATAAGTATTGTTGAAGGTAGAGGTAGAGTTGCTTGGCGTAAAGTAATACTGGTCTGTGGTAATATTGGCTGTTCTGCCCGCCACGTTCTGGGTAATCTGCCCAACGCGCAACTCTGTCAACAACTGAACCTGCAAACCGTTGCCAATAATGCTGGGCAACAGGTAATTGGGGGTAGTGTCAACAGGGTTGTTTGGATCGTCATTTACATTCAAATAACTGTCACAAGAGGTAAGCGACATGCCTACCACTGCGCAAAATCCTATTATAAATTTCTTCATGATCTGAGTTCTCAATAATCTAGAATGATAGCTTAATTCCTAAGTCAACACCTTTCGTTCCGGGCACGCTACCGTAGTCAAATCCGCCAGAACCACCACCACGCACGCCAGAACCGGCTGCCGCAGTCTCTGGGTCAGAGCCAGAGTATTTGGTCAAAAGAAGGAGGTTGCGTCCTGTGGCGTTCAGCTCCACGTTTTTGAAAGGAATCTTGCCAAACAACTTGGTAGGCAGGCTATAGGCAAATGTCACGTAGCGCAGTCTCACCCAAGAGGCGTCTTCAATAAAGTCAGAGCCTACCACAGACATAATGTTGCGGTAGTAGCTTTCTGTCAATTCTACTTCTCTGGTGTTAGGCACATAGGTTACTTTTCCGTCAGCGCCGGTCACGGCCACTACGCCCGGGAATACCGCTTTCTTGTATCTGTCCAGGGTACGGTTGCTTAAGCCGCTGCTTACCAGCGTAGCCTCGTTTCCGTTCACTACCACACCACCTTTTCTAATGTCTGCCAAGAAAGACAACGACATGTTTTTGTAATTGAAAGTGTTGGTGATTTGCAACGTAAAGTCTGGGGCACGGTCACCGGCATAGGTGAACTTCTGGTCTACAAATGTTGGGTAGCCCGTTGAGCTGATGATCATCTGGCCGTCTGGGGCACGCTCATACTGCATGGCGCCTAAGGCACTCAAAGAGCTTCCCTGGAAAACAGAACCTCTGGCAAACGGCACAATCCATGAATCTGACTGGTAGATCTCGGTTAATGGGAACGGGATAGAAATCACTTCGCTTCTGTTACGGGCAAAGTTGGCTACTACGTCCCAGGCAAAATCACCTTTCTGAATGGCAGTCCCTGACAAGATGGCTTCCACACCACGGTTCTCTACCGTACCGCCATTGATGTATTGCAGAATGAAACCAGAAGCCTGGCTCAAACGTGGGGCAATGATCTGATCAATGGTCCTGTCTTGGTAATAAGTAACGTTGAAGCGCAGGTTGTTCTTGGAGAAGTTGAAGTCAAGACCCGTCTCAAAAGATGCTTTGGTCTCTGGTTTCAGCTCTGGGTTACCGCCAAAGAAGTTGTTTCTAAAGCCGCCACCTAAGAAGGTGTTGTTGGTCAACGGCGAAGACACGCGGTACGGTGGCGAATCTTTTCCTACCTGGGCGTAAGAAACGTTGAACTTACCAAACTTCAAGAAAGAGCTAGAGCCCAAGGGCAGGTGCTCTGTGAACACGTAGCCCAAGCTGGCAGAACCATACGCAAACGAACGGTTTTTCACCGGCAGGGTAGAAGACCAGTCGTTACGGCCCTGTAGTTCTAAGAACAGGAAGTTATCATAGTCAAAGCTTACGCGGCCAAACGCCCCAATCAACCTGCGCAGGGAGTTTCTCTGAATCACGCTACGGTTAGTGGTGTTGTTCAAGCCCACAAAGTCTGGGTTCTGAAAAATCAATCCCAAATAATCTACGCCTTTGGTTTCTGTCTGCTCTACGGTGTTACCCAATACAAGACCCACGCCAATTTTCTCGGTGATGTCTTTGTCTGCGGTCACTACAAAGTTAGAGGTGTACTGCTGGAACTGGTTCACCGTCACGGCCAAACCACCTTGCTGGTTGTTGATAAGCGAGGTACCTGGTGAGCGCACGCTCTCAGTACGCTCTGTGTACACATCAGAACCTAAGCGGTAGTTGATTTTCAGCCAGTCTGTAGGGTCAATGGTCACGCCTACGTTGCCAATCATGCGCTCTACTCTATCTGTCTGCGGGTTTTTGTTAACCGTGAAGTAAGGGTTGTCAATGTCACCGGTTACGCTTTCCAGCAATCTACGGCGCGAACCGTCCGGGTTTTGCCAGTCGGCCATGTTATCATTTAAAGGCCAGTTGAAGATACTCACCAGGAAACCACCGGTACCGCCAAAAAGGCCCGGGCCTTGCAAAGCTCTTTTGCCACTGGTCTGTAAGTAGTTGGCAGAACCGTCAAAGGATAAGTAGTCATTGAATTTAGAAGTACCAGCCACGCGTACAGAGTTCTTCTCATATTCTGTCTCAGGCACCACCCCACCTTGGTCTAAGTGGTTAGCCGAGATATAGAAGTTGGTCTTCTCAGAACCGCCAGACACACTCAGGCTGTGGTTCATCTTGAAACCCGTTTGGAAGAACTCTCCAATGTTGTCATACACAGGCTCGCCCTCCAGGAATTTAGGCCCCCATGATCTGCGGGTGGTAGGATCATACACGCCGTTGGTGCCTTGCTTGTACACACTCTGTACCTCTGGCAATCTGTTTACCTGGTCAAAGGAGAACATGGCATTGTAAGAAACAGAGGTCTGACCCGCCACACCTTTCTTAGTGGTGATAATCACGGCGCCGTTACCGGCACGCAGACCGTACAAAGCAGCGGCGGCTGGTCCTTTCAAGACTGTGATAGAGGCAATGTCATCTGGATTCAAGTCACCAGCCCGGTTAGAAGAACCCACTGAGCGGCCTAATAAACCGTTGAAACCACTACCAGCCCCAGGAGCCGTTGACTCTTGGAAAGAGGAGTTGTCTACCGGAATACCGTCAATCACAAATAGCGGCTGGTTATCCCCGTCAATAGAAGAACCCCCTCTAATCACAATGCTGGCACCCTCACCGGCTCCGCCACCAGAACTGATGATGTTCACCCCGGCCACTTTGCCTTGTAGGGCATTCACCACATTCTGCTGTCTGGTTTCTTCCAGCGCTTTGCCAGAAACAGACTGCACCGCGTAGTTGATGGATTTCTGCTCCTGGGCAATGTTAAAACCAGTTACCACTACTTCTTCCAAAGCTTTGGCGTCTGATTTTAGCACCACGTCAATGGTATTGTCCACACCCACGGTACGCTCCTGAGAGAGCATGCCAATGAACGTATAGACCAGCACGCTGCCCGGGGCAGCCTGGATGGTGTATTTACCATCTCCGTCTGTAGAGGCACCGTTGGCAGTCCCTTTGACCACCACACTTACTCCTGGCAGGGCCGTGCCGTCATCTGAGGAGGTAACCCTCCCGGTAATGGTTTTGCTCTGGGCAAAACTTGATTGCACTATGAGGAAACTCATAGCAAACAACATAAGCCGTAACGCTATCTTCATAGAAAATAATTGGGGAAAAATTGGTT
Source organism: Rufibacter sp. DG15C (assembly GCF_001577755.1). Lineage (NCBI taxonomy): Bacteria > Pseudomonadati > Bacteroidota > Cytophagia > Cytophagales > Hymenobacteraceae > Rufibacter > Rufibacter sp. DG15C. Next base: position 1,493,969 of record NZ_CP010776.1, read on the forward strand.
AAGGGGACTAAGAAAAGATATAAGTGAGAAAAACTTAAGGTATGTTTTCAAACAGAGAACTGCTAAAAATTTAGACACACACTCCCAAATTTATGATTTCCTTAAATCATTGTTAAACATTTGACCGACTTTTAAAATTTTATTAATTACTTACTTGAGCAATTACTCTTTATGAGCACTCTGCACGCATCTCAAAAGACTAATAATTTAGGAAAGAGACATTAGACCGTATTTTGTATTCCTAGTGTCACAGCTATTTAATAAGAGCTAAGACATTTCATTTAAATACCTGACCGGCAATAACATACTCATCCATACTCATATTTTTCCCTCGTCCCGTGCCTGCCTCTACTAGCTCCCTTGAAATCCCACCTATAACATCCTCTAAGCCCACCGGCCCTGTAAGACTAAGATCCTTAGATGTCTTTAGGGGCCTCACGGTGCTATCTATGATTTTGGTGAACAACCCCGGCAACTGGGGAAAGATATATTCGCCGCTTAAGCATGCCACCTGGCACGGCTGCACCCCCACCGATCTGGTGTTTCCGTTCTTTCTGTTCATTGTAGGAGTTTCCATTGCGTATGCCTTGGACCGCAACAAACATTTACCCGAGACGCATAAGGCCACGCTGCTAAGGATTGTGCAGCGCGGCCTTACCTTGTTTGCTCTGGGAATGTTCCTGGCGCTGTTCCCCAAGTTTGAGGTTGACACCGTGCGCATACCAGGCGTACTACAGAGAATAGGAGTAGTGTTCATCATAGCCGCCATTCTTTTCTTGAAAACCAGCAGACGCACGCAAATCTGGACGACTATTGTCCTTCTGGTAGGCTATTGGGCCTTAATGATGTTCGCGCCGGTGCCGGGCATAGGCATGGCCAACTTGGAACCTGCTACCAACTTGGCAGCCTGGCTGGACAACACCTTGCTTTCTGGTCACCTCTGGAAGCAATCCAAAGTCTGGGACCCCGAGGGCATCTTAAGCACCCTGCCCGCAGTGGCAACAGCACTGACTGGGGTATTGGTAGGACAATGGCTGAAGAAACCCAGTGTTGAAGCAGGAGAGAAAATTGCTTGGCTTATGGTCTGGGGCGTCATCTGCGTCTGTCTGGGGCTTGTCTGGGATCTGCACTTCCCTATCAACAAAAGCCTCTGGACCAGTTCGTACGTTTTGTATACCTCGGGCTTGGCCATGCTGGGTTTAGGCCTCTGCTATTGGCTTATTGACGTGAAGGGCTATCGTAGGTTCACCACGCCGTTCTTAGTCTATGGAGTGAATGCCATCACGGTCTTCTTTTTGTCTGGGTTGATTCCACGCATCATGGGTATGATCAAAATAGACACCGCTAACGGCGAGGTAGACAGCAAAACGTGGTTGTATGAGTCTTTTTACACCCCGTTCCTGTCACCTATCAACGCCTCTCTGGCCTGGGCCCTTACTTGGATTGCCTTCTGGATGCTCATCCTGTGGGTCATGTATAAGAAAAACATCATTATTAAGGTCTAAAAGTGCTTGTCAATGCACAGCCTACACATTTCCGTTTTTGGACTGTTTTCTGGGAATTAGCCTAAAAACGGAAGAAGTTTATCCACCTGCCTATACTGGTTGGTCCTTCTTTTGGGGTGGGAGATGATAAGGCATTTAATGCAGAACTTTATCCTTAATCAGTCTCTCACGTAGACAAGCACCATATGGAAAAAACCAGACCGTCCTTCATACGCCAACGGATTAACAGCTTCGGGTTTGCTTTAAAAGGAATCTCCTCGGCGTTCCGGTCTGAGGTGAACCTGCGCTGGCACGTGCTGTCGGCGGGATTGGTAGTGGCAGTGGGCTTTTACTTCGGGCTGACTACGGTAGAGTGGGCGCTGGTGTGCACGGCCATTGGCTTAGTTTGGATGGCCGAGTTGTTCAATACTGCCATTGAGGTGGTGGTGAACCTGGTGTCGCCGGGGCCGCACCCCATGGCGGGCAAGGCCAAGGACATTGCCGCGGGGGCCGTACTCATCGCTTCACTCACGGCTGCCGTCATTGGCCTACTAGTATTCTGGCCGTATTTGCGCCAACTCCTGGAATATACCAAGTAAACATTCTTTCTGAGGCACCCGTTTAGTACTTTTGCGCAAATTCTAGGGCGCGGCTCTGGAATGGTTTACCAAATTTACTTTTATGACTACCAATGACGTCCTCCAGAACTTAACGCAGTACAACGTATGGGCCAACACCCGGGTACTCAAAAGTTTTGACAGAATAGAAGGCGAACTGCCAGATTACGCCGTTTTGATGTTCAGCCACGTGTTGAACGCCCAAGCCATCTGGATTGCCCGTATTACCGGCACCAAAAGCCCCGTTACCGTTTTACAAGTTCACTCTTTAGAAGAATTGCATCGTCTGGCCCAAGACACTTCCACTAAACTGGTAGAGATTTATGCCAATGCAGATGAAGCCGAGCTGAACCGCCAAATTGAGTACACCAACACCCAAGGCAAAGCGTATTCTACCAAAGTGCATGATATCCTGACCCACGCCATCAACCACGCCACCTACCACCGCGGACAGGTGGCCCGTGAGCTAAGATTGGCCGGACATGAGCCCATCAACTCAGACTACGTGACCTACGTGCGCATTCAGTACGGACAGGATCTAGAACTGTAATTACATCGTTTTTGGTCTGTTTTCTAGAAAATAGCCTAAAAACGATGTACCAGATAAAGAAAAAGGGAGCCCTGTAGAAAGGCTCCCTTTTTTATGCGTTAGACGCTGAATTAGGCTAGTTCAGGTCTGTATTTGCCATGGTGGTGATTTGGTCATTGGTCACTACTACGTTAGTCACTTCTTTGTTTTTGTACGGCTCTGTGGTAGTGAACTGCACTTTATAGGTACCAGCTCTCAAACCTTTGATCAAGAAACGTCCAGCGTCATCCGCAAAACCACCCACGGTATCATTAGCGGCAGAAATCACCAAGATACCTGGCTTGGAAGCGGCTGGCGTTACGGTTCCTTTGATTCCACCGGCCACGGCCGTAGTAATAGTTCTGATCACTGGCTTCAGGTTATACTCACCGCTGTTACCGCGGGGCACTACAGACTTGGCCGCGTCAAAGTCCAGCAACACCACGTAGGTCACGTCTTCCTCTAAGGTAGTATTCAATTGCAGTTTCAAGCCCGAGGTCTGACCGCTAGGCGTGGTCAACGGTCTTAGGGTGTTCTCGCCTTTCAGCTTTAGGGTGTTGTTGTTGCCCAGTACCAACCTGATCTGGGTGATGGCGCCGGCGGGCAGCGTGGCGCTGGCCAGCAAGGTATCGCGGCCATTGGCGAAGTCCAGCAGGTTGTACACGCCTGGCTTGATGTTGTCCAAAGTCACCCATCCCGACTCGTCGCCGGTGGCGTTTCTGTGGATCTGTACTGATTTGATGTCTACGTTTACCTCGTCATAGTCACCGGGGGCGTCTGTGAGGCGCACTTCCATGCGGGAGGTACCGGTCACTTCTTTGTCATCCTCTGAGCAGGCAGAGAAGCCCAAGGCTCCAAACAAGAACAGGGCGGCTACAATAGATTTTTTCATGGGTAAAAAATTAAGGGTGGGGGAAATTACACTGGTGTGTTACAGCACGGGACGTATACGAAAAACTGTACCAGGGTTTACAACATTTGGGGGTTAAACAAAAAAATTCCGTTTTTGGCCTGTTTCCCGGAAAACAAGCCAAAAACGGAACGATGAGCTTTGCGCTTTAGTATTACTGCTGCTTGGTAGTATCTGGCGGAGTGGTAGAAGCGGCAGGCTTCTTAGGCAACTTGAACAGCTTGTTCAGTTGGTTTTTAGCCTCATCCCGTACTTTCTGCTCTGCCTCTACGCGCTTCTTCTCTAATTCTTGCTGCGCCTTAAGCTTCATTTCTTCCTGCTTTTTGGCAAATTCAACCTTGAGGCTGTCCGTATTGGTAGGCGCGTTGATTTTTAGTTTCTCTTTCACGCCTTCCAGTTTGCTGCTCACCACCTGCTGTACCAAATCCTTGGCTTCGGCTTTAAGGCTGCTGCTGCGCAGGGCTACGGTGGGGTTAGTGAAAGTACCGCCCACGCCTAACTGCAGGGTCACGCGCTCCAAGCTCTTAATGTTCTGCACACCCGACAAGGCCGTCAGTTTAGAAGACAAGGCGCCGCCCACCTTGCCCGAAGGAACGTCCAAGGCCACAATATAGTCCATGGTGCCGGCCAGGTTGTTGGTACCGCCCACTGTCATCTTCATGTCACCCACGGTCAGATCAAACGGTTTTACTACCAAATTCCCGCTCAAAATCTCAGCGGCGAAGCCTTTGTTCTTCACCACAAAGTTCTGCACGTCCTTAAGCTGCGTCACCTCGCTTATTTTAGTCAAGGCCTTGATGTTGGTCACCACGGCTTGCACTACTTCCACGGCGCCTCTACCGGTCAACGTGCTCATGACCGGCATCATGTCTCCGCCCAGCTCGCCGTTCAAGCTAAATTTGGTAGAGAACTGGCCGTCCAGGGCCTTAGCGATAGGAGCAATCTTCTGCAGGGTATTGAAGGCATTAAAGGCGCTCTTGAAATCTAGATTCTTAATGTCCAGCCCGAAGGAGAACTTTGGATGAATCAGGTCTCTGGAATCATAAGACCCGGTGGTCACAAACTGGCCGCCTAAAGTGTTAAAGCTCACATTCTCTAGTTTGGCAATCTGGTTCTTGATGGCTACCTGCCCTTTGAAATCCTGCAGCTTAAGATTGTCATAGAGAACGTTCCCAGCCTGCGTGTTCAAAACCAAATCCAAGTCTGCCGGCACTTGCACTACGCCCTGCGCCTTGGCAGTGGTGGAAGGGGCCGCTTGGCCGGTGTGCTCGTCTACGGTCCATTCGTTTACATTGAAGGTACCTGCCCGCAGGTTGAAAGTACCGCGCAACGGCTGATTCTCTGAGAACAGGTAGCCCATATAGTTGGTCACGGTTCCGTCCATCTGCACATCGCTCTTACCCAGGAACCCGTTCAGGTTTTCCAGGCGTACCTGCTCGTTGTTGAAGGTAGCCTTGGCCGTATTGATGCGCATGCCCTGCGGCAAGTCGGTGCTCTTGTAGTTCAATTGACTGATTTGCATGGCACCGCTGGCAATCACGTTGCCGTACTGGCCAGCCTCTACATCGGTCATTTTTCCTTTGGCGGCAATGTTCCCATTCAAGCGGCCGCTCACCGTGGTGCCTTCAATCGGGAAGATCTTGGTCAGCTTGGTCAAGTCCAGAATACCGTTGATAGCCAGGTCAAACTGCGGTTTGGCTAAGTTCTTAATAGATACACGGCCTTGCAACGGCTCTTTGTCCAAGAGCATTTTGAATTGGGATACTTGAATGTCCGTGTCGGCGGCTTGGCCAGTCTTGTTAGTCACAGTAGACACCATGGTCACATTCTCCAGGGGTGCCGGGAACGAGGAGGACTTCACATAGCCGTTCACCAGGTTCAACTTGGCCACTACCATAGGCATGTGGTTCTCAAAGTACACGCCGTTAGCCGTCGCGTCCACGTCCAGTAAGCCGCGTAAAGTAGTCCCTTCCAAAGGAAATACTTTGGTCAATTCTGCTAGGTCTAGTTTGGCTTTCAGGTTACCGTTGATTTTCATCGGCTCCAGGCCGTCAATCATCACTTGGCCGTCTACCGGGTTCTTGCCCAGGTCCAAGTGCAGTTTCTTGATGTTGACCTGGGTATGGTCCACTACGCCGTCTGCATTCTTCACGCTCATATCCACGTTGATGTTGCGGGCCTCCTGTGGCAGGTCTGGGTATTTGAACCGTCCGTTGTTCACTTTCAAGTCCACCCCAAAGCCCGGCATGGTGGTCTCGTTGAAGGTTCCTTTCACGTAGCCGTTAAACGCCAGCTTGCCGTCTGTGTTAATGTCCTTGAATTTATCCGTGAACACGCCGGGCACCAGAGAGAAGAGGTTCTTGAAATCAGTTTCCAGGGCTTTGAAGGTCAAATCCAGCAGGATGTCCTCGGTGGGCATGGCTACAGAACCGGCCATTCCCAACGCAAAATCATTAATCCGGAAGTTATTGTCTTTAAAGGTATATTTCATGTTGGCCAGGTCCATGGCCATGGTCACGTCAGCGTCCAGCTTCTTGTTTTCTATGTAGTTAATGCCGTCATAGGTCATGGTGAAGCGTTCGGCCTGGGTCTGAGTCTTCATGTCAAAGATGTCCTTGGCCAGGTCACCGCTACCGGTGTGCTGCACGTTGTAAGCCGCCACCCCAAATGGGATGCTCAAATCCTGGTAGATGATCTGCCCATCGGTCATCTCCCAGTTGTCAATGCCCATCTTAAAGTCTGAGGTATCTGCTTGTGTAGCCTGCGCCGAGTTTGGAATAAAAATGTCCCAATTGGCCTTACCCGATTTTAAAACCAACAGCTTTAACTGCGGCTTGTCCATGGTCACTGACTTGATTACCATTTCATTGCCCGTAATCACGCTCATCAGGTCCAGGCCCAGGGCAAAGTCCGGGAGGTAGGCGAGGGTATCGCGTTGGAAGGAGTCTTTGCCCACAATACGCAGTTCTTTCACGCTCAAGGCCAGATCTGGGAATGTGCGAAACAAGGACAGCGATACGTTGTCTGTTTCGTATAGCACCCGGGCGTTAATATTCTTGGCTATTTCTTTATCTAGCCGGTCTTTGATTTTATCTTTGAACAGAACCGGCACTAGCGCGGCAGCGGCCAGCAGCACTACAAAAAAGATGGCCAGCCCTATGAATACTTTTTTCATCTTGTCAAGAAGGTGAGTTCAGAATGTAAGTTTACTTATTTTAGAATGAAAATAGGCGTAAGAAAACCATCGCAATTTACGTGCCGTCTCTTAAAGGTGGTACGGCTAGGTGGGTTTCTGTCTTTTTTTGCGCCTGCTTCTCTTATCCATAACGTGCAAGCCCAGGAGGCGCCACCGGTCCAGCAGTTTGCACACCGTGTCTTTCTTAACCCCGCTTTCACTGGATTATTGTCTGACTACAGCATTACCGCCGGGCACAGATCCCAGTGGACGGGCGCCCAGAACGGTTTTTCTACCCAGTGGCTGAGCGGCGAGTATCGGTTCAAGGAAAGCAAAACCGCCGTGGGCCTCACCGTATTGTCAGACCGGGAACCCGCCGGCGGGTACGCTCGCCTTCAGGCCGGAGCCATATACGCCTACCATACCAAGCTGCGGGAGAACCTTGATTTTAGTGCGGGACTGCAGGCGGCGTTTGCCTCGCAGATGCCTAGTTTCTCTGGTTTGGTGTTTGAAGACCAGCTAGGCACGGACGGTTCTGTTCAGCAACCCACCTCAGAAACCATGGGCAGGGAGCGTTCCTCGTACGCCACCGTGGCCACCGGATTTTTACTTTTCACAGACCAGTTCTGGCTGGGCGCCTCGGCGCAACATTTAAATAATCCAACCACAGGCAGGGGAGATGCCGCTACTTTGCCACCGATCTTCCAGGTGCAGACGGGCTATAGATTGTATGTCAAAAACTACTACGCCAGAAATTCTTTAAAAGAGGTAAGCTTTACGCCTACCCTCTCTTATTTGCAGCAGCGTAGTTTTAAAAGACTGGACGGGAACCTTTATACTATTATAACACCTATCACGTTAGGTATTGGCTACAGCTACCTGCTAGGCGGGACGCAAACACCTGTCTCTAGCGCAGTTAGCGGCCTTTTAGGACTGGCTTATAAAGGCTTTAAGGTAGGCTACGGGTATAGAACCATGCTGTCTGGCCAGCGTACTGCTTTGGGGCCTACCCATGAGATTAGTGTGGGGTTTGCCATGGCAGACTATGAGAAGATTTTCAAAAGATTGGGTTCTGATAAAAATTATAATCGCATTGCTTGTCCAGAATTTTGAATTTGTCTATTTTTACACGTTAAAGGCAAATCGTTTTTAGAGAATACAATTATTACCAATTATTACTTGGCATCAACCAAAATTTATGAGACTGTCTAAGCAACTTTTGTACACGATGGTAGCAGGCGCGCTTGCTATTTCTTCCTGCAAAAAAGGAAACCATCCCACTAGCCGCGATCCAGGCGATGTGAGTACTGCCACGGGGGTAGAATTTGATCAAGAAGAAGGCGATTTTGCTGTAGCGGATTATAGTGACACTCCTGAAGGACCGGGTTTGGTGTTTATTGAAGGTGGTAGAACCACCCTTGGCTCTTCTGAGGAAGACATTGCCATGACCCGTGACAACATTGAGCGTACCATCACCATTGCTTCTTTCTACATGGATGAGGCCGAGGTTGCTAACATTCACTGGTTAGAGTACCTACACTACGTTAGAAAAGACTCTTCTGAGGAAATCTATACCAAAGCCCTTCCGGACACTACCGTTTGGGAGCGCGAGTTATCTTTCAACGACCCATATGTAAACTATTACCTACGTTACCCAGGTTTCCGTTTCTACCCAGTGGTGGGCGTGAGCTGGGAGCAGGCGCAGGATTTCTGTCTATGGCGTACCGCCATGGTGAACAAGAACCTGGCTAAAGACTATGACGGTGACCTAGCAGAAGGCGCAACGCCTCCAATTGAGTCTGGTGCCGTTCTACCGAACTACCGTCTCCCAACAGAAGCTGAGTGGGAATACGCTGCTCAAGCTTTGATTGGTGTACAATTAGACGAAGAAGAAAACCAATTGAACAAGCGTATCTACCCATGGGATGGCCACCAAGTGCGTAACCCATACGGTAAAGGCATGGGTCAGTTCTTGGCCAACTTCAAACGTGGACGTGGTGACTACGCTGGTATTGCCGGTTCTTTGAACGATGGTGCCATGATCACAGAATACATCTACGCGTATCCGCCAAACGACTTTGGTCTATATAACATGGCTGGTAACGTGAACGAGTGGGTACAAGACGTGTACCGTCCGCTTTCTTTCCAGGACGTGGAAGACTTAAACCCAGTGCGAAGAAACGGTGTATTGGATGACTCTTCTAACTACGACGTAGCCGGTTTCAAGTCTTTGATCGGTAACAACGTGAGAGTGTACAAAGGCGGTTCATGGAAAGACGTAGCCTACTGGTTGTCTCCAGGAACGCGTCGCTTCATGGCTCAGGACTCTGCTACCTCTACCATCGGTTTCCGTTGCGCCATGATCAACACAGGATCAAACAAGTAATCTCCTTAGAGTTTCACAAAAAAAGGGCTGGCTTACACCAGCCCTTTTTTTGTGCATAAAAATTTTGGTAGGATTAGAGACACGCTTTATCGTTTTTGACCTCTTTTCCAGAAAACAAGTCAAAAGCGATATTCACTAAAAGGTGAAGCCACTCCTTATATATAGAGTAGAGGGTAGGTCATAAAGTGTAGGCGATGGTGGCAATGCTGACCGTCTTCGCGCCGTTGGCCAGCAAGAGAGTGGCACAGGCCTCCAGGGTAGCGCCGGTCGTGACCACATCATCCAGCAGCAAGACGTGCTTTCCCTCTATGACTTTGGGTTGGGAAACTGAATATAATTGGCGCATGGCTTCCCATCGTTCCTGACGGTTCTTCTTGGTCTGGGTCTTTCCGCTGCGGCCTTTCTTCAGGACGGCTTCCTCAAACGGTACTTGCAGGGCAGAAGCTATCTCGCGGCCAAACGCGCTCACTTGGTTATATCCTCGCTGTTGCAATTTGGCTTTGTACAAAGGCACGGGCACTACCACATCTATTGCTTTGAAGGCTTCTTGCTGCTGCAGTTGGGCACCGTACCAGCGACCCAACACTTCGCCCACTTCTTCGCGGCCCCGGTATTTGAGTTGATGCAAGAGCTGTTGCACGCGGCTTCTCTCCTGGAACATCAGATAAGCCACCGCGAGTTGAAGAGGCACCCTTCCCCAGAAAACTCTATGTAAGGCATTATCCTGCGGCGAAAGATGGAAGTCTGTGTAGGGCAACTTGATGCGGCAATGGCTGCAGATGACGTCTTCGCCAATGGCCAACTCCCCGTGACAGGCCCGGCATTCCTCGGGGAACAGCAGGCTCAGAAAATCCTGAAACAGGGAAGAGACGCTCACAGATGCCTTGGCCATACACTCTTGCGTTTTTTGGTGTAACTTTACTTTAGAGGCGCATTTGCCTATTACATACTGCAATACCTATGAGCTTAGTTACAGAATTCAACGACTACCGTACCCGCATGAACGAGAAGATCATGGAGGCGGACAATAAAGTAATCAAACGCTTTTTCAATTTGGACACCAACGCCTACGCAGACGGCGCCATTGACGTGAAGACCAAAGAGATGCTGGGCCTGGCCTGCTCTATGGTGCTGCGTTGCGATGACTGCATCAAATACCACTTGGGCAAATGCTTTGAGTGCGGCCTAACAGACGAGCAGGTATATGAGGTCTTCGCGATTGCCAACCTGATTGGCGGTTCCATTGTGATTCCTCATTTTAGAAGAGCCGTGGAATACTGGGAAGAACTGAAGGCGGAACAGCAAGCCTAATTTCTTTGTCTCTTACTTTGAGAGCGTCCGTTTTTGGCCTTTTTTAGAGAAAACAGGCCAAAAACGACTTCTCGTAATTTACTGATTGAAGGAAATTTTAATCCTTTCCTTTATTAAATCACTCATTCATTCAATAAACAATGGAGAACGAAGAGGATTTTGACGTCCGGTGGGCCGCTTTGAGGCAGGATATCAAACAGCGCTTCGGCAAGAAGCCAGATTTGAACGCCCTTCTCTTTTTGATTGGCGTGCAGGAACTGGGCCAGGGCGTGCGTGAGTTCACCAAAGAGCAGAAGCAGGACTTAATGCACATTGCCACCTGCAAGATATTAAGCCTTTCTGGCTACTATGAGCTAGAGGGCGCCGACCAGGACGGCTGGCCGCATTGGAAAGCCGTGAAAGCCCTGCCTTTCTGCAACCTCAAGGAGCAGGAACGCATGATGCGCTGGCACGTGCTAGAGTATTTTGACCAAATGAATTAAATGAAAATCATCAGTTATAATGTAAATGGGATTAGGTCTGCCTTGTCTAAGGGCTTCGCAGACTGGGTAAAGGCCGCTAATCCAGATGTGTTGTGCCTGCAGGAAATTAAGGCAGATGAGACCAAGTTTGACAAAGCCATCTGGGAAGAGCTAGGCTATCATGTCTACATCCATCCGGCGCAGAAGAAAGGCTACAGCGGCGTGGCGCTTCTTTCCAAGCAAGAACCTAAGAGCGTCTGCATAGGCTGCGGCATTGAGCACTATGACCAGGAGGGAAGGGTTATCCGCGCCGACTTTGACGGTTACTCAGTGTTGAACGTGTACATGCCCTCTGGCTCCAGCGGCGAGCATAGACAGGCGTTTAAGATTCAGTGGCTGCAGGATTTTCAACAGTACATACAGACGCTTAAGCACACAGTGCCCGGTTTGGTGATCTGCGGGGACTACAACATCTGCCACCAGGCCATTGATATCCACAACCCCAAGTCAAATGCCAACAGCTCGGGTTTCCTGCCCGAGGAACGCAACTGGTTCAGCAATTTCTTGCAATACGGGTTTATAGATTCATTTAGGCACTTTAACACAGAACCGCATCAGTACACATGGTGGAGTTACAGAGCCAATGTGCGGTCCAAGAACTTGGGCTGGCGCATTGACTACCTGCTGGTTTCTGAGCATTTAAAACCGCACATGAAACGGGCTGCTATTCTGCCAGAGGCAAAGCACTCTGACCATTGCCCGGTTTTACTAGAAATGCACCCGCTCACGTAGCATTCTTACAATATTTTAATAGTATAATTAGTTACTATATTGTTACTTACGTAAGGCTAAATAGAAAACGGATTGAAGCAAGGGCCGTCCTTTTTTCAATCCGTTTTTGGGCTATTTTTTCCAAAACAACCAAAAACCATGCAGGCTGCCGGTTCCTTACATACTGTATTACAGCAGCTTCAGGCCTTTAAACGTAAGTTCTATCTGAATTTACTGCTCAAAGGCGCCCTTCTCACCGCAGGCCTCCTGCTTTCCTTCTTCCTGCTCTTCACCCTGCTGGAGTACTTCTTTTACTTCCAGCCGGAGATACGAGCGTTCCTTCTGTTCTCATTCTTAGCCATTACTGTTTTTGCCGTGGGGCGCTGGCTCTGGACACCGCTTATGGCGTTAGCGAATTTAAAGAAGCTGTTATCAGATGAGCAGGCCGCGCAACAGGTCACCACGTACTTCCCCGAAATCCAGGACCGGCTTCTGAACTTGTTACAGCTACGGCAGCAGGCAGCAGAGAATGATCTGGTGGCCGCCAGCGTGGAGCAGCGCTCAGAAGAGTTGGCCGGGTATAAGTTTCCGGAGCGGGTGCGGCTCACGCAGAACAAGCCATACATGAAGTATGTGCTGTTGCCATCTGCCTTGGTCATCATCCTTGCCTTTATCTATCCTAGCTTCTTTGTACAAGGCAGTGAGCGCATCCTCAACTTTAAAACGCATTACACCCCTAAGGCTCCGTTTGAGTTTGAAATCCTGAACAAAAACCTACAGGCTTTTAGGGGAGAAGACTTTCAATTAAAAGTAAACATCAAGGGAGACAAAGTGCCAGAGCAAATTGCGCTGGTTCTGGAGGACCGAGAGATTCCTTTGCGCAAAGCTCCAGACAATACCTATGTCTATGATTTTAAAGCGGTAGAAGAAACTGTGGATTTCCAGCTGACTGGGGCCGGATTCTACTCAGACCAGAAACACCTCACCGTGGTGCCCAGACCCACGCTGCGCCGCCTGAAAGCCGAATTGCGATTCCCGGGCTACTTGCGCAAGCCCCTAGAGGTTGTGGAAAACTCCGGAGACCTTACTGTGCCTGAAGGGACGCAGGTGACCTGGCGTTTAGCCGCTGAGCACGCCGATTCCTTGTGGTTAGACTTTAAAAATCCTAGCCAGCGATTGAAAGCTCTTGAAACCGATGATGAGTTTTTGGTACGTAAGACGTTTTTAGAAAGTCAGCCGTACAGCATGCACTTGCGCAATCAGTACAGCACCAATAAGGAACAAATCAACTACCAAGTGACGGTCATCCCAGACAGAGCCCCAGAGATTACGCTGGAGCAATTCAGGGACTCGGTGCTGTTCTCATATCTAGTAGTGGGCGGGAACATCTCAGACGACTACGGGTTCAGCAGACTGGCCTTACATTATAAAGTATCTCGGGCTGGAAAAGTTAGTGGCGGGTACCAAGCCATCTCTGTGCCGTTCAACCGAAACATTTCTACCCAGGCCTATTTCCATCAGTTCAACCTGAAGCCACTGCGATTACAGCCCGGCGACAAGGTGGAATATTTTGTGCAGGTAACGGACAACGACCAGATACCTTCGCCGAAGAGCGCCCGCACCTCTACCTTTTTGTTTACCTACCCAGATCCCAATCAACTGCAGAAGTCCATTGACGCCACCTCGCAGAAGGTGCAGTCTCAGTTAAAGTCTTCTTTGTCCAAGGCAGAGGAGTTGAAGAAGTCTCTGGAGCAGAACGAGGAAAAGACCAAACTGAAACGGGAGCTGAGCTTCCAGGACAAGAAGGCCTTGCAGGAACTGGCAGAGAAGAAGAAAGCCTTGCAGGAAGACCTATCCTCTTTACAGGAACTCAATGACCAACTCAACCAACAGCAAGAGCGTTTTTCGCCTGAAAACGAGAAGATAGCCGAAAAACGGGACCAGCTCAAAAAAATGATGGACGAGTTGCTTGATGAGGAAACTAAGAAACTCTACGATGAACTCGAGAAACTCTTGGAGCAACGCCAGCCCAACCCCGCCGCCATCCAACCGTTGTTAGACAAGCTCAACCAGAAGGAAGAGAACTTGCAGAAAGAATTGGACCGCCTGCTGGAGTTATTCCAACAGTTGCAGGTAGAGCAGAAGTTGGACCAAACCACGCAGCAGTTAGAGAAACTTGCCAAGGAGCAGGAAGAGCTTTCACAGAAGTCACTAGACAAAAACCAGTCAGAGAAAGCCCTACAAGAGGAGCAAAAGAAACTACAGAAAGAATTCAAGGATGCCCAAAAATCCTTAGACGATGCGAAGAAGCAGAATGAGAAACTAGACAATCCAGAATCCATTCCAGACTCAGAGAAACTAGAAGAGCAGATAGAGCAGGAGCAGGAGAACGCGCAGGAGTCTTTGGAGAAAGGCCAGTACAAGAAGGCCAGCCAGTCCCAGAAGTCTGCCGCCCAGAAAATGCAGCAGATGGCCCAGCAGATGAAATCTGAGGAGATGTCCGGGGACATGGAACAGATGCAACAGAACCTGGACCACCTGCGCGACATTTTGGAGAACCTGGTGACGCTTTCCTTCGACCAAGAGAACCTCATGAAGGCTTTTAGAAGCGTGCACCAAAGCGATCCCCGCTTCATCAACCTAGCGCAGCAACAACTCAAACTGTCAGACGATGCCAAGATCATTGAGGACAGCCTCCTTTCTTTGGCCAAGCGCGTGTTCCAGATCCAGTCGTTCGTGACCCGTGAAGTTGGGGAGATGGAAGACAACATGGACAAAAGCTCTGCCTCCATCAAGGACCGCAACCTCTCCAAGACAGGTACCCACCAGCAACTAGCCATGACCTCCATGAACAACCTGGCCTTGATGCTAAGTGATGTACAGAAGCAGATGCAACAGGCCATGATGGCGGCCCAACAGAGCGGTCCAGGCAAGAAGAAAGGCAAGAGCGGCAAGAACCAACCTGGCGCCTTGGGTCAGATGCAGCAGCAACTCAACCAGCAGATACAGCAACTCCAGCAAAGTGGTCAGTCGGGCAAGGCCTTATCAGAATCTTTGGCCAAGTTGGCGGCTCAACAGGAACGATTGCGCAATGCCTTAAAAGACATCACACCAGCGTCCACCTCGCCGGGCGGCAAGGAGCAGGGTCAGAATCTGTCCAATTTGGGCAAGCTCATGGAACAAACGGAGGCTGATCTCGTTAATAAACGTCTTACGGAGCAGACAATAACGCGTCAGAAAGAAATTATGACGCGTTTGTTGCAAGCAGAGAAGGCTGCCAATGAGCGGGATTTGGATGAGAAGCGGGAAGCAAACACGGCCAAAGACCTTCCGGCCCGTATTCCTGCGTCTTTACAGAAGTACAAACAGCGCCAACAACAGCAAACA
This sequence comes from Rufibacter sp. DG15C, assembly GCF_001577755.1. Classification (NCBI taxonomy): domain Bacteria; kingdom Pseudomonadati; phylum Bacteroidota; class Cytophagia; order Cytophagales; family Hymenobacteraceae; genus Rufibacter; species Rufibacter sp. DG15C. Next base: position 1,509,039 of record NZ_CP010776.1, read on the forward strand.
GAAGCGCTCCGGGAGAGCTTACCAGCATTTACTCCTTATTATAAAAAACAGGTAGATGCTTATTTTAAAAAATTAGGTTATTAGTATTAGATTTGCAGACATTTCAGATATTTTAAACATATTATGAATCAAGTAAAAATTCAGATTCCTTCTATCATTGAGAACATTCGGATAGTGGAGAGCTTCATTGACAACTCCCGCGAAAAATTCCAGATAGAAGATGATATCTATGGCAATATCATGGTGGCTGTTACGGAATCTGTCAACAACGCTATCCGTCACGGCAATAAATTTGATAAAGACAAGAACGTTTACCTCTCTTTATTTGTAGAGCCTAAACAGCTTAAGTTTGAGATAGAGGATGAGGGAAGCGGTTTTGACCCTAATGCTTTGTCTGACCCAACTGCCCCAGAGAACTTAGAAAATCCAGGAGGCCGCGGCATATTCTTGATGCGCAACCTCTGTGATGATGTGTCTTTCAGTAATGATGGACGCACCGTTTCTTTAACCTTCAACATTGAAAATGCCTGAATCACCCATTGAGTTTTTTAACGAGGACATAGAGTTTGAAGTAAAAGACGAACAAAAGATCAAAGAATGGTTACAGAAAATTATCTCTAACTATTCCTATGAATTAGAATCTTTGAACTACATTTTTTGTTCTGATGAATATCTTCATCAGATGAATGTAGAATACCTAGACCACGATACTCTCACTGACGTCATCACCTTTGATAATTCCGATATAGAAGGAGTTATTGAAGGTGATGTTTTCATTAGTATAGATCGGGTTGTGGACAATGCCCACTCTTTCAACATTACCCGAGAAAGAGAACTCCAAAGAGTTATGGTTCATGGACTTCTTCATCTGCTTGGATTTGATGATAAAAGCCCAGAATTGAAGGAATTAATGAAGTCCAAAGAAGATGAGTGTTTGAGCTTATTAAGTTTATAGACACACCTTTTAATAGTTTTACCTCAGTTATCAACAATGTTTCACGTGAAACATCACAGTAATCCACACTATGTTCACACAGTATGATGTTATAGTAGTAGGGGCAGGGCATGCAGGTTGTGAAGCTGCGCACGCAGCCGCAACCATGGGATCGAAAGTACTACTCGTAACCATGAACATGAACACTATTGCCCAGATGTCCTGCAACCCAGCCATGGGTGGCGTAGCAAAAGGACAAATTGTGCGAGAAGTAGATGCCCTAGGCGGCATGAGCGGAATAGTCACGGATAAAACCATGATCCAGTTCAGAATGCTCAACATGTCCAAAGGCCCTGCCATGTGGAGTCCGCGCGCGCAAAGCGACAGAATGCGTTTTGCCGAAGAATGGAGAATGACATTGGAGCAAACGCCCAACCTAGACTTTTGGCAAGAAATGGTGTCAGAGCTATTGGTAGAAGATGGCAAAGTAATTGGGGTCAAAACCAGCTTAGGAATAGAAATAAAAGGGAAGGCCGTGGTTTTGACAAACGGTACTTTCCTAAACGGCATCATCCACATTGGCGAAAAACAATTGGGTGGAGGACGCGCTGCAGAGAAATCTGCCAAAGGTATAACCGAGCAACTTGTGCAATTGGGCTTTGAGGCAGGCCGCATGAAAACCGGAACTCCTCCACGCGTGGACGGACGTAGCTTGAACTATGATTTGATGGAAGAGCAGAAAGGGGATGAGAATCCTTCTAAGTTCTCCTACACTGACACCCCTGCCTTACCAGCGCAACGCAGCTGCTATATTACCTATACCAATACCAAGGTTCATGAGATTCTAAAAACTGGGTTTGAGCAGTCGCCTATGTTCAAAGGAAGAATTCAGGGACTAGGGCCGCGCTATTGTCCTTCTATAGAGGACAAGATCAACCGCTTCGCGGAGCGCGACCGTCACCAGATCTTTGTAGAGCCAGAAGGTTGGAACACCGTGGAAGTGTATGTAAACGGTTTCTCCAGCTCTTTACCAGAAGATGTGCAGCTCAAAGCCTTGCGTGAAATACAAGGTTTTGAGAACGCCAAGATGTTCAGACCCGGGTACGCCATTGAATATGACTTCTTCCCGCCAACCCAGCTGAACCTGACATTAGAAACTAAGCGCGTGGAAAACCTCTACTTCGCGGGCCAGATCAACGGCACCACGGGTTATGAGGAAGCGGCTTGCCAAGGCCTTATGGCGGGAATCAATGCCCACAACAAGGTGCATAACTTAGAGCCGTTCGTTCTGAAAAGATCAGAGGCCTACATAGGTGTTCTGATTGACGACTTAGTAAACAAAGGCACCGAGGAGCCTTACCGTATGTTCACGTCCCGTGCGGAGCACCGGATTTTATTGCGCCAAGACAACGCAGACATCAGGCTCACTGAGAAAGGCCATACATTAGGCCTGGCTTCTGATGACCGTTTGGAAAGAGTGCAGCGCAAGATCCAGGAGACCAAAGAAGTGTTGGCGTATTTACAACAGAAGGGGATAGAGCCGGAAGAAGTGAATGCCACGCTACTGGAGATGGAATCTGCACCTATCAGCGAAAGAGCCAAGGCAGCTAATTTGCTCAAGCGCCCCAACATTGAGCTGGAGCATTTACTGAAGTCCTCTGAGAGCCTGAACCTGTTTTTGAGCAAATACCTGTCAGACAGTTTGGAGCAGGCAGTGATTTCCATCAAATATGCCAGCTATATTGAGAAGGAAAACCAACTCGCCACCAAAATGGAGGAATTGGAAAACTACCTTATCAAAGACAGGCTAGATTACAAAGCTATTCCGGCGCTCTCCAATGAGGCCCGTGAGAAGCTATTCAAAATTCAACCCGAAACGTTAGGCCAAGCCTCCAGAATAAGCGGTGTCTCTCCGGCAGACATTTCTATCTTAATGGTTTACTTAGGAAAATAAATGAGCTACGAACGGCTAGACCAGTGCCCTGTTTGCCAGAAAACTGATCTGAAAAATTTCTTGGTGGTCCAGGATAAGAGTGTCTCGCAGGAGAGCTTTGTGATTGTGCAATGCACCAGCTGCGGCCTCAAGTTTACCAACCCCAGACCAGAGGAAGAACACATAGGTCCGTATTATTCGTCAGAGGCGTACATCTCGCACAGTGACACGGACAAAGGGATTTTGAATAAGACCTACCGGTTTGTGCGGTCCATGGCTGTCAAGAAAAAAGTGGACCTAGTCAACAGTCTGGCCAAGAAAGGTAAGATTCTGGATTACGGTTGTGGGGTAGGGTACTTTCTACAAGCCTGTAAAAAGGATGGTTGGCAGGTAGAAGGCTTTGAGCCCAACCAACTGGCCAGAGAGCAAACCGAGCAGAAACTAGGGCAGAAAGTGCACCATGAGAATCTGAGTCAGTTTGCAGACGATACGTTTGACGTTATTACGCTCTGGCATGTGTTAGAACATGTACACAAACTGAACGAGACGGTAAAAGAGCTGGTAAGAACCACTAAGAAAAGAGGGCATGTAGTGATTGCCGTCCCCAACGCTGATTCCTACGATGCCAAAAAGTACGGCGCCGACTGGGCCGCCTATGATGTGCCGCGTCATCTGTACCACTTCAACAAGGCCAGCATGCAGAAGCTCCTCAAAAAGCACAAGCTTGAATTAAAAGAAGTACTACCCATGCGTTGGGATTCTTACTACGTGAGTCTGTTGAGTGAAAAGTATAAGCACGGCGAGATGAAGATGCTCAGTCCTTTTTGGACCGGCTTCCGATCTAACCTGCACGGCTACCGCAATGACAACTCCTATTCCAGCCAGATTTTCATAGCCCAGAAAAAGTAATTACAGAAAACCCGTATAGTAGAATGACCTTATAGAATACTATAAGGTCATTTCCGTTTTAAAACAGAACATGAAAAAAACATTTCTACCCATACTTTCCCTAACAGTTGCCTTGCTACAAGGATGTGCCAGCATCAGTTCCCCCGAGGGAGGGGACAAAGACATAGTGGCGCCAAAGCTGGTCTCTAGCTATCCAAAGAACGGCCAGACCAACGTTAGCCCAGAAAAAATCATGCTGACGTTTGATGAGGCCATCCAGGCCCCAGAAATCACGCAACAGTTGATTATTGCACCTTTCACGGAGAATACCTACAAAACTAAGATAAAGGACGGCACCATAGAATTGGAGTTTACGGAGCCGTGGCAAGCCAACACCACCTACAGTTTAAACTTTAGGCAGGCCATTGGCGACATCACCGAGAAGAACCCTGCCAGGCAGGTAGTCATCACCTTTAGTACGGGCGCTACGCTGGACTCTGGGAGTGTAGCCGGGCAAGTGACACAGCTGTTCAGTCCAACCTTGAACAAGGAAGTCAACGTGCTCCTCTACAAAGCCGAAGACACAGCACAGGTGCAGAAGGGCAGACCCTTGTATGTGACCACGTCAGACTCTTCGGGGAATTACAAATTCCAGAACATCAAAGAAGGAAGCTACCACATCTACGCGCTCACAGAAACCAACAACAACCTGCGCTATGACAGTGAAAAGGAACAGATAGCCTACTTAGCGCAGCCCATCCAGATTTCCAATAAACCCGCCACTGCCAACCTGCAACTGCACCTGCAGGATAATACCAGTCCCATTCTGGCTTCCAGAAAAAGCTTCGCCAACCAATATGAAGTAGAATATAATGAAGGCTTGGCCAGTGCGCTGGTACAGGACGCCGGCGAAGAAATCAAATGGCAGCTCACCAACAATGGCAAAACGCTTCAATTGTTCCCCGTGGCAGCCCAAGAGAAAACCTGGCGCGTGCAGGTGCAGGACAGCGCCGGCAATACTAAGACAGACACGGTGGCCGTAAGGCTGGCCGGGGCCAAGGCCACAAGAAAGAACAACACCTTCACGCTGGTGAACGGTGAGACCATTAAACCCGGCGAAGAGTTAAAGCTGAAATTTGACGTGCCCATCAAGGTAAACCAACCAGCAGGCGCAGTGAATTTACTCTTAGACTCACTCAACACCGCAGCGACAGCCACTGCCAAAGACTTCACTCTTTCAGAAAACCAAACACTACTTACCGTAAAGCTTCCCATAAAAGCCGCTAAGAGCGTACAAGTGAGCATTGACACTACTAAGGTGCTTCCTTTTACAGGAGATCCATTTACCAAAGGCACCAAGCGAGTAGGCATCAGTGACAAGGCCACCACCGGCAGTTTAAAAATCACCTTGAAAACCGCTGAGAAAAATTACCTGGTGCTGCTAATGAAGGAAGGCAAGATCATCTTCACTGAGAAGAACATCAAGTCCAAAACTTGGCAGGACCTGGAACCGGGCAAATACCAGATCAGGATTCTGGTAGACAAAAACGGCAACGGACGCTGGGACAACGGTTTGTTGAAGGACAGACGCCTGCCTGAGCCCGTAATATTGGTGCCCGACACCCAAGAGGTGCGCGCCAACTGGGAAGTAGAAATGACTGCTATTGAATTTTAGCCTCGTGGTGGGTAACCTGTGGGAAACTAGTGGAATAAATCGGGCATAAGTCTGATAACTAAACATCACCACAGGATAAAGAGGGTAGTTAACCACCAAAGTGTGAATGAGCGTTTACAAAATCAAGAATTCTTAAGAGTTATGCACGTATGTATAACCTAAAGGGCTTTTGAACAGGTCAAATTGTGAATTGGTGGAAAAGGCAGATAAGTACTTGAACAAGAATAAAATCAAATTCACAACGTAAAGGAAAAGTGTGCATGAAAAGCCTGTTTTGTACACAAGCTGAGAACCGCACTGGGGATACCCAAACTTATCCACTTGCTAACAGAGCTAATGATGAAAGAGATTCTTTTTAAGAAAAATTGTTTTATCATAAATACAGTGTGAACACTGTTGAGAACTGGAAAAGAAAAAAAATTGGAAGGCCTCCGCAAAAAACAAGAATTCAAAAACAGAGCGTGCAGAGTTTCTGTTTTTGCGTAGTTTTATAAAAAGTAAGCCAAAAACGGCATCATCAATCAAGAGCAATACTATGGAAGAAGCAAACGAAGCATTCGACAATGAAATACGCCTAGGAGAGGGCATAGGAGATTTGAAATTTGGCATCACCATGGAAGACGTGGAGGAGCTGATGGGCGAGCCAGAAGAAGTAGAAGAGTCAGACGAGGAAGACGAGTTTGAGCACAAGGCCTGGAATTACTGGGACAGCGGCTTCTCTTTCTACTTTGACAAAGAAGATGACTACCGTTTAAGCTGCATTGAAACCGCCAACCCCAATGTGACACTATGGGGTAAGCAACTGTTTGATATGAGCCTAGAGGAGGTGGAGAATCTCTTTAAAGAGCATGGCATCACCAACGTGGAGAAAGAAACCATTGAGAACAACGTCACCTGCCTTTCATACGAGAAAGAGATGATTGACCTGTACTTTGAAGAAGGCAAGCTGCTGGCCATCAACTTCGGGGTACACATGGACGATGACCTAGAAGTAAGATGGCCTAAATAGGCTCTAAAGAATTATAATAACTCAGATCAAAAAAAGGGAATCAGCTTATTTGCTGGTTCCCTTTATTGTTTAAGCATAGAAGAGATTTTGTCCTGATGTCCCCAAGGTATGACTCAAGAAATGCAACTCGTTTTTAGCCTCTTTTCCAGAAATTAGGTTAAAAGCGGTCTGGATAGTTTTCGGCTTTACAATCAGTTAATTGTAAAATACTCTGAGTTTAGAACCTGAAACTAAATACTATAGCCCGCGGCAGTTACAAACTGCCTCCAACATGGGTCCAAGTCGCAGACTTGAACCATGGCCACTGGACGGCAGATAAACCAAACCGTGCGCAGCACGCATGCCTCTGCACCGACAGGAACGGCCTTCGCCTACAGACAGGGTAGTTACTTATAAGCGCCAGCAGAACTGGAACCAAACCAGTCCTGGCCCTGAGCGCCTCTGTTGTTTCGTTGCCGCAGGCGGGGTCAAAGGCCCAGAGTACAACAGCAGTGCGAAGGGACAGGACGAGGGCCCGCGGTCGTGAGCGCTAAGAGGTAGTGATGAAACATGGAAGTGAGTGCGCACCGGAATGAAAGGATTTCTCAGGGATAATAAATAGCATGCACAAACCAGCTATAATAAGATCTTTCGACTGCGCTCGGGTTGAATAAAAACAGCATTCCGTTTTCTACCTCCTTTCCAGAAAACAAGCCAAAAACAGCAATCAAGTCAATCCCATCCTGCAGCCAGAAAATACTAGGCATAAAAAAAGCCGCTCCAGACAGAGCGGCTTTTGAATTTATAAGAAGGTAGTCCTTACCCCAGCATCCATCTAAACAATAAGAACAAAGAACCAGAAAGGAACATAGAAACCGGCAAGGTCAACACCCACGCCATGGCAATACTCCGGATGGTGCCAGCGTTCAGGTTCTTGATGCCCTTGTTGGCCACCATACTACCGGCAATACCGGAAGACAAGATGTGGGTGGTACTTACCGGTAGTTTAAAGATAAACGTAGAGAAACCAATTACGCTAGCCGCCATCAACTCAGCAGAGGCGCCTTGAGCGTAGGTCAAATGCTCCTTGCCAATCTTCTCGCCAATAGTCTTTACAATACGCTTCCAGCCAATCATGGTACCAATCCCTAGGGAAAGCGCGATCATCATGATCACCCAGTCAGGAGCGTAGTCTGTGAAGGCACGCATGCCTTTCACACCTTCTTCCAGTTCTTCGCGGTCTCTTGGGCTCAGGCTCACATCTTTGCTTTCCAATAGGTTTTTAGTGCCTTTGGTAATTAAAAGAATGTCTCTGCGCAACGCAAAACGAGTGTCCTTCGGGAGGGTCTTCAAGTTTTGATTGGCAGCAAAAATGCCTTTCATCTCAGCTAGTTCAGCGTTCAGTTTGGACATCTCTTCTTTATCAGTAGCAGATAAAGTGGCCATGTTTACTTTCCCTAACACCTGCTCTACCTTGGCAATAGAACCTTGCATCTCAAATGGGTCACGGCTGTTGTCCAGGGCAAAGTACGTAGGCACAATGGCAATCAGAATCAACATCACCAGACCCACGCCTTTCTGGCCGTCATTAGAACCATGGAAGAAAGACACCAGCGTACACGTGATAATCAGGATCAAACGGATCCACAAGGGTGGCGCCTTGCGTTTATGCGGCTCTTTGAAGATGCTTTTGTTTTTCACGAAACGCTTCAGGATAAACATTAGGAATACCGTCAACGTGAAACCTAAGAATGGTGAAACGATCAAGGACATGCCGGTTTTGGTGGCCTCGTCCCAGGCAAAAGTGGCGCCGTTAGAAGAAGGCAGCAAAGAGAAGGCAATACCCAGCCCAAGGATAGAGCCAATCAAGGTATGCGAGCTGGAAGAAGGAAGGCCGTAGTACCAGGTACCCAGATTCCAGACAATCGCGCTTATCAAGAGGGCACCCACCATGGCCACGCCGTGCCAGACATCCTGGTCAATGAGCGTCTCAATGGGCAGTAGGTACACAATCCCCATGGCCACCCCAATACCACCGGCAAACACGCCAATGAAGTTCCAAAAGCCAGACCATACCACGGCTGCCCAAGGGCGCAGCGAGTTGGTGTAAATAACGGTGGCTACTGCGTTGGCCGTGTCATGGAAACCATTGACAAATTCAAAGGCGCAGGCGGCAAACAAACACAGCAATAGGAGGAGGAGCAAGTCAGTCTCTAATCCAAACATAAAACAGGTGAGATAAAATAAAAACTACCAAAGCTACTAGAACAGAAGAAACCCAATGTTACTTAATTGTTAAATCTGCAGGGCCAGTTAAAAGGTGAGACACTAAAATAAGGGAGCGCCCTGCAAATGAGCTTCTTGGTAACAGGAAGTACGTACGGAAATAAAGAAAATAAGTAGCAGAACTGAAAAGCCCCGACCGCCGCGTTTGGGGAAAGTGCCACAGAAACCTCTATATTTGCAGCCATGAGCACTACTGAGAAGACAACAGAGAACGCACAATTGAAAGATATTATCTCGCACGCCAAGGAATACGGCTTCGTGTTTCCGTCCAGCGAGATTTACGACGGCCTGCAGGCCGTCTATGATTATGGGCAGAACGGGGTTGAGCTCAAGAACAACCTCAAGATGCTCTGGTGGAAGTGCATGACCCAACTGCACCAGAACGTGGTGGGCATTGACGCCGCCATCTTCATGCACCCGCTTACCTGGAAGGCCTCTGGGCACATTGACTCCTTCAATGACCCCATGATTGATAACCTGGACTCCAAAAAGCGTTACCGTGCCGACGTACTCCTGGAAGACAAAGCCGCCGAGTACGAGAAAGCCGGAGATGTGGACAAGGCCCAGTCCCTGCTAAAGGAAATGGGGCGTCTGCTGGAGGCCGAAGATTTAAAAGGCGTACAGCAACTCATTATCTCAGAAAACATAAAGTGCGCCGTGTCAGGCACTTCCAATTGGACTGACGTGCGTCAGTTCAACCTGATGTTCTCCACACAGGTGGGCTCGGTGGCCGAGGACTCCAGCACCATTTACCTTCGCCCAGAAACTGCACAGGGAATCTTCGTGAACTTCCTTAACGTGCAGAAATCAGGTCGTATGAAAGTACCGTTTGGCATTGCCCAAATTGGAAAAGCGTTTAGAAACGAGATTGTGGCCCGTCAATTCATCTTTAGAATGCGCGAGTTTGAGCAGATGGAGATGCAGTTTTTCGTGCGCCCTGGCACAGAGATGGAATGGTACCAGCACTGGAGAGGCATGCGCAAGAACTGGCATGAGGCTTTAGGCGTTCCGGCTGAGAAACTGAGATTCCATGACCACGAGAAGCTGGCCCACTACGCCAACGCCGCCGTGGACATTGAATTTGAATTCCCCTTCGGGTTCAAAGAAGTAGAAGGTATTCACTCCCGCACGGATTTTGACCTAACCCAGCACCAGAACCTGAGCCGCAAAAAGCAACAGTATTTTGACAACGACCTCAACGAGGAAGGCAAACCGTACGGCAACTATGTACCATATGTAGTGGAAACCTCAGTCGGCGCTGACCGCTTGTTCCTAATGACGCTTTGTAACGCCTACCAGGAAGAGGAAATCACTGAAGGCGAAAACACCAAGACCCGTACCTTCCTGAAGTTCCACCCAGCCATCGCCCCGGTGAAAGCCGCCGTGTTCCCACTGGTGAAGAAAGACGGCTTGCCCGAGAAGGCCATGGAGATCTTCAATGACCTGCGCTTTGACTTCAACATGATTTACGAAGAGCGCGACGCCATTGGTAAACGTTACACCCGCCAAGACCTGATTGGCACGCCGTTCTGTATTGCCGTGGATTATGAGACTTTAGAGAATAACACCGTGACCGTGCGTGAGCGCGACAGCCGCGAGCAGAAGCGCATGCACATCTCTGAACTCCGTCAGTACATTGGGGACGCCGTGAGCTTCAAGCGTATTTTCGAGAAATTGTAAGTGTGTGTTTTTAGCCTGTTTCCTAGGAAATAAGCCAAAAACGAAATTACAGAAAAGGCTCTCCTTCTACAGGAGAGCCTTTTTTATTGTGGATAGCTGAGAATGGCTAAATCCGATTACCCACAACCTTCAGTGCAGACAAATCTTGCATAAAAAGAAAGAAGGAGAACAAAGCGAACCACGCATTTCGTCCCCCTTTGAAGGGGGTAGGGGGATGATTACATCAGCAGATGAAATCTTCAGAATAAAGCAAGATGCGAGAGACAAGGTATTGCCATTGTCTCTACAAAACCAACAACACATTTCTCTTATCCAGCCTTCTCCCTAGAGTGAAACCAGAACTACGATTTCCGTTTTTGGCCCCATTTCCAGAAAACAGGCCAAAAACGAGAATCCCCATCTATCCTACCTTCACCCCATGCCCTGGCGCGTCTTTGTCTAACATCAACTGCGGACCGTCTTGGGAGAAGCCGCCCGTGAACGGATGGTCAGCAATAAAAAGAGGCGTGTCTAAATCCACAAAGTCAAACCCACCCAAACCGCTTGCAAAGTGCGCTGAGAAACTCATAGCCAGGATGCTCTCCACCATGCCGCCAATCATCAGGCGCAATCCATAGGCTTTAGCCAGGCTTACCATTTCCAAAGCCTCCAGTACACCGCATTTCATCAGTTTTATGTTGACAACGGCGGCGCTTCGGTCTTGGGCCAGCCTAATTACGTCTGGGGCGCTTCGCGCCGACTCGTCTGCCGCAATGGGGAAAGGGCAGGAAGTTGCCAACAGCTTCAGGTCGTCCCAATTCTCTCTGGGAAGTGGTTGTTCTAGCAACACAACCGGTATTTGAGCCACTTGTAAACGGTGGACAAAGTCCTGCGCCCGGGTCAAATCATAACCGCAGTTACCGTCAATAATCAAGTTAACCCCCGGGGCCGCATTGTGAATAGCTTCAATTCTCTTGAAATCATAATCCACATCGGTGCCTTCAGTCTTAACCTTGATGGTAGAGAAGCCGCGGTGCACAATGGATTTGGCAGAGGCGGCGGCGTGGGTTTCGTTTCCGGCGGTGATGGTCAAATCGGTTTCCAGCTGGGTGCCCGCTCCCCCGAAGAAAACATACAAGGGAATTTTGTAATGCTGGCAGAGCGCATCCAGCAGGGCCATCTCCAATCCACACCGGGCGGCGGGCGCTTCGTGGGCAATTTCATTTAACTTCTTCGCGAGCGTCCGCCATTCCCGCGCGTCCTGATGGACCAAATGCGTTTCCAATACCACCAAAGCGCCCAGGGTGGTGGTCTGGGTTTCGCCGTTCACCGCCGGAAAGGGAGCAGCCTCACCCAAGCCCACGGTACCGTCGGCCAGATCCACCTTTATCAAAACATTCTCTACCTGATACTGGGTGCCGGTGGCAATAGCGAAAGGCTCTTTTAGGTCCAGGTCCAAGGGTTGATAGGTGACGGAGACAATGCGGGTAGGCGTCATAGAGGAAGGCGTTAGGTGCAAAGACAAGAAAGGAAAGATTTAGCCAATCTCAAACCTCAGGAACGGCTACTGCACGCAGGGGTTATAAGGCTCACATCGTTTTTGGGCTGTTTTCTGGAAAATAGACCAAAAATGGAGGTTTCCCATAGGTGACCGTTCACCACCCAATTATTCCGTACCTTTGCCGGATTATTGAGGATTATGTGGACTAGACTCGCGATTTTTATAATTAAGCAGCGCTTACCCCTAATAGCGCTGTTAGCCGTCATGACCGCGTTTATGGCTTACAAGGCCAAGGACGTAGAAATGACCTATGACTTTGCCAAGGTGGTGTCACAAGATGACCCAGACATGGTGTACTTTAACCGGTTCCATGACCAATTCGGAGAAGACGGAAACGTGTTGGTGGCGGGCATGCAGGACAGCAGCGTCTATGAACTGGCCAACTTCAAGCACCTGAGCAACCTTTCCAAGAACCTGAATGATGTGGAAGGCGTGACGGCGGTCATCTCGCTGCCTAACTTAATCAACATCTCCAAAGACACGGTAGAGCGTAAGTTTACTACCAGCAAAATCTTTGAGCCGTTCCCGCAAGACCAGAAGCAACTGGATTCCTTGCTCAAAAAGGTACGGGAACTCCATTTCTACGACGGACAGATTATCAACCAGAAAACGGGCGCGACGCTCTTGGCCATCACGGTAGACCCGGCGTACCTTAATTCTTCTAGAAGAGCATCCGTGATGAACAACATCATGACGCTCACAGATGATTTCTCGGCCAAGACCAAAATCAAGCTGCACTTGGCGGGGCTTCCGTTTGTGCGGGCCATCATGACCACCAAGGTAGCGGATGAAATGAAACTGTTCCTGTTGCTGGCCTTGGTCGTGACGGGCGTGACGCTATATCTGTCGTTCCGGTCCCTTTCGGCGGTGGTGTTCCCGCTGTTGATTATCAGTCTGGCGGTGATTTGGGTGTTGGGGACTATTTCCTTGATGGGTTACAAAATCTCACTTTTGACGGGATTGATTCCAGCCATTATTGTGGTGATTGGGGTGCCTAACTCCACGTACCTGCTGGCCACGTATCATCAAGAGTTTAGAAAGCACGGGAATCAGGTGCTGGCCATGGCGCGGGTCATCAGCAAACTGGGCCTGGTGATTTTCATCAACAACGCTACCACGGCCATCGGGTTCATTGTGTTCATGTTCACAGACATTGCTATTCTCTATGAGTTTGGGGTAGTGGCCGGGGTGAACACCTTTGTGACCTTCTTGCTGTCTATCATTCTGGTGCCGGCGGTGTTCATTTATTTGAAACCTCCCACCGAGAAACAGCTCAAGCACCTGGACGCCCGCACCCTCACCAAACTGCTGGAGTTCATGGATTACTTGGTGTTGAAAAAGCGCGGGCTTATCTATGGTTTTACACTGGCCTTGGTAGTGCTTGGGAGTTGGGGTGTCTACAAAATGAAGGCCGTTTCCTACATGGTAGACGATTTGCCCGAGGAAAGCAGTGTGAACAAAGACCTTCAATTCTTTGAGCACCACTTCAACGGCGTCATGCCCCTGGAGATAGTTGTCAACACCGGTCAGAGGCAGGGCGTGCTCAAATTGCCCAACCTGCGCAAGATGGAGGAGCTGGAAAACTTCCTGCAGACTCAGCCCATTCTAACCACGCCAATTTCCATTGTGGGATTAGTGAAGACGGCTACACAATCCTTTTATAATGGGGACGAAAGTTCGTTTAGACTACCGGATAATACCGAGCGGAACTTCATCTTCAGTTACCTGGCCAAGCAACCCAAAGCCGAGACACAGAAACTGCTCCGAAACTTTGTGGACAGCACCGGGCAGGAGGCGCGCATCTCCTTAAAAGTAGCCGACGTGGGCTCGCAGGAGTTGGACTCGCTTATCATCAACAAAATCAAACCTGAGATTAGAAAGATTTGGGGCGGGGACGATGTGAAGATTACCGAGGAGGGCAACACCATGAACTTCACGCGGGCGGACAGTGACCGCAAGCAGTCAGTGAGTTTGACGGGGACCACGCTGTTGTTTATAAAAGGTAACCAGTATTTGATAGACAGCCTGGGCTCCAGCTTGTTGCAAGCGTTCGTGGCGGTGATTTTGATTGTAGTTTTCCTGTTCAGGACGTCAAAATCAGTGATTATTACCTTAATTCCCAACATGATTCCTCTGTTGATAGTGGGTGGGTTCATGGGCTTTTTCAACATAGCTCTCAAACCCAGCACGGCGCTTATCTTCACCATTGCCCTGGGGATAACCGTAGACAACACGGTGCACTTTCTGGCCTACTACCGGCATGAGCTGGTGGCCAACGGGTTCAATGTGATGAAGGCCATCAGTACCAGTATTGTGGAGGCGGGAACCAGTATGATTTACACCACGGTGACATTGTTCTTCGGGTTTGGTATCTTCGCCTTCTCAGAGTTTGGCGGCACCAAGGCCTTGGGCGTGTTGATGGCCTTGACCTTGCTCATTGCCCTGTTCACCAACCTGATTGTACTGCCCGCTTTGCTGGTGAGTTTTGACAAAGGAAAATATATCCATGAGTCAGATGCCCCAATTGAAGATTATGACGAGCTTTATACCCAAGACGCTGAAGAGCTGAACGAAGCCTTGTCTGAAGACATTAAGAAAACGACCAACCTAGATACGGAGAAGAAAGGTGAAGTATAACGAGTATAAACAACTGGACTATGCGAATCTTGCCGAAGAGGTGAGAGCCTACTGGAAGCAGAACCGCATATTTGAGAAATCAGTGGAAACCCGCGAGGGGCAGGAGACCTTTGTGTTTTATGAAGGACCGCCCTCTGCCAACGGCGCACCGGGTATTCACCACGTGATGGCCCGCGCCGTCAAAGACATTTTCTGCCGGTATAAAACCCTACAGGGCTTTCAGGTACAGCGCAAAGGCGGTTGGGACACCCACGGCCTGCCCATTGAGTTGCAGGTAGAGAAAGAACTGGGCATCACCAAAGAAGACATCGGTAAGACTATCTCGGTGGAAGAGTACAATGCCCGTTGCCGTGAGACCGTAATGCGGTTCAAGGACCAATGGGATGACCTCACCGAGCGCATGGGTTACTGGGTAGATTTGGATAACCCCTACATTACCTTTGACAACAAATACATTGAGTCTAACTGGGCCCTGCTCAAGAAACTCTATGACAAAGGCTACCTCTACAAAGGCTACACCATCCAGCCGTTCTCTCCAGCGGCCGGTACTGGTTTGTCTTCGCATGAGCTGAACCAGCCAGGCACGTACCGCAACGTGAAGGACACGTCCATAGTGGCGCAGTTCAAAATCCAGCAGAGCGAAAAGTCTGAGTTCCTGTTCCAGCACAGCCAAGACAACTACTTCCTGGCGTGGACAACTACGCCCTGGACGCTTCCAGCTAACACGGCTTTGGCGGTGGGTAAAAACATCAAGTACGTGCAGGTAAAGACCTTCAATCCGTACACGTTTGCGCCTATCACGGTCGTATTGGCCAAAGACCTGGTGGGTAAGTACTTCTCAGAGAAAGCCAAAGAAGCTTCTTTTGAGGACTTTAAACCTGGGGATAAAGTAATTCCTTTCCACATATTACAGGAGTTCACCGGCGAGCAAATCAAAGATGTGACCTATGAGCAGTTGATGCCCTACGTTCAGCCGGACAAGCCCGCGTTTAGGGTGGTCATTGGCGACTTTGTCACCACCGAGGATGGTACCGGTATTGTGCACATCTCACCCACGTTTGGCGCCGATGACTTTAGAGTAGCCGCCCAGAATGACATCCCGGCGCTGTTAGTAACTGATGAGAACGGCAAGCCTTCTCCAATAGTGAACCGCCAAGGGCGCTTTGTGCAGGAAATTACGGACTTTGCCGGAATGCCGGTTAAGAACTATGACAAGCTAGACGAGACTTCTAAAGACTATAAAAGCACAGACGTCCTAATCTCTATCAAACTTAAAGAAGAAGGCAAGGCGTTTAAAGTAGAAAAATACGAGCACAGCTATCCACACTGCTGGCGCACCGACATGCCTATCCTGTATTACCCGCTGGACAGCTGGTTTATCCAGACCACGGCGGTAAAGGCAAGATTGATAGAACTGAACAAGACCATCAACTGGAAACCAGAGTCTACCGGCGCCGGCCGTTTTGGCAATTGGCTGGAGAATCTGGTGGACTGGAACCTGTCGCGCTCCCGCTATTGGGGAACGCCGTTGCCTATCTGGCGCACTGAGGACGGCTCCGAGGAAATCTGCATTGGGTCAGTGGCGCAGTTGGACAAAGAGATTGAGCGCAGTATCCAGTTAGGTTTCATGCAGGAGAATCCTTTGCGCAAAGGCAAGCCGGCTCCCAAGCCCGTGCATACCGGCACCAAGGATGAGCACGAGGCGAACAACATGTTTGAGTTCGCCGGTGAGTTTGTCTTGAGCCCAACCGGAACCGAAGAGCCCCGCGAGGAATTCTTTTTGACGGACATTGACTATGATGGCTTTGACCTGCATAGACCCTATGTGGATAACATCATCTTGGCAACTGCCAAAGGCGAGCCGATGCAACGCGAGACCGACCTGATTGACGTTTGGTTTGACTCGGGCGCCATGCCTTACGCACAGTGGCATTATCCGTTTGACAACCATGATAAGTTCAAGGCCAACTTCCCGGCAGACTTCATCGCCGAAGGCGTAGACCAAACCCGTGGCTGGTTCTTTACCCTGCACGCCCTAGCGGTAATGCTGGAAGACAGTGTGGCGTTCAAAAATGTAATTGCCAACGGTCTGGTGCTGGACAAAAACGGCAATAAGATGAGCAAGCGCCTGGGCAACGCCATTGACCCGTTTGAGACCATCGGCCGTTTTGGTCCGGATGCCACCAGATGGTACATGATTGTGAATGCGCCACCTTGGGATAACCTCAAGTTCAACCTGGATGGAGTCACTGAAGTACAGCGCCGTTTCTTCGGGACTTTACAGAACACGTATTCGTTCTTCGCGCTGTATGCCAACTTGGATGGTTTCACGTTCCAAGAGGATGAAGTGCCAGTAAGCCAGCGCACCGAAAGTGACCGTTGGATTATCTCGCGCCTGAACACATTGATTAGGGAAGTGGAAGGCTACTTTGATGACTATGACCCTACCAAAGCGGCCAGGGCCATCCAGGATTTCGTGGCCGATGAGTTGAGCAACTGGTACGTGCGCCTAAACCGCAAACGCTTCTGGAAAGGTGAGCTGAACCAAGACAAGAAGGCAGCCTACCAAACGCTGTACACATGTTTGGAGACCGTGGCCAAGTTAGGAGCGCCTATCGCGCCATTCTACATGGACCGCCTGTTCCTGGACTTGAACCGCGTGAGTGGACGCAGCCTGTCAGAGTCTGTTCACTTGGAGCGTTTCCCGCTGGTAAATGAGAACCTGGTGGACACAGATTTGGAAGAGCGCATGCAGCTGGCGCAAAGCGTATCTTCACTGGTGCACTCGCTGCGCAAGAAGCAGATGATAAAAGTGCGTCAGCCCTTGAGCCGTATCTTGGTGCCTATCCTGGATGACAAGATGAAGAGCCAGCTACAGGCCGTGGAAGACCTGATTCTCTCTGAGGTGAACGTGAAAGGCTTAGAATACCTGGAAGACACGACCGGTATCTTGGTGAAGAAAATCAAGCCAAACTTCAAGCGTCTGGGCCAGGTGTTTGGGCCTAAGCTCAAGATAGTAGCCGCGCAGATTCAAGCCATGGGGCAAGAGGACATCGCCCGTATGGAACGCGAGGGTTTCTTTGAGATTGCCGTGGACGGTGACACCACCGTGCTGAGCCGCGAGGACGTGGAAATCATGTCGGAGGATATCCCGGGTTGGCTGGTTGCCTCAGAGGGCACCATCACCGTGGCCTTGGACATCACCCTCACCGAGGAGTTGCGTCTGGAAGGTATGGCCCGCGAGCTGGTGAACCGTCTGCAGAACCTGCGCAAGGATAGCGGTCTGGAAGTGCAAGACAAAATCAAGGTCTACATCCAGGACGGACAGGAAGAAGTGCGCGCCGCCTTGCAATTGTTTGGCAATTACATTGCCGAGGAAGTTCAAGCGGTAGACCTAGCCTTGGTACCTAGCTTTGCCGACGGAGATGCCACCGTCTTGGACATGGAAGGTTTTTCTTTGCCGGTTCGCATAGAAGTAGCCCGTTAAACTCCTACATTTGACTATACTTGCCCTTCGTTTTTGGCCTCATTTCTAGAATACAGGCCAAAAACGAAGGTTAACCTTCTCACATGAAGTACACAAAATACTACCTGCTCACCTTACTGGTGATCGCCATTGACCAGGCCGTGAAGATGCTGGTCCACTATAACATGCAGATGGGCCTGCCCGGCGAGATTCCGGTTTTTGGCGACTGGTTTAAGCTGCACTATACACTCAACCCGGGCATGGCTTTTGGGGTGGAGATTGGCTCTGACTACGGCAAACTGATTCTTACTCTGTTCAGAATGGTGGCCATGGTGGGCATTGGGTATTTGGTGTACTATCTGGTGAAGACCAGGGCGCACAAAGGCTTGGTCTGGTGCGTAGCGGCCATCTTGGGTGGTGCCATTGGCAACCTCATTGACAGTACCTTTTATGGTGTGTGGTTTGACAACGCCCCATATGGGGTGGTAACGCCTTGGTTGCACGGCCAGGTGATTGACATGTTCTACCTGGACATTTGGGAAGGTATCCTGCCGCACTGGATTCCCATCATTGGCGGAACGCCCATGTCATTGTGGCCAATCTTCAACGTGGCAGACGCCGCCATTTTTGTGGGCGTGTTGATCATCGTTTTCAACCAGAATAGATTCCTGAACCAAGAGCCTACCGTACAAGCCCAAGCGTAAGGGATTGCTTATAAACGAAGAAGCGTTTTTGGCCTACTTTCTGGAAAGTAGGCCAAAAACGCTTCTTCGTTTAAGATAAGTTGGTTTGGCTCTAGAACGAGTAGCCCATGTTTAATCCTACAGAGAAGATAGAGGTTCCTTTGTTGTAGATGTAGCCCGTGGCTCTCCACCCGAAGAACAGGCGGTTGTCACTGAAGAAGTCGTTCTCCAAGGCAATCTTCCCTCCGAAGTCTCTTTCCCGGCTGTGGATGAACTGCTCATCAGGAGTAGAACCCGGCGTTGTGTTTTCGCCTAGGGCCCCTTTGGCCAAATCTAGCTCAGAGCGTCTGCGTACGGCTGGCCCTGCGCCAATCTTAATGGTGAACTTCTCATTCTCCAACAGGTCAAAGTACATGGAGGCATCAAACATGACGAAGGCTTTTCTGGACGTAAAGATTTTCTTGCCTTGGTCATACCTGGACGAGCTTAAATACTCACCAGAGATGGCTAAGTTTAATCTGTCCGTCAGCTCGCGGCTGTACTGGTTAGAGAACAAGGCCCCACTGTTATCTCCCTCCACAATGTAAGCAAAACCTACACCCGTCCGGAAAGCGTTCTTGTATACATGTTGCGCCGAGGCAGAGAAGGAGAGGAACGTGCATAAAACGGCTACAATGGCTGTTTTTAGGCAAAGTGAGGTTAAGTAGTGAATGTGTTTCATATACAATTTGTGTGAGATATTTAATTTTAGGGGGGAGTCCTTGAACAGGGGTATTGTGGCATACTTAGGTTTGGCTATTTTAGTTGTATAGGAAACCCCTAATTTTTAAACATTACCTAGTCCTGTCCTTAGAACCAGCGGGTTATTCTATTTTCATACCTTTGATTTTCTACTTTTTGCCGAGCTATCTGTGTTACACGCGCCGCCGCTTCTTTCTGTCACAGGTTTAGAAATTGAGTTTTCTACAGCTGGCGCGCGCACCAAGGCCGTGGCAGGGATTGACTTCACGCTTCAGAAAGGCGAGGTCTTGGCTATAGTAGGAGAGACGGGCTCAGGCAAAACAGCCACCTCTCTGGCGCTGCTACAATTGCTGAACACACCGCCCGCGCACATCACTGGTGGGCAGGCCATTTTTCAATCTGAGCAATTAGGCGAAGTAGATTTACTGCAGTTGAAGGAGAAGGAACTCCAGAAGATACGGGGGCGGGAGATTTCCATGGTATTTCAAGAGCCCATGTCTTCTTTGAACCCCATCATGCGCTGTGGAAAGCAAGTGGCCGAGGCCCTCCTCATCCACTTTCCCATCTCCAAGAAAGAGGCCAAGCAACGTGCCATTGAGTTATTCGAGTTAGTACAACTACCTGATCCAGCCAAGAAATTCAACGCTTATCCACATGAGCTATCCGGTGGGCAGAAACAGCGGGTCATGATCGCCATGGCCTTAGCCTGTAATCCGTCCATCTTAATAGCAGACGAGCCTACCACCGCTTTAGACGTCACTGTGCAAGCCTCCATCTTGAATTTGCTCCGCGAAATCTGCCAGAAACGCCACATGTCCATGCTCTTTATCACGCATGATTTGGGCGTAGTGGCAGAGATAGCCGACCGAGTGTTGGTGATGTACCAAGGCAAAGTAGTAGAACAGGGCACTGTCTTAGACATACTTACCAATCCCCAGCATCCATACACCCAAGGATTATTGGCATGCCGACCTTCTTTGCATACTCACACTAAAGTGCTTCCTACGGTAGCTGATTTTATAGAAGGCAAAAAGGTGACATTGGAATCTCAGATAGAAGCAGAATCATCCACCGTATCTTTTCTATCTGACTCTGATATCACTCCGCTTATTCAAGTAGAGAACTTACAAGTGCATCTGCCGGTGAGGCGTTCTATTTTCTTACAATCCAAGGAAGTGGTTAAAGCAGTGGACGGCGTTTCTTTTGAGATTTACCCCGGTGAAACAGTAGCGCTGGTAGGAGAGTCTGGCTGTGGAAAAACTACCTTGGGACGAGCCTTGTTGCGCTTGGTGGAGCCTACCAATGGGAATGTTCTGCTGGATGGCATCGCGTGGAAAAACCTGTCCTCTAAAGAACTCAGGAAACGCCGGAAGGACTTCCAAATTATCTTCCAGGACCCGTTCTCGGCGCTCAATCCGCACATGACCATTGGTGATGCCATCATGGAACCAATGAAGGTGCACGGGGTGTTAAAGAACCGGCAAGAGCGGGAACAGCGCGTGTTAGAATTGTTGCAGACTGTGAATCTCTTGCCAGAACACCTCAACCGTTATCCACATCAATTCTCAGGCGGGCAACTCCAGCGTATCAACATAGCCCGCGCCGTAGCGCTCCAGCCCATGTGTATCATCTGTGATGAGGCAGTCTCTTCATTGGACGTCTCTGTGCAGGCACAAGTGCTCAATCTTCTCAACCGTCTTAAGCGCGAGTTCAACATCACGTACCTGTTCATCACCCATGATTTGGCCGTCGCCAGGTTCATGGCCGACCGCATCTTTGTGATGCACCAAGGACAGATAGTGGAACAAGGACCCGCCCAGCAGGTATTTGAAAAGCCACAGCACGCCTATACCCAGACCTTGCTTCAGTCTATCCCCAAAGGTGATGTTAATGATATTTTAACAGCCCAAGAGAAACGAAAAGCAGTAAAAGCAAGTATAGACGAATAGATATATTTGCGGAGCGCTCAAAGCTTCCGTTTTTAGCCTACTTTTAGCAAAACAGGCCAAAAACGATTATCCCAAGGTTCTCCATTGAATCAGCAATCAAACCATTCATTTGCTGGAGTTCCCATCGCTTGCAAGAAAAGCGATACCTCGGCAGGCCGTCTTAGAAAAAGTACGTCTGCCAGATACAATTTGTAATTAGTAATAATGGAAAGAAAAAGAAGAGACCGTAACGAAAAGGGGCCATCTGCCCCACGGTCCGAAAGAACAAGCAACAACAGAGGCTCGGCCTCCAAAGATAAAAGAGGCTCTAGAAAGAAAGACGGACCAAACGTGGGTCAGATTTCGGCGGGGGTGTTGATTAACATCTTCAGCCAGAGCCCAGAGAAAGTATTCACGTACCGCCAACTGCACCGTCGTCTGGGCATTAATGACCAGCGCGGACGCGAAGAGGTATTCACCCTGCTTAAAACCCTGCGGAAGACCGGCGAGATTGTGCATTTGCAGAACGATGCCTACGTCTTCAACCCAGACTTTAAAGGGGAGCGCACGCGCAGTCCCAAACGCGAGGATGCCGGTGACCGCGGTGATAGACGCACTACCTCCACCCGCTTTAGCGGACGCGGTAGTGAGACGCTTATTGGCAAGGTAGACCTAGCCAACGGACGCTTCGCCTACGTGATTTGTGAGGACTCTGAGCAGGACGTGCGCGTCCCTACAGAGAAACTCATGTTTGCCATGACCGGTGACACCGTGCGTGTGGCCGTGAGACGCGGTCGTAAGCCTAGTGACCGGCCCGAGGGCGAAGTAGTGGAAGTACTCAAGCGCGAGCGCGAAGAAGTAGTGGGCCGTCTGCAAATGGGCAAGGGCTTCGGCTTCTTGGTGCCTGACCAGAAACGCATGTACTTTGACGTGTTTGTGGGCGAACGCAACCTGGCAGACGCCAAGGACGGCGACAAGGTATTGGTGAAAGTGACCGAGTGGCCAGAAGACCCTAAGAAAAGCCCGACGGGTGAAATCATCAGGGTATTTGGCCCAGCTGGTGAGCACAACGCTGAGATTCACGCCATCATGGCGGAGTTTGGACTACCGTTTGAATTCCCCGAAAGCGTGGAAGCGGAGGCGGATGCCATTCCGGAGGGTATCACGAAGGAAGAAATTGCCAAGCGCCGTGACTTTAGGGACGTGACCACCTTCACCATTGACCCCGCAGACGCCAAGGACTTTGATGATGCCTTGAGCATGCGTCAACTGGAAAATGGTAACTGGGAGATTGGCGTGCACATTGCCGACGTAACACACTACGTTCAGCCCAACACCAAACTGGAGAAGGAAGCCTACCGAAGAGCCACGTCTGTGTATCTGGTAGACCGTACCATCCCTATGCTACCCGAGCGCTTGTCCAATGGCCTTTGTTCGCTTAGACCCAATGAAGACAAGCTTACCTTCTCTGTAGTGTTTGAGATTGATGAGAACGCCAAAATCCATGACTACTGGATTGGCCGTACCATCATCCACTCAGACAGACGCTTTGCCTATGAAGACGCCCAAGAGGTGATTGAAACCGGCGAAGGCGACTACAAAGACGAAATTCTGAAGCTGAATGAACTGGCCAAGAAATTCAAAGAGAAGCGCTTTAAGCACGGCGCCGTGAACTTTGAAACCATTGAGGTGAAATTCAAGCTGGATGAGAATGGCAAGCCATTGTCTCTCTACATCAAGGAGCGCAAGGATGCGCATAAACTCATTGAGGAATTCATGCTCTTGGCTAACAAATACGTGGCCGAGCATGTGTACCACATCAAGAAAGGCAAGAACAAACTGACCATGGTGTACCGTACGCACGGCGCCCCAGACCCAGAAAAGCTCTTGAACTTCTCTATGTTCGCGCGCAAGTTTGGCTATAACCTGGATTTAGGCGAAGGCCGTGACATTTCTAAGGAGTTGAACAGCCTGGCAGACCAAACTGAAGGCAAGCCTGAGCAGAACGTGCTCCAGAGCCTGGCCATCAGGACCATGGCCAAAGCCAAGTACTCTACAGAGCCAGAAGGGCACTTTGGACTGGCGTTTGCGCACTATTCGCACTTTACCTCGCCTATCAGAAGATACCCAGACATGATGGCGCACCGTCTTATTGACCGGTACACGCATGGTCAGGACAGTGCCGATGTGGAGGAGTTTGAGGAACGCTGTTTGCATTCCTCAGACATGGAGAAACGGGCTGCAGACGCAGAACGGGCCTCTATCAAGTTCAAGCAGGTGGAGTTTATCAACAACTTCATTGGCGAGCAGTTCAAAGGAATTGTCTCTGGCTTGACCGAGTGGGGCATGTATGTGGAGATAGAAGAGAACAAGTGCGAAGGCATGATTCGTCTGGCAGACCTGCAGGACGACTTCTACGAACTGGACTCGGCTAACTACCGCATCATTGGCCGCAGCAACAAGCGCATGATTTCCTTCGGGGATGAGGTAATTGTAGAGGTGAAGGCCGCCAACATTCTGGACCGTACCATTGACCTGGAGTTGATAGATACTGTCAAGAAATAAGTAACACTAAACACGTAAAGCGTTTTTGGCTTCTTTTCCAGGAAAGAGGCTAAAAACGCTTTTTTCTTGTTTGGCTAAACAAAACAGCCCGTTTCCTTATTTTACTGTAGCTTTGAATCTAAAGCAGAGGCAGCACTTCTTTTAGCTACCTTCTTGACAACACATTAAAGAATACCGCTGTGGATATCTCCCAATTCTCCGAGAGAATCAACCAAACCCTTTCCACGCTCCAGTATGGTGAAAACCCTAGAGAGCTGTATGAGCCCATCCAGTATATCATGGCTTTGGGTGGCAAACGCATCCGTCCGTTGCTTACTTTGCTTGGCGCATATCTGTTTGAGGATGACGTAGAAAAAGCGGTAATGCCCGCCATTGGGGTTGAGGTTTTCCACAATTTTACGCTCATGCATGATGACATCATGGACCAAGCCCCCATTCGTAGAGGACAGGCCACGGTGCATGAGAAATGGAACACCAACGTGGCTATTCTCTCTGGAGATGTAATGCTGGTGCGGGCCTATGAGTACTTCTTAGGTATTGAGCCTGCCAAACTACCTACCGCTTTGCAATTGTTCAGTACCTGTGCCGCCCAAGTCTGCGAAGGTCAGCAACTGGACATGCTTTTTGAGACCCGCCAAGACGTGACTATTGCCGAGTACTTGGAGATGATTAAACTGAAGACGGCCGTCTTGCTAGGCTTTAGTTTAGAACTGGGCGCGCTCTTAAACAACGCCCATGCTGAAGATGCCAAGCATTTAAAGGAATTTGGCATTAACATGGGTTTAGCGTTCCAGCTACGGGATGATTTACTGGACGTGTACGGGGAGCAGGCCAAATTTGGCAAGCGCGTAGGCGGGGACATTGTCTCAGATAAGAAAACCTACCTGCTATTAACGGCCTTAGAACGCGCCTCTGCCACAGAACAGAAAGAATTGTTGAGCTGGCAGGGCAAAACGGATGTGGATAAAGTAGAAGCCGTGAAAGCCATCTATGACCGTCTCAACATCCAGGACATTACCCAAACCCAGGTCAACCATTACTTCCAGAAGGCCTTGCACCATCTGCAGGAAGTGAATGCCATGAACCACAAGAAGGATTTACTCAGAACGCTAGCCATTCAATTGATTGAGCGGGATAGCTAAGTTAGTTAGTCACTTGCCTTACACTTCTGCTAATACTCAACACCTATAATCGTTACCATGCCTTTTCCCATTAGCATCACCATCATACTTATCCTTATCACTGTGGGTGTTTCTATTTACGCTTGGCGCAACCAGAACCTCATGGAAAACTGGGTCCATCATCCGCAGAGTGTGGCCCAGCACAATGAGTGGTGGCGCTTATTGACCTCTGGGTTTCTGCATGCAGACTTCGGGCATTTGTTCTTTAACATGTTCTCGTTTTACATGTTTGGAGGAGTGGTAGAACAATACTTTATGGCCATTTTTGGATCTACCTTGGGCATTGTCCTGTACTTAACGTTGTATTTAGGGGCCATTGTGTTGTCAGATTTGCCTACTTATTTTAAGCACAAGAACGACCGAAACTACTATTCGTTGGGAGCCTCGGGTGGGGTAGCGGCAATCATCTTCTCAAGCATCTACTTCAATCCAACTTCTGAGATGATCATCTTCCCAATTCCGCTGCCTATCAAGGGCTACATTTTTGGGGCGCTGTATCTCATCTATTCCTATTACCAAGCCAGACGCGCCGGTGATGGCATCAACCACAGTGCTCACTTTTACGGGGCGCTCTTTGGGGTGGTGTTCACAGTAGGAATGGTGCCAGAATATTTTCCTAGATTCTTAGAACTAATCATAGGATAAATATTGTATTTTTCCTGTAAAAAGCTGGTCATCTTATTTCTTGTATTCTGCGTATATAGTACATATACAGATAGAACGGAGGTAACTAAGATGAAACGTAAATTGCTTATTTTAAAGATAGCGTTTCTTGCGTGCATTGGATTTGCGCTGCCTAGTGCTAGCCAAGCACAAGTAGTAGCCTCTGCTGCTAGTACTGCTAAGACTCCATTGCCTACCCTAGCGGAAGGCATTGTGAGTAGCAACCAGACCGTTTTATTGGATTTAGTGACCAAAGCTGGGTTAATGCCCATTCTCTCTAATGCGGGTGCTTATACCTTTTTCGCTCCCTCAGAAGAGGGTTTAGAGCAATTGAAGACCAAAACCCCAGATGAACTCAAGACCATCCTCTCTCAGCATATTGTCTTAGGGATGATTACTACCAAAGACATGCATGACGGGGCAAGGCTTAAAACCTTGGGTGGTGGTTCTTTGAGAATCCTGAAGAAGAAAAGTGATATTTTGATTGACGGCGTACGCATTACCAGCGCAGACCAACCGTTCTCTAATGGTGTCTGGCACCAGATAAAAGGCGCATTGAGCGCACCCGTTTCTACTACCTTCTAACCAATCCATCCTATTGTTACTACTTGCAAGAGCGGCCAATCCCCCAGGGCCGCTCTTGCTGTTTTTAGGCTATTTCTGGTAAAACAGGTTAAAAACGATCTAATCTCAATAGTTGCATCAAATGTTCTAGTTCTTAAATAAATAATATTAAATCTAGTCCTTTGTAGCCATCAATGAAGGTAGAAAAACGTCTGTGACTGACTCTCAAGAAGGCCTTTGAAAAAAATGTGAGGCTCCAAGCAACCCTTTGCCTGCGGGCTACATCTTTGGAGTGTACTTTAACCCAAAGACCATGAAAAGACATTCTTTACTCACCGCACTTTTGCTAGTAGCCTTGGCCACCACATTGGCTTCCTTTGATTTCTCTTCTACTGTTCTTGAGCAGGAGGATAGAAACGTAGGCGCGTTCACCAAGATAAGCCTGGGCTATCCTGCCAATGTAGAACTACGCAGAGGCAACAGCCACAGCGTTAAAGTAGAAGGCGACAAAGACCAACTAAACATGTTGATAACTGAGGTGAAGGATGGCAAACTGTACATTAAACGCAAAGACACGGGCTCATGGATTAGCTGGGGCTCAGATGACAAGCGTGTAGACATCTACATTACTACGCCTACCCTAGAGGCGGTTTCTGTCAGTGGTTCTGGGAAATTAGTCTCAACGGATACCTTCAAAGGTGCTTCCATGGATTTAGCCGTGAGCGGATCTGGCAGCATCAAGCTGCAGGCAGATGTGGAAAACCTTACCAGCCGTATCTCGGGCTCTGGCTCCATTTACTTGAAAGGCGAAAGCAACAGCGCCTCCACCTCCATCAGTGGGTCTGGTTCTTTGAAGGGCTTTGATTTTGAGACCAAAGAAGCTACGGTGAAAATCTCTGGCTCTGGCTCTTGCGAGATCAAAGCCAAAGACAGCCTAAAATCTACTATCAGCGGAAGCGGCCGGGTGTCCTATGAAGGTTCTCCTAGCGTAGACAGCCGTGTGAGTGGGTCTGGTTCTGTTAAGCGCCGCAGCTAATATTTTGTTTTTGGCCTGTTTTCTGGAGATTAACCCGAAAACGCCTCGGCCTTGCGCCCGTTTACTCAGGACTAGAATCTGATAGGCGGGCGTTTCTATTTCCTTATAGTCTACGTTATCCACACCTAAACAAAGTTATTAGGAACGGGAAAGCCCTTCGTTTTTAGCCTGTTTTGATGGAAACAGGCTAAAAACGAAGGGCTTTCTCTTTTGTTATTCTATTGTAGGTTCCTGCCTCTGTACAACAAGAAGCCTACGTGACCAAACACAGACCAGCGGTGGGCGTCATTGTCATAGTGGATAAAGTGCAGGGCGGCAGGGCCAATGGGCAATTGCATTATGATACCCGTGCTAGCCGTCAAGTAAGGTCTGCTGAAGCTATTCTTCCGGAGGGCCATCTGTTCTGGGCCTTCCTGCAAAGGTTGATGGATGACGTGGGTAAAGGCCTCGGTGCGCCATTCAAACTTGGTCAGGAAATTTCTAGAGAACCTAAGGCCCACCGCCCCATAGCGCGTAGCCCGGTAGTTGTCTAAAAACAGCGTACGAGAATCTGGCAACGGCAAGAACGTAGGCGCACTGGTCAAAGAAGACCTAAAGTTAGAGAACCGGCCCTGCGTGCTCACCATTCCTTCGGCAAAGTACCCCCAGCTGCTTTTGCGGTTCTCAGATTCATAATAGCCCTCATAGGTGGCAGAGAATTGTAGCCATTTGTGGTCTTCCTCGCGACCTTCCAGCATAAGGGAGGTAGAACCCGGTCTGTACAACTCTGTGGCTTGCACGGCCCTTAAGCCCAGTACCGCGCGGTGGCCCTTGGTGGAATACATTTTTCTGTTTAAGGAATTGCGCTCAAACCTAAAGGCTGTGGTGAGTCCGCTTAAATCGGTTTCGTCTAGTTTGTCATCAGAAGAAACGTCCTCAATGTTGGCGTATTCATCCTCATTGGAGAACCAGGCGCCGTCAACCACAAACCTGCCTCTAAAATTATGACTGAGTCCGGCTTGCAAGCCCACCTTGAAATCGCGCTGCCTTACCTGGGTGCTGGCGGCTTCCCGGTCAAAGATGGAACTGGTGTTTTGGTAATTTAAACTGCTATACAGCACAGATGGCTCTATGTAGAAAGGCAGCTTAGACGGTACGTTGACCCTAAATCCAAACTGGCCAGCCGTGTAAAACCGACCAACGTTGGCGTTCATGCCCACGGTGTACAAGAGCTTGGTCAAGTGGCGGTACTCAATGCCCATGTACAAGTTATCCACAGGCCTGGTGCTGAAAACCGCGCCTACCTCGGCGGTGGCGTTGTTGCTCTGCTGCGCGTCTACACTCAAAACATAGCCTTTGGTGGCCGGGTCAAACTGAATGCGCGGGTAGATGCCTCTAAAGAAATCATTGGCCGCCAAGCGGTAATAGCCTTCCTCAATCTCATCTATGGTGTAGTGGTCACCCTTCTTCCGGAAGAACTTGCGCACATACTCATTCTGATTTTCCTTAAGGCCAGATACGCGCACGCGGTCAAAGCGGGTAGGAGGCGCATTCTTCTGGAAGGCGGCTCTTCGCTTGACCAGATCCACGGTGTCTACTCTGCGGTTGATGCGCTGTTTTACTAGATCTAGTTTGGCCTCGGTGGCTTGCGTACCCAGGTCAATGAGTTCTTTCACCTTGGCGAAGTCTGTGGTGCCGTATCCTTCCAAATCTGGCTGAATGAGAATCCCATTTTTACCTACTGCTAAAGTATCTGCCACGTCAAAACTCAGGAAGACCAAGGACGTGCCCAGGATTTCGTCATCCTTCTCATGCGGATACTTTTTGAAAGAGACATCTCCCACGTTCACCCCAATAATGACATCTGGCTTAAACTCTGAGCGCATCACGTCTGTAGGAAAATTGTTGAACAATCCGCCGTCAAACAGATACCGCCCGTCTGACTGCCTGATGGGTCTGAACGCCAGGGGCACTGCCATGGAGTTACGCACAGCATCTGCCAAAGAGCCTTTGCGCTGAACAATCTGCTGGCGGGTAAAAATCTCAGCGGTCAAAGCCCTGAACGGTACAAAAAGCTGGTCAAAGTCATAGTTGGCAATGGCCCCGCCCGCGGCCAGCGTAGAAGCCAAGGCGTAGTTCAGGTTCACGTCACTGATAAGGCCGCCGGTGGTCTGTACTTTCAAGCTGGATTTGAGGGTAAGCGGCAACCTAAGCGCCGCCGGTGACGGGTCTAAGCTGAAGTAGTTGAAGGCGCGGTCCTCCAGTTGCTTGCCAGACACCCAGTATTGGAACTTAGGCGACAGCACCAGGTCTTCAATGTCTTGCGGCGAGTACCCCGCGGCATATAGAGAGCCCACTACGGCACCCATGCTGGTACCCACAATGTAATCAATGGGAATCTGGTTTTTCTCCAGCACCTTAAGGACGCCCACGTGGGCCAGACCTTTGGCGCCGCCCCCGCTTAAGACCAACCCCACTTTTTGGGCAGAACTGTTTTGTAGTCCCACCCCCAACAGGAGAAGCAACAGGCAAGAGAAGAAGTAAGAACGATGCATAAATATGTTTCTATAGCGTAGGAGAGTGATGATGGCTTTGGAACGAGTGCGTTTAGGCTTTACAGCCCGTTCAATACCAAAACAAAAGGAACGGGCAGATGTTGGCGCGAACTTATATATTCATAAACCGCAATATTCTAGGAAAGGTTACAGCGGTCAGCACTCAACTTTGTCTATACGGCAACTCCCATAAAACAAACAGCCCGGCAGCATAAACTACCGGGCTGTTTTTAGCCTGTTTTCCAGAAATCAGCCAGAAAATGATTCTTACTACCTCAGAGGCTTGGGCATGACGGGCAGGCTTTCGTGGCCTTCGGCGTCAACGGCCTGCACGGCAAAGAAGTAGTTGTCCTTGGAGTAGGGCAGAAGGGTGGTGGTGGCGTTGCCCTCTACGTAGATTTTCTTTTCCCACATGGCAGAAGAGGTTTCGCGCATGAGAATGTAATAGCCGGCCGGGCGCTCGCCTTTGGCCGGGGCTTCCCATTTTAGCTCAGTCTTGTTGGTGAGGTTGCTGGTGACCACGCCCACGTTCTCTGGGGAGTAAGGCGCCAAGGCCAGGTTAGACAAGGTAGCCAGGTTCATGGCGGTGTTCTTTCTAATATACTCAAAGTCTACATGCTCCGGGAAGTCGCCGTAGGCAATGCCTTTCTCAGTGCGCACGTTCTGGTGCTGGTACTGGTAGTTTTCGTTCATCTCACAGACGCGTATGGCCGTGAAGCCCAACTGGCTGAAGGGGGTATGGTCGCCGCCGCGCAGGAAACGGTCGGTGCGGTAGTTCAGGACCACGTCTAATTGCGGTACGTAGCGGCTGGCCATCTCCTTCATGTAGCGGGCCAGTTGGCGGCTTCGGCTGTCATTTTCGCCGCCGGTGCTTTTGCGCATGGCCGTCATTTCTGGGGTTTCCAAGGCGGGTACGCCTTCAGAGAAGATGCGCACGCGGGTATTATCCGCTAGGCCAGTCTCATCTGAAAGGGAGTTACCAATCATGTCATTGTTGAGCATGGCTACCAGGTTCCAGTTTTCTTTCTTAGCGCGTTCGGCAAGGTGACGGGCGCCAATCAGGCCTTGTTCTTCGCCCTGCACGCAGACAAAAATAATGGTAGCCGGAAACGACTGCTTGGCCATGACACGGGCCAGTTCAATCACCGCGGCCGTTCCAGAGCCGTCATCATTGGCGCCCGGCGCTTTGCCTACCGCATCCATCACGTCTGTGTTTCTAGAGTCAATGTGCCCGCTCACAATGAACACGCGGTCATCGTTGGGGTCGGTGCCTTTGAGGGTGGCCATGACGTTGGCAAACTCCACATCCTCTTTCACCCGGCGACCATCGGCCTTTACCAGGTACTTGTCCTGGATCACGGTCATACGACCCCCCGACAGAGCGGCGGCTTTTTGCATCTCGGCCTCGGCCCAATTGCGGGCGGCGCCTATGCCTTTCTTCTTGTCTTTGACAGAGCTGAGTGAGTGCCGGGTCTCAAAACTTACCAGGCCGCGCACCAGGCGCTCCAGTTCTTGGGCAGAGACCTCTTCGGTCATTTTCTTGATAACCGGGTCTGTTCTTACAATGGATTGTGCCTGCGAGAAAGGAGCGCTAAAAAGTACGCCCACGGTGCAAAGGCCCGCCAAGGCAATAGTAGAAAATGTACGCATGGTTGTTTGAGTGGTGTGGGTTTGGGTCTTAGAGCAAATAAAGCACCGCAGGTTTAAAGCAATAACCAGCTGTGTCTTATTTGTTCTTATTCAGTTGGGTAATTTCTGCATTAATCCCCAGAAACTCAATCTTGACAAAATGCCACACTTCTCATCCCAAGCCGTTTTTAACCTCTTTTCCAGAATACAGCCCAAAAACGAATGACAAGCGCAGAGAAAAGTCTTGTGTCTTACGTCTTGAATCTTGCATCTCTAAACTGTTCTCCGTGGAACATTTTGAGGGCAAGCAACGCGTCTGCGTATTAGTACGTTCTAGTTTTGTCACCAACCCAAGAAAACTATGAGCGCCAATGTAGCCCCCGGAAAAGAATTCTTAGACAGTGTCCATTACTACTATGACAATGCGGCCAAGCACTCCAACCTCAATCCCGGCATTCTGGCGCAGATAAGGACGTGCAACAGCGTGTACAAAGTGAATTTTCCGGTGGAGATTAACGGCGAGGTACAGGTGTTTGAGGGAATCCGCGCCCAGCACAGTCACCACAAGCTGCCCACCAAAGGCGGTATCAGGTACAGCATGCACGTAGACGAGGACGAAGTAGTAGCTCTGGCCACACTCATGACTTTTAAATGCGCCGTGGTAGACGTGCCCTTTGGCGGAGCCAAGGGCGGCGTGAAAATCAACCCCAGAACCTCCTCTGTGGAATTACTGGAGAAGGTGACCAGACGCTTTGCCAGTGAGCTCATCAAAAAGAACCTGATTGGCCCCGCCATGGACGTACCCGCGCCAGACTACGGCACCGGGGCCCGCGAAATGGCCTGGATAGCAGATACCTACCATACCTTCAAATACGGCGAGACCAACGCGCTAGGCTGCGTCACCGGTAAACCGGTAGGCCAAGGCGGAATCAGGGGCCGGACCGAGGCGACGGGTTTGGGCGTGTTCTTCGGGCTGCGCGAGGCTTTGTCAGATTCAGAGATTTTGAAGCCGCTGGGCCTTTCACAGGGCATTGAAGGCAAGCGCATCATTGTGCAGGGACTAGGGAACGTAGGCTACCACGCGGCTATTTACTGCCAAAAGGCGGGTGCCGTCATCACGGGCATTGCCGAGCGTGAGGGCGGTATCTTCAACCCGAACGGCATTGACGTGGACGAGGTCATGCAGTACCGTCAGCAGCACGGCTCCCTGAAAGGCTTCCATAACTGTACTTTCTTGGAAAGCTCCGCTGAACTGCTGGAACATGAATGTGATGTCCTTTTACCGGCTGCGCTGGAGAACGTGATTCACCAGGACAATGCCGCGCGCATCAAAGCCAAAATCATTGCGGAAGGTGCCAACGGTCCCGTGACCCAGGAAGCCGAGCGCATTCTCTTGTCACGGGGCGTGATCATCATCCCAGACTTATACCTGAACGCCGGCGGGGTGACGGTGTCTTACTTTGAGTGGCTCAAAAACCTATCCAATGTACGCTTTGGCCGCATGGGCAAGCGTGCCGAGGAAGCCAGCCTGAAACGCCTGGTAGACACCATTGAGAAGAACACCGGCAAAAGCCTCTCGCCAGAAGAAAAGGAGCTCATCATCCACGGCGCAGATGAGCGGGACCTGGTCTACTCTGGCCTAGAAGACACCATGATTACTGCTTACCATGAAATACGTGAAGTGACCCGCCAGAAATCCACCATCACGGATCTGCGTACCGCCGGCTTCTACAGCGCCATTGAGAAGATTGGCGTGAGTTACCAGTCACTGGGTATTTTCCCTTGATGCACAGACATCGTTTTTAGCCTGTTTCCGTCAAAACAGACCAAAAATGGTAAGGCCTCAGCAGCTCAAATCTGCTGGGGCTTTTTTTGTGGCTGCTGGTTTCTAAGAATGAAAATATGCCACCATTCCGGCCATCATAAAAGATCTTGTGGGCAAGTTGTGATAACGGTTACCAAAGAAGTCATCTTACTTGCTCATAAAGTCTTTTCAGGATGATAAACTAAGAAAGGTAATGCCGAGAAGCACAATGGGAACAGTACTCGTTTTTGGGCTGTTTCTCAGAAAGCAGGCTAAAAACGGTAAGGGCAGGAGGACATGGCTGTCAACAATTGAACATCAGCCATCAACAATTTTACGGCATATCAGCTAGAAACTGTAATTTACCTGTGGCTTAGGCTACCAATAGGGGTAAACTTTTAGACTACGGTGGAAAATCCGGCGCTTAGAAAAGAATTCGTCAAGCTCATTGCACAAGACCAGGCCTTGATTCACAAGGTCTGCAGCATGTACTGTCGTGACCCCGAGGAACGGAAAGACCTGTTCCAGGAGATAGTGTTGCAACTCTGGAGGTCCTATCCTACGTTTAAGCACGAATCTAAAGTGAGCACCTGGATGTACCGGGTGGCCCTGAACACGGCCGTCTCTAGCTTTAGGAAGGAATCTAGAAGGCCGCACCAAAGCTCGCTTTCTGACCTGGACCTGCAGATACCGTCTGCTCCAGACACTTCCGCTGAATACGAACTGAAAATCAAGTACCTCTACTCCGCCATTGACCAGTTGTCTCAAGTGGAAAAAGCCATTGTGATGCTCTATTTAGAAGACAAGTCCTATGATGAGATTGCCGAGATCATTGGCATCACCAAATCCAACGTAGGCGTGAAACTGAATCGCATCAAAGCCAAGCTAGAGAAACTGCTTACCCCTGTGTACGATGAAATTAGATAGCCTCAAAGACGCCTGGCAGGTATATGCTGCCCAGACCGCGGCGGTTCACCAGGTCACCGAAGACCAGATTAGTAGTCTGTTGAAAACCCGTACCCAGAATGCGGTCACCAAGCTCAAGAAGAACATTTACTTTGAGCTGGGCATGCTGCTGTTCACCGTTCTATTGTTTGGGGTGGGCGTGGTCTATGTTACCAATGACTTGGTGTTCAAGCTTCTGTGTATGGTGATAGTGGTCATCTGCCTGCCGTTCCTGGGCTACTTCTGGGGACGCCTGCAGTACCTGCGCCGCCTAAACGTGACCACAGAGAACCTGCGCGGCACGCTCCAAAACCTCACCGAGATGCTTACCGGCCTCACCAAGCTGTATTTCTGGAGCAACGTGCTGTTCGCGCCCATTGGGTTGGCGGCGGGCCAACTGGTCTACTTGAAACTAGGCGAGGGCATCAACCTCTCCCATTTGCCCTGGGAACAGCTGTCCCTGCGGCTTATCATTGGGTTTGTGATTGGCGGAGTGGTGGGCTATAGCTTCCTGCGCTGGTACATACGCCAGATGTATGGCAACCATTTGAATAACCTGAGAGGCGCCCTTAGTGAACTAGAAACCTTGGAAGTAGCGGCATAGAAAGACGCAAGGTTCTTCTACTCTCATACATAGCGCTTTTTCTATCTATTGGTAAAGAATTCAGGCTGAGCTTGTAATATTTTGGTAAGTTAAAGGACTAATAGCCTAAACACACAAACTACCAAACAACAACCTGCTTATGCTTTCACTTCTTCTTTCACACCAATGGAAAGAGACCACCCGGTCCTCTGTCTGGCAGAAAAACCTGACCGTGAACCTGGTGCTGGGCTTCTTCATGCTCCTCATGCTTTTGTATGTGGTGCTGCTGGGCTTCTTTCTGGACAACATCCTCAACTACATGTTTCCGGGAAAAGAGACGTTGGCCATGGTCAACGGCGGCCTGCTCTACTACTTTTTAATTGACCTGGCCATGCGCTTCTTCTTGCAGGAGCTTCCGGTGCTGGGCATTCAGCCCTACCTGCACCTGCCGGTGGGCAAGTCCAAGCTGGTTAATTTTGTGCTCTGGAAGTCCATTACCAGCCTTTTCAACTTCCTGCCACTGTTCCTGTTCATTCCCTTCGCGGTAAAAACCTTGCCGGCGGTGTATGGCATGGCCGGTACCTGGATGTGGGTTCTGGGTCTGTTCCTGCTCACGCTGGTGAACAACTTCATTACCCTGTATGTAAAGCGCCAGCTGGTAGAGAAGCCTATGGTGACGTTTGGGTTCTTGCTGGCCGTGATTGGCTTGGCCCTGGCAGACTACCTCAACTTTATCTCTTTAAGCGACAGCTCTAGAAGCTTCTTCAACGGCCTGGGCACGCAACCAGTTTGGGTATTGGTACCTTTGGTGTTGCTAGTGGCGGTATACATGCTTAACTACAGTTTCCTGATCTCCCATACCTACCCAGAAGAGATACGGGTGAACAAAGCGTCAAAAGTTGGAGATAGCTCTGAGATTGGGTTTTTGCAACGTTTCGGCGAGATGGGTACTTTGATTGGCTTGGAGTTGCGCTTAATCCAGCGGCACAAGCGCCCACGGTCTGTGGTGATTATGTCTGTCTTCTTCCTGGCCTATGGCTTTGTGTTTTACATGAACAAAATGTACACAGACGGCTTTACCATGCTCATCTTCCCGGGCATCTTCATGACCGGCTTCTTAATGATGAGCTACGGTCAGTTTGTGCCGGGCTGGCAAAGTGCCCATTTTGATGCGCTCTTGACCAAACGCTTGAGTCCCTATAAGTTCTATCTGGCCAAGTTCTGGCTGTTTGTGCCGGCCTGCGTGATAGCCTATTTAGTCACCTTGCTGTATGGCCTTTTGCCTGAGGCAGGGGGTAAAATCATGCTCATCAATACGGCTTGCTTCCTCTACAACATAGGCATTAACACCTTTGTGGTGCTGTTCATGAGCACGTTCAACAAGAAACGCATTGACTTGAGCAAGAGCGCTTCTTTTAACTGGCAAGGGGTGGGTGCCTCACAGTTTATCTTAATGCTGCCCATCCTTCTTGGGCCTATCTTAATTTTCTTACCGTTCAGTTTGCTGGGCCAACCTTACTGGGGAATAGCTACGCTCTCAATCCTGGGCATCTTGGGCTTTATCTTCCATAAGCAGTTGATAGGAGTGGTAGTGAAACGTTTCACTGGCCAGAAATACGAGATTGCCGCTGGTTTTAGGCAGACAGCCTAGCTGTGGATAAACTCAGGTTTTTTAGAAGCCTGTAAAAGTATAACAAGTTATAAATAAGTCATTTACTGCATAGGTGCTCAAGTAAAACGCTTTACGCCTGTGATTTAAAATATAAGGATATGATAGAAGTACGCGACCTTCAGAAAAGATACAATGGCGTGACGGTGGTTGACATCCCGGCGCTGAACATTCAAAAAGGCGAAACCATTGGCCTGGTGGGCAACAACGGCGCTGGCAAGACCACCTTCTTCCGGATGATTCTGGACTTGATTCGTCCGTCTGGCGGTGAGGTCTTGAGCAAAGACGTGAATGTGCGCACCACCGAGGACTGGAAGCAGTACACCGGCTCTCACCTAGACGAAGGTTTCTTAATTGACTACTTGACGCCAGAAGAGTATTTCCATTTTATTGGCAAACTAAACGGCTTGAGCCAAGGAGATGTGCAAGCGTTCATGACGCGTTTCCAGGATTTCTTCAACGGCGAGATTCTGGCGCAGCGCAAGTACATCAGGGACTTCTCTAAAGGAAACCAGAAAAAGGTAGGCGTAGCTGCCGCAGCCATGGCAGACCCAGAGTTGTTGATCCTGGATGAGCCGTTCGCCAACCTGGACCCAAGCTCACAGATACGCCTCAAGAACCTCTTGAAAGACCTGAAGAGCCAAGGCATGACCATGTTGATATCTAGCCACGACCTAAGCCACGTGATTGAAGTCTGCGACCGCATTGTCTTGCTGGAGAAAGGCAAAGTAGTGGAGGACATGAAAACCAACGAAACTACGCTCCAGCAATTGGAGAGCTATTTTACGGTGTAGTTATCCACAGTAGAATTTGATTTCAGCCTGCATGCTAAACTAAAAGCAGGCTATTCCTAATAAAGGCGTTTTTGGGCTACTTTCTAGATTATAGACCAAAAACGCCTTTTTCTATATCTATCTGTCCCCAATAAAACTCAATATGAAATTCAAGAAATCTTTAGCGGCTTGCCTCTGGCTGTCCTTGCCTTTTGTGGGCATGGCTCAGCAGAAAGAGAATTTTAACAAAGCCAAGATGGACAGTCTGCTGTCTGTGCTGGAAAGCAAAAACAAGATCATGGGCACGGTGGCCCTATACCAAGGCGGAAAGCCGGTCTACAACAGAGCTATTGGCTATGCCAGCCTTGCTGACCAAAATCAGGAAAAAGCCACTACTGCCACCAAGTACCGCGTTGGGTCTATCTCTAAAACCTTCACGGCTACGCTTAT
This sequence comes from Rufibacter sp. DG15C, assembly GCF_001577755.1. NCBI lineage: Bacteria > Pseudomonadati > Bacteroidota > Cytophagia > Cytophagales > Hymenobacteraceae > Rufibacter > Rufibacter sp. DG15C. The sequence continues at coordinate 1,546,814 of NZ_CP010776.1, forward strand.
TCTGCAATTGATAGAAGAAAAGAAGCTTGCTCTAAATACGCCGTTGTCTACGTTCTTTCCAGAGTTTGAAAACGCGTCTACCATTACCATTGAGCATTTATTGAACCAGCACAGCGGCCTGATGAGCTTTACCTCAGTGCCTGCCTATGGGTTGTACATGACGCAGCCCAAAACCCAGGAAGAGATGCTGGCGATCATGACGTCCCTGAAGCCTATTTTTGAACCTGGTGCCAAGTACAATTACAGCAATACCAACTATGTACTGTTGGGCTACATTGTAGAACGGGTCACCAAGAAACCGTACGCCGAGGTTTTAAAGAAAAAGATTGTGGATAAACTCAAGCTCAAGGACACCTACTACGGAGGAAAGATAACCCAGGCCAAGAAAGAAGCGGCTTCTTATAAGTTTGTAGACAACCAATGGACCGTTTCCCCAGAGACGGATATGAGCATCCCCCACGGTGCTGGGGCCATCGTTTCTACCACCAAAGACCTGGCAACTTTCATACACGGCTTGTTTAATGGCAAGCTCATCTCTGCTGCGTCTTTAGAGCAGATGAAAACCATGAAAGACGGCTATGGCTTAGGCTTGATCACGTTAAAGTTTAACAACCAGGTGTCTTATGGCCATGGCGGCATTATTGACGGGTTCAACTCTATGATCAGCTATTTCCCAGAGCAGAAATTGACCATGGCTACCACCTTCAACGGGTTAGGCATGAACCCCAGTGATGCACATATAGGCATCTTGAACATTGCATTCAACAAGCCTTACAAGATCCCTTCTTATGAGATACCTAAAGGCTTGGTGCTGGATTTGAGCAAGTATGAAGGCACCTTTGTCTCTAAGCAGTTTCCCTTGAAAGTAACCATGCGCAAGGACGGAGATAAGCTCATGTCACAGGCGCAGGGTCAGTCAGAGTTCATATTAGAGCCCAAGAATGCTCAGAACTTTGTCTTTGAACCAGCTAGCATTGAGATTGAATTCATTGCCAATGAGGCCGGCGTGTATGACCAGTTCACCCTAAAGCAAGGGGCGGGCAAATACCATTTCACCAAAGAATAGAATCTCCTTGGGTGAGTAGAGGCGTTTTTGGGCTATTTCTTAAAAAGTAGCCCAAAAACGCCTTTTTGATGTATGGCGTATACCCATGACATTTGCACTGCTATGGATTCATTGACGCATGCCGCCATTGGGGCTTGTATAGGAGAACTAACGCTGGGGAAAAAGCTGGGCCGGCATGCGCTTTGGCTGGGCGCGGTGGCGCAAAACCTCCCAGACATAGACGTGGTGGCTGCCCTGTGGCTGCCTTTCTCCAAGAACTTGTTGGTGCACCGGGGCATCACGCATTCCTTTCTCTTCGGGGTAGGCTTGGCTGTCTTGCTGGCGGCTTTGCTCAACAGATGGAAGTACACCGGTAACGCAGGTTTTGGGGCACTCTTGCTGTTTTTCTTGGGCCAGATCTTTCTGCATGATCTGCTGGATACCTGCAATGCCTACGGTACCGGTTTGCTATTGCCCTTTCAAGAGACGCGCTTCTCCTGGAATTTGCTTTATGTGGCTGACCCATTATTTACGCTATGGCCTATTATAGCCGTCCTTGTATTAATATTCAGCCACAGAATCAATCCACAGAGCAGAAAGGCATGGGCGGTGATGGGTTTGGTGCTGCCATTGGCGTATCTGGGCTACGCCAACCAGAACAAGGCTACTGTTGAGAGAAGTGTAGAAAGGTCTTTAGTTAGTCAGAGTTTACAGACAAAACATCATTTCATGACGCCTACGGCCTTCAACAGTTGGCTGTGGTACGTGGTGGCGACCTCAGACAGCGGTTATCATATTGGGTACCGTTCGGTGTTTGAGGGAGAAGAAGCTCCCATTGCGTTTACTTTCTACCCAAGAAATGACCACTTATTAGCCGCTCATCCAGACCAACAGGAGGTACAAGACTTGAAGCAGTTTGCAGCGGGCTACCATACCGCACAGCAGAGGCAGGATACGCTGGTCTTTAACGTGCTCCGGTTTGGGCAAGTCTTGGGCTGGCGCGACAACAGTGCTACCTTCGCCTTTCATTATTACCTGCAGCCCAAGCTGGATAACACGTTAGCAGTGCAGAGAGGCCGATTTCAGGGGTGGGATGCCGTCACGGTCAGGCAACTTATCCACAGGGTTTTTAGGCCTCAAGAAGAAAAATCTCTTTAGGGAAATAACATTTATCCACAGTCCATTTCTATGCTAGAGCAGCTTAGATACTCCATACAAGCCTCCCCATTTGATTTTCTACTGGACCAGGAGAACTGGATGACGCTGGGCAGGCTGGTCTATACGGTAGTGGTGGTATTGGTCTGTCTCCGCATTATTTATGACACGCGCTCTACGTCCAAGACGCTGGCTTATCTGCTCATTGCCATCTTTGTGCCGTTTCTGGGAATCATTATTTACTTCTCCTTCGGGATCAACTACAAGAAGCGCCGGCTCTACACCAAGAAGCTGATTGAGGACGAGGTCTTCATGAGCGAGTTGGAGCAACGCGTGACCGCTTACTCAGAGCAGAGCCTACAAAGCAGCAGTCCCGAGGTGAAGGCCAACAAAGAACTCATCAAACTCTTGCTGCGCGACAGCTTTAGTCCGTTGACCGCCGGCAACAAAGTCAAAGTCCTGCTCAATGGTGAAGAGAAATTCCCCGAAGTGCTGGAAGCTCTTAAGCTAGCCAAACACCACATTCACCTTGAATACTACATCATAGACAATGACCGCATAGGCAACCAGATAAAAGACGTGCTTATCCAAAAGGCGAAGGAGGGCGTACAGGTCAGGTTGATTTATGATGACTACGGAAGCCGTTCTATCAGGAGAAAGTATGTAGCTGAACTTGCAGAAGCTGGCGTAGAGGCCCATCCGTTCCATCGGGTGCATTTCTGGTTGCTGGCCAATAGATTGAATTACCGCAATCACCGCAAGATCATTATCATTGACGCCAAGACCGCCTTTGTGGGCGGCCTCAACATAGCAGACCGGTACATCAACAACCTCAAAAAGAAGCAAGCACTGTACTGGCGAGACACCCACCTGCGCATTGACGGGCCGGGCATTTACTACCTGCAATACCTTTTCTTTTGTGACTGGAATTTCTGCTCGGGTCAGTTCCTGCACCCAGAGGAGCATTACTTTATTGCCGAACCTGTAAAAGACGCCCATTGCCGGGTGCAGATAGCGGCCAGCGGGCCAGATTCGCCTACGTCCACTATTCTGTTCTCCTTGCTGCAGTCTATCTATCTGGCGCAGGAGGAAGTGTTGATAACTACCCCGTATTTCATTCCCGGTGAGAGCATTTTAAACGCCTTGTGCGTGGCTGCCATGGGTGGCGTGTCTGTCAAATTGCTAGTGCCGGGCATTGCAGATTCTGCCTTGGTGAACGCAGCGGCATGGTCTTACTATGATGATCTGCTCTTGGCAGGTGTGGAAATCTATCTCTACCAGAAAGGGTTCATGCATGCCAAGACCATGGTCATTGACGGCAACATGTCCATGGTGGGCACCGCCAATATGGACAACCGCAGTTTTGAACTCAACTTTGAAGTGAACGCCGTGGTCTATGACAAGGAAATCTCCCAGCAGCTACACAACGCCTTCTACCTAGACCTGAATGACGCCAAGAAGATAGACCCTGAGGAATGGCGCAACCGCTCTAGAGTCAAGCAACTTTTTGAGAAACTGGCCAGGTTGTTATCTCCGCTACTATAATTGCTAAACATCGTTTTTGGCGTAATTTCTAAGAAACAGGCCAAAACGGTTGTGGATAACTTATAGGGTGAATGCCATTTGGCAGCGTTGTCCGTCTAAGGTAGGGAGGTGTTGCTGTAGCTCTAGATGCGTCTTAATCTCTTTGAACTCCTGCTCTGAGCGGGCCTTTATTTCCTTGCGTTGCAAGGCCTCAATGAAACGGCGCGCGTCTTCAGGGGTTTCTAAGGTAAGGCCGGGCACCAGGGCGGGTTTGTCGTCTTCGCCTTTGGCCACCATGGTAAAGTAAGAGGTGTTGGTGTGCTTGACAGAACCGCTCTTCACATTCTCAGCAATTACCTTGATGCCCACCAGCAAAGAAGTTCTTCCTACATAATTCACTGAGGCCATTAAACTCACTAGTTCACCTACCTCTACAGGCTGCAGAAAATGCACGCCGTCTACCGTCACCGTCACGCAGTAATTACCCGCGTGCTTGGCCGCGCAGGCATAGGCTACTTTATCCATCAAGGACAGCAGGATGCCGCCGTGAATCTTCCCCCCGAAGTTGGCATAGCTGGGAATCATCAGCTCGGTGAGCGTGGTGCGCGAGTGGGAGACAGGTTTGAAGAAGTCTTGGTCTGGGCTAGAAGTGGGCATTTCGGTTTTGAGCTGTTTTCCTAAAAGTAAGGCAAAAACGGGAAATGTCGCTAGACGTTATTCCGGAGACGGGCGTTGATTTCATTGAGCAGCTCTACCTGTATCTGCTGTATCTGGAACATTCTATGGCCTTGCTGCATGAGCAGGTGGTCAATTTTCTCATGAAGTTGGCGTATCTCCAGTTCGGCTTTCAGGTTGATCTGGAAGTCATGCTCGGCGCGCAGGCGATCCTTCTCCTCCTGGCGGTTCTGGCTCATCATGATGACGGGCGCTTGCAAGGCCGCAATGGAAGAGAGGATGAGGTTGAGCAAGATGAATGGGAAGGGATCAAACGGCTGGCCTAGAAAATGGACGACGTTAATGACCATCCAAATGATCAGAAAAGCCAGAAAGCTGAGGATAAACCGCCAGCTGCCCCCAAAATCGGCTATTTTATCTGAGATGCGCTCGCCAAAGGTGAGTTGTTCTGTATATTCTGTCTCTGTGTTTTTGGAGAGGAGCTCATTCTGCGAGATACTGCTCACCACCTCTTGCTCCAGTTCGGTGAGGTGGCCAAACTCCTCTTGCAGCAAAGATTCTACAAAGGCGGTTCTGTACTTGTTGAGCTCATCCAGCGAGATGTAGCCAGATTGGTCCCACTGTGGGTGGTCCTTGAGGATGAGTTCTACCAGTGGTTCGCGCACGGTGTTGGCGGGCATCAACTGGCTTAGCGGCAAGAGCTTGCCTGTGATCTGGCAAGTCTCCACTACCGGAAGGTCTTTCAGCGTAGACATGGGCGTTTGGCTTAAGGTGATGTTCAAAGGATCCTGCCTCTAAACTTCAATTAAGTACGCACTTACGCTGGTGAAAGGTAACTACAAGAACACCACGTCGTCAATCACCGACTCGCCCACTTCGGCGTTGATGAGGGTGAGGACTTTGGCTTTGGCCATGTTGAGTTCGTGCTTGAGTGGGGCAGAGGTGAGGCGCACAAACAGCTTGCGATTGCGCACAAAGACTTCCTGTGTCTTCATGGAGATGGCCCTGCCCATGATCTTCTCCCAGGAGGCCACCAACTGCACTTCGCTCAGTTTGCCGTTGAGTTTGTACGCCCGGAGCATGGCCTCAATGCTGTCTTTCAAAGAGATGGTATCTGCTTTGCGCATGAAAGGGCTTCTGGGGTTCAACGGGCGTAATGACATAGTTTTTGCGGGTAAGGATGCTGGGTTCTGGACTGCTAAGGTAGCCGTTTAAACCGCCCCTAAATCCTTTTACGGCAGATGAATTTATCCACCCGGTTATCCCCAGAAATACGCTAAGTTCTGCACCTTCGTTTTTGCCCTGATTCTCAGAAAGTAAGGCAAAAACGACATTTGGAGTTTTACGAATGTTCCTCGGCCACAATCCTCTGGTAGTCACTTCTAGTGAGTTTCCAGCGGTTGACCTCCTGTTCAAAGTTGAGCGAGCCGGGTATGGTGACATAGCGTTTCTCAAACGTGAAGCCTACTTTCTCTAGCGTCTTGTTGGGAGCCACGTTGAGCGCATAGGGCTCGCAGTAAATCTCTTGCAGTTGCAGGTTCTCAAAAAAGAAAGGCAGCGATTTCTTAACCAGCTCCGTGCCCATGCCTTGTTGCCGGGTCTCAGACTGCCACAGGTGCAAATGCATGTACGCACTCTGCCCGAACTGAATGTTGTTCACATTGCAGTGGCCCACGGGTTTGCCGTCTACCAGCCAGATCAACGCGTACGCCATCTTCTCTGTGAGTGGCAATTTTAGTTGGTGGGTAAGCATCTGGGTAAGCCCTTCGCGAGAGGGGAGTTTTTGCAAATCCACGCCCATGCTCACCAGAAAGTCTGGGTCAGACTTCAGCCAATAGTCCGCGATGAGGGGAATGTCATCTGCCTGCAGTTCTCTTACTTCTAAAGATGCATCCATGGGAGTGGGGATTTTAGAATTCAAGGTAACCGTTTTTAGCCTGTTTTCCAGAAAGTAAGCCAAAAACGATAAAATGGTTATGTTAGGTATTCCCCATCCCATGGTTCTTGAAAAGAGATAGTAGAGCTGGGTTGTAAATCAATGGAGCCAGTTTCTGAATCAGGGATCAGCCCAAAAATCACACCATCAATCTTCACACTGAAAGGTTTCACTTCAATATCTGTGTATTCTACCTGACCAAGCTCTCGCACCATTTCTTCTAGTACGGTATAAGTATCTACCTCCTGCAAATCAGCGGTTATTCCCGTAAACTTTGACTTGGTTTCTACATGGTTGCCCGCTTTATCAAACAGATGAAGAATAGCATACTCTCTCCGGTATTTTGCCCAATCCTCATTTTTAAAACTGCCAAAAGGTTGCGAGAAATAGAAGGTCTCATACGCCCAGAATAGTTTTCCATGGCTGGTTTTGCCCAAGAAGTGCGTATGGTAATCCTCCATTCTATTGATTGGAAGCTTCTTCGGGAATTTAGATTTTCTAAACCAGGAGAACATAAGCGTTTGTTTTCAGTTAGATATCCTCATCCTCAATGGTCTCTGCTTTTCCCTCAGAGATTCTGAACCGTCTAATGTTGTTGGAAAGCGGTTGCAGAATCTTGTCTGTTCTATCCAAGTGCGTGTCTGTCAGGAAAATCTGCCCGAAGGTATTGTTGGCAACCAGTTGCATGAGGTGCGTGATACGCTTTTCGTCTAGGCGGTCAAAGATGTCATCTAATAACAGCAAGGGTTTGTTGTCATTTTTCTGGGCTAGGACCTCAAACTGGGCCAGCTTAAGGGCAATGACGTAGCTTTTCTGCTGGCCTTGGGAGCCGTAGTTCTTCACGCTCTTATCCGCCATCAAGAATACAAAATCGTCTTTGTGCGGGCCCACGGTGGTACGTTGCAAAAGCAAATCCTTTCGCTGGCTTTGGTCCAAAAGGTAGGCGTAGTTCTGCCGAATGAGTTGGCTCTGGTAGCCCAGCGTGACCAGCTCAGAGGAGCCGGACAAGTGCTGGTAATGCCGCTGGAACACCGGTTCAAAGGTCTCTAGGAAGGCGGCGCGGCGTATGCTTAACTCGGTGCCTAGCGGCATCAACTGCTCATCCAGAATCTGCAGGTACTCCCGGTCTATGTAATTCTTCTCCGCGAACTGCTTTAACAAAGAGTTGCGCTGCTTGAGGACGTAGTTGTATTGAATGAGCAGGTCTAGGTAGGAATGGTCCAGCTGCGCCATGAGGGAATCAAAGAATTTGCGCCGGTCTTCGCTTCCTTCCCTAATCAAATCTGTATCATACGGCGAAATCAAGACCACCGGAAACTGGCCCACGTGCTCACTCACGCGCTCATAGGGCGTTTTGTTGAGCGTGATGATTTTCTTCTGACCGGCTTTCAAATAGCACTGTACGGCGCTCACTTTGTCATTGCTCACAAAACGGCCGCGCACTATAAAGTAGTCTTCTCCGTCCTTGATGTTCTGCAGGTCGGTGCCCGTAAAGGCGCTTTTGGTGAGGGACAGGTAATGGATGGCATCCAGCAGGTTGGTCTTGCCGCTGCCGTTGTCACCTATAAAGCAGTTGATGTGCGTGGAAAAGGGTAGCGTGGCTTCCTCGTAGTTCTTAAAGTGGAGCAGGTGTAGATTTTCGAGGACCATTAATTTGTTTCCGGTATTTTTCTTAATTTCGCATGTTTAACACCTGTCGGAACATAGCCTGTAGCAGATCTTTAGAGAAAAACTACTAATACGTTCTGGCCCCTGACTTAACTAGTACGCACAACAGACATAAAGTATGGCGGAGACGAAAGACGCGAAAGCGAAGAAAGCAAAGGTAAACGCTGCCCCTGCATTTTCAAAAGAGACCTACATGCGCTGGTATGAGATGATGCAACTCATGCGCAAATTTGAGGAAAAAGCCGGCCAATTGTATGGTCAGCAGAAAATCAAAGGTTTCTGTCACTTATACATCGGTCAGGAGGCTTGCGCTGCCGGTGCCATCACCGCGCTTACCAAAGATGACAAATGGATCACCGCCTACCGTGACCACGCGCATCCGCTGGGGTTGGGAACGTCGCCAAACGCTGTTATGGCTGAGTTGTACGCCAAGGCCACGGGTTGCTCTAAGGGGAAAGGTGGATCTATGCACATCTTTGACAAAGAGGTAAACTTTGTAGGCGGTCACGGGATTGTAGGTGCGCAAGTGCCTATGGGGGCTGGTCTGGCCTTCGCAGAGAAATACAACAAGACGGGCAATCTGTGCATCACCTATATGGGGGATGGTGCCGTGCGCCAAGGTGCGTTGCACGAGGCCTTTAACATGGCCATGCTGTGGAAACTGCCGGTTATCTTTGTGGTAGAAAACAACGGCTACGCCATGGGTACTTCTGTGGAGCGCACGTCTAACGTAACTGATCTTTATAAACTAGGTCTGGCCTATGACATGCCCTCAGAGCCGGTAAACGCCATGCGCTGCGAAGACGTGCATGAGGCCGTAGCCCGTGCCGCTGAGCGTGCCCGTGCTGGTGAGGGTCCAACCTTCCTGGAGTTTAGAACCTACCGTTACAAAGGTCACTCCATGTCTGACCCGGCTAAGTACCGCACCAAAGAAGAATTGGAGAGCTATCGTAATCAAGATCCAATTGAGAGCGTTCGTTTTACTATCTTGGAGAACAAATTTGCCACAGAGCAGGAGTTGGAAGAGATAGACAACAAGATCAAAGGGCAGGTGCAGGAGTCAGTGGAGTTTGCTGAGAACTCGCCGTATCCAGATCCAAAAGAGTTGTACACAGACATTTACGTAGAGGCTGACTATCCTTACCTAATGGACTAAAACCTTGGCGCTGCGGGAACGGTCTGTGAAAACGGGTGGTTCTTGGGGCTAGCAAGGCGAACACAAAGCAAAAAAACTTATTATCTTATATTACTGATGTCAAATAACACAATGAAGCAAGAAAGCGAATTCGAGCTAGTGGAAAACCCAGATGCCCTGGCGAATCGCCTTGTAGGCGGGTCCGAAGATTTTGTGAACCGTCACAAGAACTTGCTGATTGGAATTTTTGTGGCTATTGCCGCCGCCGTGGTAGGTGGGTTCCTGTACTACCAGAACCAGCAAACCAAAAACCAAGAGGCGCTGGCTGCCATGTTCCAGGCAGAGTATTACCTAGAGTCTGACTCTCTGGCCAAAGCCATCAACGGTGACGGTCAGTATGACGGTTTCAAGAAAGTGGCAGATGAGTACGGAAGCACCAAAGCCGGTAACCTGGCCAACTTCTACGCGGGTGTAGCCCTCTTGAAGGACGGTAAGTTTCAAGACGCCCTGAACTACCTAGAGAACTTCAAGTCTGATGATTTGTTGCTACAGGCCCGCGCCTACAGCCTGCAAGGTGACGCCAACCTGGAACTTGGTAAGAAGGAAGAAGCTGCTGAACTGTACAAGAAAGCCGCCGATCACAAAGCCAATGAGTTCTTCACGCCGCAGTATTTGATGAAAGCTGGTGTGGCGCTTGAGTCTGCCAACAAATACTCAGAGGCCGCTGAGGTGTACAACCGCATCATCACAGACTACCCTAGTGCCCCAGAAGTAAACGATGCCAAGAAATACAAAGCCCGCAACGAGGCTTTGGCTACTAGCAAATAAGTTTCTTTCATAAGAAACCCAAAACGGTTCGGTGGGGAGATTTTCTCTCTAGCGAACCGTTTTTTTATGCATTTTTGCGTAGAACCGTTTTTGGCCTTATTTCCAGAAAACAAGCCGAAAACGGCCTTTCGCCCAGAAACCTATCGTCCCCTTAAAACTAGAAGAACGCATGGCCACCAGCCTAAAAAACTTAAGCGACTACAACTCAGATAAGCTGCCAGACATCTCTGGAAAACGGTTTGGAATAGTGGTTGCCGAGTGGAACAAAGAAATCACCGACGCCCTTTGCAAAGGCGCTTATGAAACCCTGTTAAAGCACGGCGCCCGGCCAGAGAACATTCACCGCAACACCGTACCCGGCAGCTTTGAGTTGACTTTGGGCTCGCAATACTTGGCCATGAGCAATGAGATTGATGCGGTCATTGCGCTGGGTGTGGTGATTAAAGGCGATACCAAGCATGATGATTACATCTGCCATGCCGTTGCCAAAGGTCTTACAGACGTAGCCTTGAAATTCAACAAGCCCGTCATCTTTGGCTTAGTGACTACCAATGATGAGCAGCAGGCCAAAGACCGCGCCGGCGGAAAGCACGGCAACAAAGGCGTAGAAGCCGCTATCACCGCCATCCAGATGTTAGCCTTGCATAACTAAGGTTATTCACGGCTTTTAAACAGAAAGACCCTCAGATATCTCTGAGGGTCTTTCTGTTTTCATGGTTTACAGAGGTTCGTTTTAGCCTATTTTCCAAGAATCAGGTTAAAAACGATTATTGCTTTATAAGGAATTCTTTAAAATCTAAGACCTAGGGCAATGCCGGCTCTTGGTATCCAGCCGTTGTAGGCCGCGTCTTCTATTTGTTCTTCGTCTCCGTATTCTGCTTTCACACTACCGGCTGTGTACTCTGGGCCAATAAAGATGTCAAAAGATACTTTCTCTTTAAAAATCCATTGACGTCCGGCTATAAGTCCTCCTCCAAAGTTAGTGGCGTTTCCTTTGTAGTCATCAAAATCTCCGCCTTCTACTTTAAAGTTCATAAAACTCACAAACGGAGCCACATAAAAGCCGTCTGGGGCGGGAGTATCTGACAGGTATACCCGGTATTCTGGGGTAATGCCGTAGCCAGACAAATCCCCGATCTTGGTGAAGAAAACTCCCAACTGTAGACTTTTATCTTCCTTGATCACATGCTCAAAGTAAAAAGACCCTGTCTGTATAAAAGGGGTAAGGAGATTGGTTTTGATAAGGTTGTTCTGCGCCTGCACAGGTTTAGCCGTTACGGCCAATGCGCACACTAGCGCCAGTAAGAATAGCTTTTTCATGAGTAAAAGGGTTTAGGTAGTAGGTTTTATAGAGATAGGACAGAGAAGCTGGTCAAGAGCCCTATATCCTATGGTAAGATAGGTCTTTTGGCTGATAAACTGCCATTGCCTACATGTATAATGATTAGGATAATACTAGGAGATCAAATCTGACTTACTACAAAGGTATTACCATAATGCTCGCTATAAATAGTCATATACATTTCTTAAATTTTTTATAGATTCATTCTATAAGTAGGGGTATTCATATAATACTTTTAAATTTTCTAATCCTTTTTTATGATATGGTAGTAAATACTTGAAGCACAGGCTTTTCTTAGCCCTTCCCCCTTGCTATTTCACCCTTAACTTGTTGGTATGAGATGAACGCTACTAAATTTTATTGGGGATTCTTATTTCTTCTCTTCTGGGTGCAAGCAAGGTCTTTTGCCCAATCAAATTGTGTCACCACCTTAACCACCACTGGATCAAAAACGCTTTGCCAAGGTGGGCAAGTGGTCTTAAAGGCAGGCTATCCTAAAGCTACCACATTTGTATGGTACAAAGACGGGCAAGTAGTTTCTGGTGAATCAAAGCAGGAGATGGCCATTCATGTGCCAGGTACCTATGCGGTAAAGGCAGAGGATGCCTCTTGCCCAAATGCAGCTAAATCTAATGAACTGGTCATTACGCAGTCTATGGGGCGAATCATCCCAGATTTTGCCATACCCACAGACACCGTCTGCTCGGGTACAATGGCGACCTTTATTAATAAGTCTGTGGGTCAGAACCTGCGCTATTCCTGGGACTTCGGGGACCCAGACTCTGGCCCGTTTAATGTGTCTTCTTCTCCCAATCCTTCACATAAGTATACCTCTGTGGGGGGCGAGGTGACGGGCTACATTGTTACCTTGAGAGTAAGTTCGGCAGATGGGTGTAGCGCGGTCATCCAAAAGACGGTGTTGATCAAGCAGGAGCCTGAACCAGCTCTAATAGACTTGGTAGCCCAGTTTGACAACTGTGCCAATGTGGGTGCTAACAATGGGGCCTTCACCGTGCAGGTCTCTGACGTGTCCATTACCAAAGAAAGCAACGCAGAATACCACATTGACTGGGGTGACAGCACTGAGGAATTCTTCTCAGACAAGTCATTCAAAGCAGTACCGCATACCTATGCCAAGGAAGGAGTGTATTTCTTGATAGTGACCGTGATTGGCAAAAACGGGTGCAAGGCGTTTAAGGAATACACCATCAAGAACATTGGCAAACCCGAAGGCCTGGTCCTCAGGGCGCCGCCCACTAAGCCCGATGGGTGCGGCCCTCATTCCATCACCTATACCCTCAACCAACCCAATAACGCCAAGAGTACGCTGTATACCATTGATTTCGGCGACGGCAGTCCCTTGTTACGGTTGCCTCATCCGCCGCCTGCCACCATCACCCACGTCTTTGACAGCGCGTCCTGCGCCGTGCCTAGCAAGCGGTTCACCATCCAGACCACTGCCAACAACGCCTGTAAAACCACCATGAACACCTTTAAAGGTCCCGAGGTCTACAAAGCCCCAGTGCCGTACTTTAGTGTGAGTAATAATGGGTCAAGCTGTGTGAACCAGCCGCTGGTGTTTAAGAACATTTCTGAGGTAGGGGCCAATACAGACTGCTCCAGCACAGTGCAATACACCTGGGATTTTGGCGACGGCACCAAGATAGGTCCCTTCACCGACACCAACGGCTCCAAGCCGGAACAGACCCATCAATACACCAAGCCCGGCACGTACACCGTCATCCTGACCGCGCAAAACGGTTGCGGTGCGTCAGAGATGAAACGGGAGATCTGCATTAGTACCGCCCAGGCCGCTTCCTTTGCCATTGAGAAACCTACGGCCAATAGCTGCGCCACTGACGTCTTTAAACTGAAGCCTCTCTTGAATCTGCCTCCCGGCGGCTGCACCGACAGAAAGTTTAAGTGGGCCATAGCCCCAGCGCAGGGCATGCAGTTTGTGAACAATACTACAGACAGCTCTGAAGTGGCTCAAATCTCCTTTATAACGCCTGGGGAGTATAACATAGTACTCACAGTGACCAACGGCTGCGGGGTAGAAACGGCCTCTCAACAACTAAAGGTAATTGGGAAGCCACAAGTGGCCTTTACTCAGAAGCAAGTGGTGTACTGTGCGCCGCAAAAGGTCAAAGTGGGCGTAGACGGCTCCCAGCATGCGCTCTCTATTGCGGCTACTGGCGCTCCTATCACGTCCTATAAATGGATTCTTACTAATGGGGCTACTTTTGCGCAAGGCAGCTCGGCTGGGTCAGCTACGCCAGAGATTGTCTTCCCAGAAAAAGGCGAGTACAAACTAAGCTTGGTAGTTTCTGGTGCCTGCGGCCCCGCAGACACTACCTCGCAGGTGCTTTCCTTCTTTGACGGCAACCAGGCGCTTTCCTTGGCAGGTGATACGGTTATCTGTGAAGGCAAAGCCGCTATCCTAAGCATGCGCAATCCGGTGGGAGTGTACAAATGGTATTGGCAAGCCACCGGTGGCACTCCATTCTACACCGGGGCAATTTACACCACGCCTCCCTTAACCAAATCCATCACCTGTTATGTAGAGGAAGAGAGTACTTTGGGCTGTGTGAGTTCTACTCGCAAAGAGGTCAAAATCCATGTCTACCCGGCGGCTATTGCCAATAAACTGAGCCTAACGCAACCTGTGCAATGCGCTGGGGAAGCTCCAACGGTTATTGCGGGCACAGACCCTGCCAAATCAGATTTAACCTATACCTATAGATGGCAGATGAGCGAGGACGGGTTCCACTTTGTGGAGGCTGCCGGTGCCAATAAAGGGAAAGACTATCAAGCGCCCGCGCTCACCAAGGACATGTGGTTTAGACGGATTGTGCTAGGCGGCCATTGCTTTGAAGCAGTCAGTGATACCGTGAAGATAAGCCGCGTCACCAAGCCTGTGGCTCCCGTGCTTTTAAGCAAAACCGTGTGCGCCGGCGAAGCGGTGTCTCTACAGGTAGTCTCACCCAAAACCCAGGAGGTTTACAAGTGGTTTACCCAAGCCTCCGGCGGCACCGAGCTGGGAGAGACGGCCACCCTTAACTTACCCAGGGTCTTAAAGGACACCACTTTTTATGTACAAGCCAACAACCTGGGCTCTACCTGCGGAAGCGATGTCAGGACCAAAGTCACCGTGAAGGTCTTGCCCGCCTTGGTCAACAATTCCATCTCAGGGGACCAGAGTATTTGTCCGGGGACAAGCTTGGCACCTTTTGTGGGAAGCTCACCAGCGGGCGGCAATGGTACTTATTCTTACCAATGGGAATACAGCGCAGACAACCAAGTGTACGTCCCTGCACCAGGAGTTAATCAAGGAAAAGATTACGTACCGCCAACACTAGACAGGACCACTTGGTTTAGACGGGTCGTCGCTTCGGGCAACTGCTTCAGTAGCGCAAGCCAGCCTGTTAAAATCACGGTGTCACCGCCTATTGCCAACAACAGCATTGGCGGCAACCAAGTGGCCTGTGAAGGGCAGGCACCCAAAGTCATCTGGGGAACGGCAGCCACCGGTGGTAATGGTGTCTATGCCTATCTCTGGGAGTCAAGCGATATTGGACCAACAGGCGGATTTGTGCCAGCCCCAGGCCTGAATACAGGCAAAGATTACCAGCCGCCGCAGGTCAATGACACCAGATGGTACAGAAGAGTGGTTACCGCTGCGCCTTGCCAACAGCATATCAGTGCGGCGGTAGAAATCAGAACAGAGCCACTGCCTAAGCTTAGCTCCTTGGCCCACTTGAACCAGAAGGTGTGCGCCGGGCAATCTGCTAGGTTTGAATTGGCCAATTCTAAATGGCAATACAAATGGTATGACCAGGCAAAAGGCGGCGTGGTGTTACACACGGGCAACGTCTTTATTTCACCCAGGCTACAGAAAGAGGCGGTCTTTTACGTAGAGGCTATCTCAGAGAGCGGCTGCGTGAGCTTAGGCCGGGAATCGGTGAAGGCAGAAGTAGTACGGCCAGAAGTCATGGCTGGCGCTGATGTCTCTGTTCTGAAAGGCCGAGGCGTCCACCTGAGGGCCACTGCCACCCCGGCAGCTGGCGGTAAGTTCCTTTGGTCACCCGCGGCTGGATTGCAATCCCCGGAGGGGGCGGATGTAGTGGCCAATCCTGAACAAACGACTACTTATACGGTCACCTATACCTCGCCGGAAGGCTGCACAGTCTCTGACCAAGTAACGGTAGAGGTCACACCTAATCTTTTTGTGCCCAATGTCCTCACCCTGAACAATGACGGCATGAACGATGAATGGGACATCAAGAACATAGACGCCTATCCAGAGTGCAAAGTAGAAGTGTACAACCACTGGGGCAGCCTGGTCTTTACCTCCAACGGGTATAAAACGAAGTGGAACGGAACCTACCAGGGCACGCCATTGCCGGTAGCCGCTTACTATTATATCATCCATATCAATGCGCAGGAGAAACCAATTACGGGCAGTGTAACCATTGTGAAGTGATGAAAGCAGTAAGAGGAGTGTGCGCCGCTTTGTTGGTATGGAGTTGCGCAGTAGGGACCGGCTTTGCCCAAAAAACAGACTATTACAGCCAGTACATGGTCAACAACCTGCTTATTAACCCAGCAGTGGCGGGTATTGAGAACTACATAGATGTCAAGAGCTCCATCAGGAAGCAGTGGGTGGGCATTGACAACAGTCCGTTCTCTGTCTACTTAAGCGCCAACGCGTCCATTGGTCACAATGACCGTAACGTGGGCCGGAATAGAATGTCCAGAGACGCTGCTTATTCTAATAACCGCGTTGAGCATAACAACAAGTTCTATGGGGTGCGTCCGCATCATGGCGTGGGCGTGGTGTTGCAGGCAGACAGGATGGGGTTGTTACAGTCGCAGGCCATGAACCTGGTGTACGCGTACCATATTCCCCTCACCAAGGCCATCAACTTCTCACTGGGGGCTTCGGGGGGATTTGCGCGGCAGTCTTTTAACAGCGCTCGCGCCGAGGTGAACGATGTCATGGACCCATCTTTGAACGGTCATAACATGGCCACCTTTAAGGCAGATGTGAGTTTGGGCGCCTGGATTTATACCCGAAGAGGCTACATAGGCTTCACCGGGGCCCACCTGATCAAAAGCGGCGATGACTTCAACAGTCCGTTTCTCTCTAATCTGGCCATCAGCCTGGAGCCTGTGTACGTAGCCACGGCGGGTTACCGGTTCCAGCTGCAGCGATACGTAGCCATTGTGCCCTCTGTGCTGGTTAGAAAGATGGTGGAAGGCCCCTGGATGACTGATGTGAATGCCCGCGTGGAGTATGACAACCGGGTTTGGCTGGGAGCGTCTTACAGGGATAGAAGCGCAGTTTCTGTGATGGCCGGCGTGAATGTGAACCACCTGTTCAGCGTAGGGTATGCCTATGACTGGACCACTTCCAGCCTTTCTGAAGTGAACGCCGGAAGCCATGAGGTGATGCTGGGCGTACGCTTGAAAAATTCTACCAGAGCCCTATGCCCGCAGTGGGTTTGGTAAACCTACTTATCTTTTAATGCCGTTTTTGGCCTGTTTTCCAGGAAATAGGCCAAAAACGGCATTTTTTATTATTTGAGTCTGATTTTAGAATAGTAGCTATAGCTACGGTTACGCTATTCAAATTCAGGTAGAACCTTTCCAGTAACACCCTTTCTCCAGCCCCCTCTGCAAACTCATCTCCTCTTACCGGCTTACCAACGTATCACTCATCCTCCGGCGCCATTCTTTCAGCAGGTGAAATCAAAGTGCGAGCCTTATTCACTGAAGTTGAACGGGTTTTGGGTTGAAACTCGTTTCCTCATCAAATCTAAGCTACAGCTTGTCTTCCTAAAAGGTACAACCCTGTTCACAGTGCATGCAACCATTGGCTTGCCAAAAGGCTCTCTCAACAATAGAATCCATTCCCAGGTCATTAACCATTTCCGTTTTTAGGGTATTATGGAGAAAACAGGCCAAAAACGGAACAGGTAAAGCGGCCTGTGGGATGAATAGGGCCAACAAAGCACCTGAAATTGTAAAATGAAGCTATCAATTTGAACTACTGCATAGTTTTCAGAAATAATAGCTGTATTTTTGCGCAAAATTGTAACTCCCCCAACCTATGTCTTTTACCTAAATAAGAGGTAGGGTATTGAGGGCAAACGGCGTCAGGTAGGACCAAGGCCAACAACACAAAAGGCCAAACGTCGTAACCAAGCCCGAGCCTTAAAAGCATTTATACTAACAAACTATAGCAAAACCGTTACCAACGTATAGCCATGTCTGAAGAAAAACTACGGTATTCCCGCGAGGAGTTGAACGAATTTGAAGCGATAATCCTTGAGAAATTAAATAATGCGCGCAAAGAGGTGGCTTTTATCAAAGAGACCCTGAGCCGCCGCAATGACGAGGGTACTGACAACACCGCCAACACCTCTAAGGTTTTGGAAGACGGTGCAGACACCCAGGAGAAAGAAAGCTTAAACCAGTTAGCCTCCAGACAGCTGAAATTTATCCAGCAGCTAGAGAACGCCCTGATCCGGATTAAAAACGGAAGCTACGGCGTGTGCATCAAGACTGGTAAATTGATACCAAAAGAGCGCTTGAAGGCCGTGCCGCACACGCAGCACACCATTGAAGCCAAAATGAACCGCAACGACTAATTAAGGAGTACCTGATTTGAACCTGCTATTGAATCACCTACAGGCACTTATCTTTTGTGCCACCTCGCCAGTGTCTATTGAGGAGTTGCAGAAATGCCTCTCAGAAGCCTTGGTTACGGAGGTGAGTGTGAGTGACGTCCTGGAGGGAATTGAGCAATTGAATGCTCAATTTTCTACAGACGCGTTCTCTTTCCAGATTTACGCCATTGGCGGCGGGTATCAGTTTTTGACCAAGCCGGCCTACCAGGACTCGGTGAGTATTTTATTAAAGCATAAGTCCAAGAAGAAGCTCTCTGCCTCTGCGCTGGAGACCTTGGCCATCATTGCCTACAAACAGCCCATCACCCGCACCCAATTAGAACAGATAAGAGGCGTAAGTTGTGACTACGCCATCCAGCGCCTGCTGGAGAAAGACCTTGTAGAGATCAAAGGCAAGGCAAACACCATTGGACGCCCCGTGTTGTATGGCACCAGCCAGAAATTCATGGAGTACTTTGGCATCAACCACCTCAGAGACCTGCCTCAGCTCAGAGACTTGGCCCCAGAAGAGAACACCATCGGCGAGACCGCTGATTTATAAGTAGATAGTACACATCCTTTTATACAGTAGCGATACTGCAATTTTTTAATTTCAACATGGCTAGAAGAGAAGACACGCCCCAAGAAGGCAGAGACAGAGACCGTAGCGCAGGCAACGGCGAGAGAAAAGTATTTGGCCGTGGTACCCGCTTTGATCGCCCAGCCGGCGGTGACAGAGACAGAGGCCCGCGTAGAGATAGCAATGACAGAAGCCGTCCTTCCTCAGACAGAGGAGGAGACCGTGCAGAGCGTCCAAAAAGAGAACACAAAGACGACTACAGCGGCTATGAGACTCCCTCAAGAAGCGCAGACAGAGAAAGAGCCCCGCGCCGCGAGAATGACCGCCGTGGAGGTGACTTCCGTCCGGTAGAACGCAACAGCAATAGCCGCTCAGACAGACCTTCCTTTGGAGACCGTGACAGAGCGCCACGCCGCGATGATGACAGAGGCGGGTTCAAAAGACCAGGTTCTTCAGATAGAAACGAAAGAGGCAGCTTCTCAAGAGGCGGTGAAGACCGCAACCGCGAGGGAGGCTACAAAAAACCAGGGGCCTTTGGTGGCGATAGAGACCGTTCTTCCTCAAGAGGTGAAGGAGAGAGACGCAGCTTTGGCAGCTCTGACAACAGAGAGGACCGTAGAGGCGGCTTTAGACCAGCCGGCGGCGATGACAGAGAAAGCCGTGGCTTTAACCGTGGTGGAGACAGCCGCCGTGAGGGAGGTTTCAATCCTTCAGAAGGCAAGAAACGATTTGCACCCAATCCACACCCAAGCAGAAGCGAAGGCAGAGAAGAGCGCCCAAGAGACGGACGCCCAAGAGATGAGCGTCCGCGTAAATTTGAGGACAGACCTAAGCGTGCATTTGAAATAGACAATCCAGACCGCGTTGCTTCTAGACCAGATAGAGGCGACAAACCTTCTTTTAACAAAGGAGGAGACCGTCCGTCTTTCCAGGGTCGTGATGACCGTCGCGGTAACGATAGAAACAACAGAACCAACGACCGCGACGCCAGCAAACCGCGTAGCACCAGCCGGTATGACCGTAGCAATGAAGAAACCCAAGAGGCGCCTTCTTACAACTTAAAGCACTACGAAGACCGCAAGAAGCGCAAGCAAAAAGATGACGTAGAAGACGGCATCCGTTTGAACCGCTACATTGCCAACGCTGGTATCTGCTCCCGCAGAGAAGCAGATGAGTTGATTGCCGCCGGTGAGATAAAAGTAAACGGCGAAGTAGTGACCGAGATGGGCTACAAAGTAGATCCTTCTGACACCGTGCAGTACGGCCGCAAGACTTTGAACCGTGAGAAAACGGTATATGTGCTCTTAAACAAGCCCAAAGACTTTATCACTACCACTGAGGATCCAGAAGGCCGCAAGACCGTGATGGATCTGGTGAAGAATGCCTCTAAGGAGCGCTTGTTCCCCGTGGGTAGACTAGATAGAAACACCACCGGTCTGTTGCTGTTCACCAATGACGGCGAGCTGGCCCAGAAACTGACGCACCCTTCGCACAAAATCACTAAAATCTACCAGGTAGAATTGGACAAGCCCATCACCAAAGATGACTTGGCTAAAGTAGCCGAAGGGTTAGAACTGGAAGACGGTAAAGCAACCGTAGATGATGTGGCCTTGCTGGGTGATTCTAACAAGTTCTTGGGCATTGAGATTCACATTGGCCGTAACCGCATTGTGCGCCGCATTTTTGAGCACCTGGGTTATGAGGTAGTATCTCTGGACCGGGTGCAATACGCCAGCTTGACTAAGAAAGACCTTCCTAGAGGAGACTGGAGATTCCTTTCAGAAAAAGAAGTAGTGCGTTTGAAATACTTCATGTAATCAATCGTTCTCTGGATGTTGAATCTAGCCATTGACATGGGCAACTCCCGCATCAAAGTCGGCTTTTTTGAAGGCGGTGCTTTGGTGCGGGAGTCCATTTTTTCTGAGCTCTCTGAAGTGGGCGAGGCCGTGAAAGACCAGCTCGTGCAGCACGTGATTGTCTCTTCGGTACGCAAAACGCCTGAGAAGCTGAGCGCCGTGGTACCAATAACGGGTAAGCAGATTCTGTTTTCTACCCAAACACCGGTGCCCTTGCAGAATGCCTACGCCACGCCCAGCACGCTGGGGGTAGACAGGCTGGCCGCCGCCGTGGGCGCACAGTATTTGTTCCCTGAGCGTACCTGCCTGGTCATTGACGCGGGCACTTGCATCACCTATGACGTAGTGGAGGCAGAAGGTATTTACCAAGGCGGCAGTATTTCTCCGGGGATAAACATGCGCTATCAGGCCATGCATACGTTCACTGGTAAGTTGCCGCTCCTGTCTGGTACTGAGTTGCCACCAAGAACGGGGAAAACCACTGAGGAGGCCATGAAAAGCGGGGTGCTCTACGGGGTCATAGCCGAGGTGGAGGGCATGATTCAACATTATGAGCGTCAATACAAATCATTGACCGTGGTTCTTTGCGGCGGTGACGCTCCGTTTTTTGAAAGTACAGTAAAAGCACGCATCTTTGTCATTCCCGAATTGGTTTTAATCGGGCTAAACCGAATTTTAGAGTATAATGTATAAGCCTTTTCGCGCACTGCTTCTCCTTTCAGGTCTTGTTATTGGGTCGCATGTACAAGCGCAACAACTCGCCAACTCGCCGTATTCACGGTTTGGAGTGGGTGATGTAGTGCAGGGCACCGGCGGTGTTCGTAATTTTGGAATGGGGAATGTGGGAATAGCCACCGCCAGCTTGGGCGCGGTCAATGACATAAACCCTGCGCTCCTGTATTACAACAACATGGTGACCTTTGAGGCCGCGGTTATCTCTGAACTCAAAAAGCTGGAAGACAGAACAGACTCACAGGTAGACGGCAAGACCAACCTCAACTACTTGGCGTTGTCTATTCCAATCACTAGCAGATGGACTGCCTCTGTAGGTCTTAAGCCTTACAGCCGCGTCAACTACAATACTATTTTCACTTCTCCAGTGCTTAATCCGTCTACGGGTAGTACAGTGGCTACTTCTTACACAGAATACAGAGGAAGCGGCGGCCTGAATGAGGTGCATTTCTCGCATGGAGTTTCTTTGGCCCCTGGATTGACTATTGGTGCGGCGGGTTCTTACATCTTCGGGACTATTGAGAAAGACGCCTCTACTATTTTAGTAGAGAACGGCGAAACAGACATCTCAGCGGTACAAAAGGCCTTGGTGCACAGCACTACCAAATACTCTGGGTTTATGTTCAAAGGCGGCACCCACTACCGCAGAAAGCTGGCAGACAAATGGAACGTAGGCGTAGGTGCTACTTACACCGCTCAGTCTGTTCTGGACGCCGATAGACAGGTGAGCCAAGAACGCAGAAGGGTAGATGAGTCTATTGTGTCTCAAGTATTGGTAGACAGTCTAGGCGGCTATAGCACCCTTCCGCAGAACCTACAGGTAGGATTAGCCTTGGACAATGCCAAGAACTTGGTGATGGGGTTAGATTTTGCTTCATACAAAGGATCTGAGTTTAGAGGATTCAGCAGTGAAAAGAACGCCGGCCGCCAGGAACTAGGGGACGGCTATAGAATTGGCTTGGGCGGTGAATTTACGCCAGACGCCGGTTCTGTAAGTTCTTACCTGAAGCGTATGACCTACCGTGTGGGTGGTTACTACAGCGCCAATGAGGTAATGGCCAGCACAGGCGTACAAGAAGTAAAAGACATGGGCCTTACCTGGGGCTTCACCTTGCCGTTGGGCAGAGGCGTTCGTCCGCCAGACTATACTCAAGCCTTGGTTAACACCAGCTTCGCAGTAGGTCGCCTAGAAGGAAAGCAAACCGAATTGGAAGAGCTTTACTTTAGAGTGAACCTGGGCATCAACTTTAACAGCCGCTGGTTCATCAAGCGTAAGTTTGACTAATCCCGGGGTAGCGCTGTCCATTTTATAAACCAAAACTTCTCCTACATGAAGGCATACGCTGTGTACGTGCTGGCATTGTTGGCCCTGGTGAGCGTAAGCTGCTCTGGGTCTGGAGATGAGGCGGTCAAAGTGGTGCAGTACAAAGGCCCAGAGGCCGAGACCAAGGACCTGGTTACCATTTATAGTGATTCGGCCAAGACCGTCTTGAAGATGACCGCGCCACTGGAGCAGAAGATGCAGAACGGTGACATTCTTTACCCCAAAGGACTGCACATCACCTTTTATGAAGAAGGCAAACCGTCCAGCGTGGTGTCTTCTAAGTACGGCAAGTATGACCAGTCCAAGGACCAGTACTTTGTGCGCAACAACGTGGTGGTTAAGAACATCACCAAGAATGAGCAGCTCAACACAGAGGAGCTGTACTGGGACAAGAAGAAACGCATCATCTTCACAGAAAAGTTTGTGCGCATCACCAGTGCCAAAGAGGTTGCCACCGGGCACGGCCTCACCGCTAATGAGGATTTCTCAGACTATCAGATTAAAAACTTCTCGGGTAGCTTTACCCTGCAGCAATGACCATTAAGCAAACTATTTACTTGGCTCTTTCTGTAGTGGCCATTGTGATTGGCATTCACCGCGCTACGCAGGACGGCATTGTGGAGAGCTACTGGATTTTCATGATCGCCATGATCTTTCTATTCCTTTTTCGTATGAACAAAGGGAAATAAGCCTCGTTCCTTCCACTGAATGGATTCAGACATACCCTACATACTTCTTAGCCTGGGAGCAATCCTGCTATTATTATTAGCCACTAGTGAAGTGGCCTTGCGGCACCTCAATCCAGTGGTGGCCAAATTAGAGGCAACCGAACAAAAAAGCCTGATCGGGTTCCTCCTTCGCCGCGAATCTCAAGTCTTTCTTACCATCCAACTGGGCCTGGGCATTGGCCTGCTTCTGTTTGCCGCGGGGCTATATGAGGTAGTCTATACGCTGCTCCTGGATAAAACCGCGCTCATGCACAGCCTGGTCATGGTATTGGCCGCCGGCAGTACGTTTCTAGTAAGCTGGCTGCTTTTTTTAAGCGTGGGCATGATGGCCTCTTTGGCGACCAGCGGTAAAATCATCAGGATTCTGTCTGGCCCCTTGACCTTGGTGTGGGTGCTTCTTTATCCTTTTACTGCTGCGGTGAACGTTGTTTTTGGCCTGTTTTCTGGAAAAGACACCAAAAACGAAGAGGAGCTGCTGACCAATGCGCTGGCGTTTGAGCCTTTCGCTACCAAGCTACCCACCCCAGAGGAGTCTACCCTGGCCTTATTAGCCACCGAAGAGGTGGACAGCAAAATTTTCCACAATGCCTTGGAGTTCAAGAACGTGAAGGTGCGTGAGTGCATGGTGCCCCGCACCGAGATTGACGCCCTTGAGCTAGAAGCTGGCGTTGACGCCCTGCGTGAAGCCTTCATTGAAACCGGCCACTCCAAAATCCTCATCTACCAAGATTCTCTGGATCATATTCTGGGCTACTGCCACCAGTTCAGTCTGTTTGACCAACCCAAGAGCCTGCAAGACATCCTTATGCCCATGGAGGCGGTGCCGGAGACCATGCTGGCGCGCGAGTTATTTGTCAAGTTCATTACAGACCACCGCAGCATTGTGTTGGTGGTGGACGAGTTTGGCGGCACGTCTGGCATTGTAACCTTAGAGGACGTGATGGAGGAGATCTTTGGCGATATCAACGATGAGTATGACGAGGAGGACCTGCTGGAGCAGACCTTGCCAGAGCCCAACACCTACCTGTTCTCGGCGCGCCAGGAGATTGACTACCTCAATGAGGAATATGCCTTGAACCTGCCAGAGGGAGACTATGAAACCTTGGGCGGGTTTATTTTATCTGTGCTGGAAGAAATCCCCTCTACCGGAGACATAATCACGGTCTTACCCTTTGAAATACGCATTCTGTCCATGGATGAGCACCGCATCAACACCGTGCACCTGTCTGTCAAGAATCCCTACCCAGAAGAATAACTGGCCGCTAGGCACTTATATTTTGATTTTACCACTTATTCAGATTATTTTGCATAACGCATAAAATACGTCAATTACTTACATGGCATTAATTAACAAGATTCGGGAGAAGTCAGGCTTCGCTATTGGTGCGATTGCTGTGGGCTTACTTTTTTTCATTGTGTTGGGAGACTTGCTGGGACCTAATTCCCGGTTGTTCAATGACAAAATGGTAGTGGGGGAGATTGCCGGGCATGAGGTGCCTGTGCAAGACTTTGAGCTCATGGTGGAGGAAGCCAAGAACAACTACGCACAGCAGTACGGTCGTCAGCCCGGTGAAGCCGAAATGGCACAATTGCGTGAGCAGACCTGGAACCAGCTGGTATTCAAATACGCCTTTGAAGAGGAGTTTGAGAAACTGGGCTTAGGAGTTTCTGATGATGAGCTGTATGACATGGTGCAGGGCAAGAACATCCACCCTGCCATCAGACAGATGTTCACAGACCAGCAGACGGGACAGTTTGATATAAACAGAGTTCGCCAGACGTTGCAAAACCTAAAGACCATGGACCCTGCCCAGCGCGAGTCTTGGTACAAGTACGAGGCAGAACTGGCCACAGACCGCCTTCGTAACAAATACTACAACCTGTTCACGCTGTCTAACTACGTGACCACCGAAGAAGTGAAGCGCTACAACGCAGAGCAGAACAGCCGCGCAGCCATGAAATACCTGTTCATCCCGTATTTCACCATCTCTGATTCTGCCGTGAAGGTAACGGACAACCAGTTGCAGGACTACCTGGACAAGAACAAGAAGAAGTTTGAAGTAGAAGAAGGACGTTCTATCTCTTACGTGACCATTCCAGTGTCTGCCTCTAGAGAAGACAGCACCGAGTACCAGAAAGAGACCTCTGAGCTAGCCGCTGAATTCAGCAAGACCCAGAACGACTCCCTTTTTGTGAAAGCCGAGTCTGACACGCCTTACAACGGTGCGTTTGTATCTGTGAGCGAGTTGCCAGAAGCGTTGAGAACCCAGACTCTAGAGCAAGGTAAACTGTACGGTCCTTTCATGGAGAACGGCACGTTCAGCTTGATCAAAGTAACCGGTGTGAAAGACGGTGGTACGCCTTCTGCCCGCGCCAGCCACATCTTGATCAAACCAGAAAACACTACCCCAGAGGCCAAGGCCGCTGCTAAGACAAAAGCCCAGGACATCTACAACCAAATCAAAGGCGGTGCTGACTTTGCCATGATGGCGGCCAAGCACGGTACTGACGGAACAGCCTCACAAGGCGGTGACCTAGGTTGGTTTACCCAAGGCCGCATGGTGCCAGCGTTTGAGAAAGCAGTATTTGGTGCCTCTTCTGCCGGATTGTTGCCTAACTTGGTAGAGACTGAATATGGTTTCCACATTGTGAAAGTAACGGCACCTAAAACCAGCAAGTCGTACCAATTGGCGCAGGTGACCCGCACCATCACGCCAAGCGATGCCTCTAGAGAAGACGCCTTCAGAAGAGCCAGCATCTTGGCCTCTGAGAGCAAAAATGCAGATGAGTTTGAGAAAGCCATCGCCAAAGAAAAAGGCCTGGTAAAAGCTGAAGCCAAGAACATCACCGCCGCTGACCGTGGCGTAAACAACTTGCAGAACGCCCGTGAACTGGTGCGTTGGGCTTTTGACAAAGAAACCGAAGTTGGAAAAGTTTCTCCGGTCATGACCTTGGACGACCAGTACGTAGTAGCCGTGTTAACCGGCAAGCGTGAAAAAGGAACCGCCAAAGTAGCTGATGTGAAAGACGAGTTGACCGCCGCCGTGCGCAATGAGTTAAAGGCAAAGCAAATCCAGGAGAAATTGGGTAAAATCACAGGCACCTTGGAGCAAGCCGCCGCTAAATATGGTCCAAATGCCATCGTTCGTTCAGTGACGGATGTAACGCTTGCTACGGCCAACGCGCAAGGATTGGGCTTTGAGCCGGTGGCTGTGGGCAACGCCTTCGGGTTGAAGCCAGGACAGCGCACGCAGCCTATCCAAGGCGAAGCCGGTGTAGTGGTGATGGAAATGACCAGCGTGACGCCAGCCCCTCCGGTAACGGACGTAAACACCTTCAAGCAGCAACTAGCCGGTCAGCGTGCCGGCCGTGTGCAAGGTGCTATCTATGAGGCCGTTAAGAAAAACGCCAACGTAGAAGACAACCGCGTACGTTTCTTTTAATTAGAAGACAACATCATCTATTGCAAAAGCCGCACCCACCGTGCGGCTTTTGTGTTTTCAGCCAATAGCGTTTTCGGCCTGATTTCTGGAAAATAGGCCGAAAACGCTATCTTGTAAGAAGGACGCAAGGTCTGGAGCACTGTGAGACAATCTACGCGCCAGAAATACGTATACTTCCTTCTACATCGTTTATAAAGACATCACCTCTGTTTTAAGAAAGATATGAGCAAGCGACTGGGTTTGGGTGGATTGCTAGTGTGCTGGTGCCTTTGCGCCAGTCCGGTGCAGAGCATGGCGCAAACCCAGCCTCAGACGCAAAGCGTGCCAGAGCAGATGGCACTGATTAAGGAATACCTCCGCAAGAATGAGTTTCAGAAAGCCGAGGTATTGTTAAGCCAGCTCATTGAGCAGGACGTGCAGTTTGGTTTGGTCTACGCAGACTATCTCAAGACCCTACTGGCCCTCAGTAATTTCAAGGAAGCCGAAAAGCTGGTGAAGCGCGCCCAGAAGAAGTTTCCGGGCGTAGCCAACTACGCCGTGGACGAGGGCAAGGTGTTGCAGGCCGCCGGCAACAATGCCGCCGCCGAAAAGCAATGGGCGGAGGTGATCCGGTCCGTGAACCCAGAGAACGTGTACAGCGTGGCCGCCGCCTTCCAGCAGGCCGAGATGTTTGACCAGATGGAACAGGCTTATCTGCAAGCCAGAAAACTGAGCGGTAATGAGAAAGCCTTCGCACCGCAACTGCTGCAGATCTATTCCTTTCAGCGTAAGAGCGAGCAGTTGATCAACGAGGTCATGCTGCAGGTGAAAAGCAACGCCGTGCCGGTGAACTTCGCGCAGAACATGCTCCAGAACACGCTCCGAGACGAAGAGTCCTTAAATCTGCTGGAGTCCAAATTGATGCAGGCCGTGCAGCTGGAGCCAGATGCCACGCCCTTGCAGGAACTGCTCATCTGGACCCTGGTGCAACGCAAGGACTTCGGGCCGGCGCTAATGCAGGCCCGGGCGCTGGACCGGCGCACCCAAGGCGGCGGCGAACGCGTGCTTTCCCTGGCGGACATCAGCTTGCGCAACAAAGACTACGCTACCTCCATTGACGCCTACACCTACCTCATGCAGCAGTACAAAGGCACTGAGGTCTACCCGGTGGCCCGGCAGCGCATTATCAGGGCCAGAGAGGAGCAGGTCAAAAACACGTTCCCAGTAGACAAGGAGAAGATAAAGCTGCTGGCGCAGGAATATGAAGCGCTTTTAGTAGAGTTAGGCAGAACTGGCCGCACCTCCGAAATCATCAAAGACCTGGGCGAACTGCAGGCTTTCTACCTGGACCAACCCGAACAAGCCATCAAGCACCTGCAGGAAGTGATTGCCCTGCCCGGCGCCAACCCTAACGTGGTGGCAGAGGCCAAACTAGTGCTGGCAGACGTGTACCTCTTGCGCGGCGAGCCCTGGGAAAGCACCCTGCTCTATAGCCAGGTGGAGAAATCGCATAAGGAACAGCCGCTGGGCTATGAGGCCAAACTGCGCAACGCCCGCCTCAGCTACTACAAAGGAGACTTTGAACTGGCCCAAAGCCACCTTGATATCTTGAAACTAGCCACCAGCCGCGAGATTGCCAATGACGCCTTGGACCTGAGCCTTTTGATTGTGGACAACACCGGCATGGACACATCTGCCGTTGCCCTCAAAGAATACGCCGCTATTGACTTCTTGGTATTTCAGCATAAAACCGCGGAGGCCCTCAAAGCCTTGGACGGTCTGCTCACCAAATACCCCGGGCACAGCCTCACCGATGAAATCTATTACCAGAAGGCGCAGTTGCTTTATCAGACCGGCCAGTTTGAAATAGCCGCCCAGAACCTGCAGAAGATTATTGACAACCCCAGGTATGACATCCTCTCAGACGACGCCTTGTTCCTGCTGGCCAAAATCAACGAGGAAAACCTAAAACAGCCTGCCAAAGCGCAGGAACTCTACAACCAACTGCTGGTCAAGTACCCCGGCAGCGTGTTTGTAGCGGAGGCTAGAAAGCGGTTCAGAACGTTACGTGGAAGTTGAGAAGAAAAGCGTTTTAGGGCTAATTCTCAGGAAATAGGCCAAAAACGAAGGATTTCTCTTTGGTTAGGTGCGAGTTACTTTACCTGTATAGATGGGTTAATCTCCTGCAAAGCCTTGACAAACGCCTCCTTATCCTTGGGCGAAAGGTAAATCTCATCCCACTTATGGTAATGCAGGATAAGGCCATGGAGGCCCAGCGCCGGCCGCAGCCCGGACCACAAACGTTCCTTCTGTTTGACTATCCTGATCTCTTGAATGGGGATTCTGCCGTGCAGGGGTCCGCACCGGTAGTAAAGATGATGGCCAGCCACCCGGTAATAGGTGCCAAACCACGTCCAGAGCAGTAGCCCAATCATCGCCAAAGAGAAACCCAAGAAGATCAGCTTCCCGGCCAAGGACCCTGCCGTCAGGAAGTCTTGAATAGTCATTACTGCCAGAAAAAGGGAAGTGCCTAAAAGGGCCAAGCTGACAAACCAGCTCTTGGAAGAGGTGAATGTACGGGTGCTGTCCATTCAGGAAGGTACAAATTGTCTTCCTATAATATCAAGATGACTGCTTTGGTTTTGGCGCGTTTTCCAGAAAAGAGGTCAAGAACGCTCTGCAACCTACGCGAAGAAGAGGAACAGCAGCCCCAGGAAAAGGAAGAAGGAGAGGTACATGAGGGCGTCCACCAGACCGTAGGCTTTGTACTTGTGGTAAAATTCTTTCAGGTTTTTCACGGAAGTCAGGAATTAAAAAAGAGGTTTCAGGATTTCTAACAGCGGGCAAGACGCAACAGTGCCAGATGAATTCGTTATTTTTGCGCCCGCTTGTCAAATACATTAAACGCCGCAGCAACACAC
This sequence comes from Rufibacter sp. DG15C, assembly GCF_001577755.1. NCBI lineage: Bacteria > Pseudomonadati > Bacteroidota > Cytophagia > Cytophagales > Hymenobacteraceae > Rufibacter > Rufibacter sp. DG15C. The sequence goes on from NZ_CP010776.1 coordinate 1,576,356, forward strand.
CAATGCAGAAGAGATGGGTAGTTAAGGAGGTGCCGGACGCCGCAAAAGTACAGAATCTGAGTGACAGCCTGAAGATTGGTTTGCCCTTGGCCGCCATTCTCTGTCAGCGCGGTATCTGTACCTATGAGGAGGCTCGCTCGTTCTTTAGGCCGTCTCTGGAAGACCTGCATGACCCATTCCTGCTCAAGGACATGGACAAGGCTGTCAACCGCCTGGTAGACGCCCTGCACCGCCAGGAACGCATCCTCATCTACGGCGACTATGACGTGGACGGCACTACCTCGGTGGCGCTGGTCTTCAGCTTTCTCAAAGACTTCTTTAGAGACAACATCCAATACTACATTCCAGACCGCTACGCCGAGGGCTACGGCATCTCATTCCAAGGCATTGACTGGGCGCAGGAGAACGGCTTCAGCCTGATTATCTCCCTGGACTGCGGCGTCAAGTCCATTGACAAGATTGCCTACGCCAACGAGAAGGGAATTGACTTTATCATCTGCGACCACCACTTACCCGATGACATGCTCCCGGAGGCCGTGGCCGTATTGGATGCCAAGCGCCTGGACTGTCCCTACCCGTACAAAGAACTGGCCGGTTGCGGCGTAGGCTTCAAGTTCATGCAGGCCTTCTGCCTTCAGCAGGGCTTTGACCTAGAACCGCTGTACCAGTTATTAGACTTAGTGGTGGTGAGCATCGCCGCTGATATTGTACCTATCACGGGTGAGAACCGCATTCTGGCCTACCATGGTTTGCAGCGCATGAACAGCGGCCGACTGTTACGCCCGGGCCTGGAAGCATTGAAAGAACTGGCTGGCTTGCGGTCAGAGCTGGACATTACGCAGATTGTGTTCGGGTTTGCGCCGCGCATCAACGCCGCCGGTCGTATGGGTGATGCCAAGCGCTCAGTAGCTATGTTATTGGCTAAGACCAAGGAAGAAGCCTTTGACATGGCCGCCAACATTAACCTCTCCAACTCTGAGCGGCGCGGGCATGATACCAGCATTACCAAAGAGGCCTTGCAGATGATTGAGCAGGATGATTTTCTGCGCAACGCCCGTTCCACGGTCCTGTTCAAAGACAGCTGGCACAAAGGCGTGGTAGGAATTGTGGCCTCCCGGTGCATTGAGAAATACTACCGCCCCACCATCATCCTCACCGAGTCCCACGGCAAAGCCACCGGTTCTGCCCGGTCGGTGCATGGCTTTGACGTTCACCAGGCCATCCTGGCCTGCTCTGACCTTCTGGACCAGTTTGGCGGGCATATGTACGCCGCCGGCTTGACTATGCCCGTGGAGAACGTGCCGGCCTTTAGAGCGCGCTTTGAAGAGATTGTGGCCAACACCATCCTGGACGAGCAACTGGTGCCCATGGTAGAGATTGACCTGCCCCTGGAGTTCCATCAAATCAAACCGAACTTCTTCAGAGTGCTCAAGCAGATGGAGCCGTTCGGGCCGGGTAATATGTCGCCGGTCTTTATGAGCACCTGCGTGTATGACACCGGTTCTGTGCGGGTGGTAGGGGACACCCACCTCAAATTGCGCCTTACCCAAGACGGGGACATTTCCTTTGACGCCATCGCGTTCGGTATGGCCGAGTTCTACCCGATGATTCAGAAAGGCATTCCGTTTGACGTCTGCTACAGCATTGAAGAGAACGTCTACCGCGGCAACGTGACATTGCAACTGCGCATCAAAGACATTCGATTCTCTTCTTAGATAACGCCGCTTTTAGCCTGTTTTATAGGAATCAAACCAAAAACGGAAGGGTGGTTCATTGCTGATTGTCAATTGCTGGTTGCTAAACCAGCTCGTGTAAACACACCTCTATTGAGCTGTGCTCGCTGCCTCAAACACCCCTCTACGCTCCCCTCAAGGGGAGAATCTGCGATTAGTAAAAGCCTTTGCCACTGGGACCTGATCCAGTCTTTCTGGCGAGTCGTCTAAGCAGGTTGCCACCTCTGACAAGAACAGCGGTCACGACAAGGTGGGGCTAGGCAATCACCCAAAGGAGTAACGATGCAGAAGAGGCAAGTTGGTGTAACGCGAGGCGGGAAGACGGCGCGGCGCGGCCGTGACCGCTTAGCGGAGAACAGGGTACCGGAAGGAAGAGCTTTCTCAGGGATAGCCAATGGAAGCGCAAGGCGGCTAAGGCAGAAAGTAATAGCGGTTGGAGAGCCAGTTCATGGTTGTTGGTAATAACATCAACAATGGCGAGTATGTATGCTAATCTAGGGTATAGATTAAGGGATTAATTTTTAATATTACATTTAGGAACGACTGAATCTATATTATAAAGTTAAATGAAAAAAATAATTAACATCCTTAGTATTATAGCACTTATACTTTCTGTAATTATTGTGCCATACGATTTTACTCAAGGTAAAGAAGTTCCTGAAGGAATAAATCCAGAAGCATTTAAAATATATGCTCTAATATCTTTGAGTAAGTTTAAGTATATAAACTTTACTAGATTATTTATTCAAACATCTATCCTTATTTTTATAAAAGAAATTACAGATAAGGAACAACTAGAAAAGGCATAGAATAATTATTTAATTATTGCTCATTTAAAGGAAGCTTCACTTATATAGTGATGTGTCACAATCTGATTTAATCACATTTGTAATAATTCAGAAAGCGCAAAAGCCGTATCTTTCTTCTTTCCCAATCACACTACCTACAAACAAATCTTTATGAAAATACCTTCTCTCCTCATAGGGCTGGTACTAGGGGCAGGTTCGATGACCGTGCAAGCGCAGTCCGTCGCCAAAAAGCCCCTGACCCATGATGTCTATGACTCCTGGAAAAACATTGAAGGCGACTCCCTCTCAGCAGACGGGAAATACCTACTATATGCTATCAACCCGCAAGAAGGCGACGGCCTATTGCATCTACGCGACTTGACGGCCAACGCATCTAAGCAGTTCGCCAGAGGCTACAGAAGCGCCTTTACCACAGACAGCCGGTTTGCTGTTTTCCAGATAAAGCCGGCTTTTGCCGCAACGCGCCAAGCCAAACTCAAAAAGAAGAAGCCCGAGGAAATGCCCAAAGACTCCCTGGCCATTCATGACCTGAGCAAAGGCAACACCCAATATGTGGCCCGTGTGAAGACCTACAAACTACCCAAGCAGAACGGCGAATGGCTGGCTTATCACCTAGAAGCGCCGTTGGCATCAAAAGCGCCCAAAGATACTACCAAAGGCAAAGCCCCCGCCAAACCTGCCGCGAAACCAGCGCCTAAGCCCGCTACGGGAGCCAATAAGCAAGACCCTACGGAGTTAGTGTTGCGCCATTTGCCTACCGGCCAGGAGTTTCGGTTTGACCGCGTGACAGATTACTTGTTCTCCAGCAAAGGCAGTACGCTGTTCTTCGTGAAAGCCGAAACCGATTCTCTGCACAAGGCAGGTGTACACGCCTTCAACACGGCTACTCGCAAAGCCATGCCGATAGACACGGGTAGAGTGAGCTATAAGAACCTCGCGACAGATGCCACTGGTCAGCAACTGGCGTTTGTAGCCAGCAAGGACAGCACAGGCAAAGACCTGCGCTACTTCCATCTCATGCACTGGACGCAGAAAGACAATCGCGCCAAAGTGTTGGCTGACACGGTCTACAAAGGCATGCCATCTAAATGGATGGTGAGTGAGCACGCGCAGTTAGGTTTTGATGACAAGGGCGAGCGCCTGTTCTTCGGGACGTTTCCGCGCCCTACGCAATATGAGAAAGACACCACCAAGCTGGAGGAGGACAAAGTAAGCTTGGACATCTGGACCTACAAAGACCCGCTCATTCAGCCTATGCAGTTAAAGCAGTTGGAGCGCGAGCAAAAGCGGTCTTTTTTGGCGGTGTATGACCTAAAGGCCAAGAAGATGATTCAGCTGGCCACACTTGAAATCCCAGAAGTAGCCCTGAACCCGGGCCGAACCGCTGATTACGCAGTGGGCACCAGCAACGTGAACTACCTGTTGAGCGTGGGCTATGACACGCCTTCTAAGCAAGATGCCTGGCTGATTAACCTCAAAGACGGAAGCCGAAAACTGGTCGCCAAAGCTGTGAGAGGCAATCCACGTTTGTCGCCGGCCGGCAAGTACCTGTACTGGTTTGAGCCCGCCGACAGCTCCTGGAAAGCCATGAGCGTGAAAGCCAACACGCCTATGAACCTGACCCGTGCGCTTAAAACGCCTTTTTATGACGTACAGCACGACATGCCCACCTTGCCAGAGGAATATGGTCTAGCCGGCTGGACCAAAGAAGATGAGCACCTGTTGGTATATGACCAGTATGATATCTGGCGTTTGGACCCAAGTGGAAAAGACAAAGCGGTAAACGTAACAGATGGCTTCGGGCGTCAGAACAACCTGCAGTTTAGGTACCTGAGCCTGAACCCAACCCAGCGCACTATTCCGGCAGAAGACAAGCTGTTGTTGAGAACCTTCGACCTGAAGACTAAGAGCAATGGTTTCTACACAGACTTCGTGTCTAAATCTGGCGCTCCGCAGAAGGTGTTGATGGAGCCGAACTCCTTCACCGCCGTGCAGAAAGCCAGGAGCGCTGACCGCCTCATCTTTAGAAGAGGCAGTTACCGCGAGTTCCCGGATGTGTGGGTGACCAACACCAGCTTCAATGCTCCGCAGAAAGTAAGTGACGCCAACCCACAGCAGAGCGAGTACGCCTGGGGCAACGTGGAACTAATCAACTGGCGCTCTAATGACAATATTCCGTTGGAAGGTCTGTTGTTCAAACCAGACAACTTTGACCCGAACAAGAAGTACCCGATGCTGGTGTATTTCTATGAGCGCACCTCTGAGACCTTGCATAATTACCGTCAGCCGGCGCCAAGCGCCTCTACCATCAACATTCCGTTGTTCGTGAGCCAGGGCTATCTGGTGTTTGTGCCAGACATTGTGTACAAAGACGGCTACCCAGGTGAGAGCGCTTACAACTCCATCATCCCGGGTGTGCAGAGTTTAGTAGCCAAAGGATTTGTGGACGAAAAGAACATGGCCTTACAGGGACAGAGCTGGGGTGGTTACCAGATTGCCTACTTGGTGACGCGTACCAATCTGTTCAAAGCGGCCATGGCCGGAGCGCCGGTCAGCAACATGACCAGCGCCTACGGCGGAATTAGATGGGAAACCGGCATGAGCCGTCAGTTCCAGTATGAGCGCACGCAGAGCCGTATTGGTGGTACCCTTTGGGAAAAGCCGATGCAGTACATTGAGAACTCACCGCTGTTCTTCGCACCTAAGGTAGAGACCCCCTTGATGATTATGAGCAATGACAATGACGGCGCCGTTCCGTGGTACCAAGGCATTGAGTTCTTTATGGCCCTGCGCCGTCTGGAGAAACCGGTGTGGATGCTAGTTTACAACGGTGAGGCCCACAATCTGGTGCAAAGAAAGAACCGCAAAGACCTGTCCGTGCGTCTATCACAGTTCTTTGACCATTACCTGAAAGGCGCCCCAGAACCAGCTTGGATGAAGAAAGGTGTACCAACGCTGGTGAAAGGCAAAGAATACGGCTTGGAGCTAATTGAAGAGCCCACCACTACTACGCCCACGCCGGGTCAGCCACCGGTTACCAACACCACGGCCGTGCCTGTGAACGCCGGTAAATAGTCCGTTTTCGGGCTAATTCCCGGAAAACAAGCCAAAAACGCCCAGCTACATTCAAGTAGCTGGGCGTTTTAGTTAGAATTAATATGCTTGGGTTGGGATTTGTCTTTAATAATGGTGCTTTTCTCGTTTTCAGCCTGTTTCTCAGGAAATAGCCTTAAAACGCAGGCTCGGCCTGGGCTATGGCAGTGGAAGCAGTAGTCGTAGTTGCCTTTACCGGGGCAGGCAGGCAGTGCGCGTTGAGGGCGTTGATGTCGCCGTAGAACCAGTTCACGTCTACGGGGGTGTTGATGCCTTTCACGGTGCCTTTCTCTGAGTACTGCCAGAACGCCATCTGGTCACTGGGGTGGGTAGAGGGTTCCTCGTTCTTGTAGCGGGCAATCCAGAACTTGTAGCCGGCGAAGTGGCCGCGCAGTTTCTTGTCGTAGAAGCCCTGGTAGGTGTAGATGATGGGCTTGATGCCGTAATGGGCCTCAATGCCTACCAACCAGCGCTTGATGTCAGCGCGCATCTGCACATCAGAAATGTCTTTGGCGTAGGTCTCCAGGTCCAAGACCGGGGCTAAATCGCCTGGTTGTAAATCAACGGTGCTTTTAAATAATTCTAACTGACTGTCTACGTCTACCCAAGGCAGGTAGAAATGGTAGGCACCACGTTTGATGCCGTGTTTGCGGCTTGACTCCCAGTTGCGCTTAAAGTATGGGTCCTTCAGAAAATTACCTTCGGTGGCTTTCATGAACGCGAAGGCAATGTTAGACTCCTTTACGTGCTCCCAATTCACCTCTGCCTGGTACCTGGACACGTCAATGCCGTGCAGAAAGCTGGAGGAGTTGGTATTGGCTCCCATCAAAGTGATACTACCTGCTAATAAGACAGAAGCAGTAAGGGTTTTCCAACCAGCCGTAGTAAAAAATGAAGCCATAACAGATAAGCGCTTGTACTAAAAGGTATTGTAAATTAGAAAGAAGAATAAAATCAATCAAACATTCTCTGAATTTTAAAATAAAGTCCCTTGTAAAGTGCAATTATAAGTGAAACATTGGCGAACGATATGCGTAACGCCCTCACTTATGCGTTAGACTATCACATCTGCGGTTTATTGCCTATTTTTAGCCCAATGATTTTAAGAGCTGAACACCTATTCAAAAAATATAAGTCGCGCACGGTGGTGAACGACGTGAGCGTGGAAGTCAACCAAGGCGAGATTGTGGGACTACTGGGGCCAAACGGCGCGGGAAAGACTACTTCGTTCTACATGATTGTAGGCTTGGTGAAGCCCAACTCGGGGCGAATCTATCTTGACCAGGAGGACATCACCGAGCTGCCCATGTACCGCCGGGCCAAGAAAGGCGTGGGCTATCTGGCGCAAGAGGCCTCTGTCTTCAGAGACCTCACCGTGGAGGAGAACATCCTGTCGGTACTGGAGATGACGGGCCGGCCCAAACAGGAACAGAAGGAGAAGGTAGAAGAGCTCTTAGAGGAGTTCTCTCTTACGCATGTACGTAAAAACAAGGGCGTAGTCTTGTCGGGTGGGGAACGCCGCCGCACCGAGATTGCCCGCGCCTTGGCCGTAGACCCCAGCTTCGTGCTGTTGGATGAGCCCTTTGCCGGCGTTGACCCTATTGCCGTGGAGGAGATCCAGAGCATTGTGGCCAAGCTCAAGACCAAAAACATTGGCATTCTCATCACAGACCACAACGTGAACGAGACTCTCTCCATCGTGGACCGTGCCTACCTTCTCTTTGAAGGCAAAATCCTCAAATCCGGCACCGCCGAAGAACTTGCCGCCGATGAGCAGGTGAGACGCGTGTACCTAGGCAAGCACTTTGAGCTGAAAAGGAAGGTTTAGAACCTATTACTAGGCTGAATCCCATGAGAACAATATTCATAATAATGTTATCCATGGTTTATCAATTAGCCTCTGCTCAAATAGTGACAAACATTGAGGGCAAAATAATTGATGATAAACTGCATTGTTTGACCGGAGTAGTTATCTCTAATTTGAAAAGTGGAGCAAAAGCGACTTCTGACCAGAAAGGCCAATTTAAAATTATTGCTAGCCAAGGTGACTCTCTTGAATTCCGAATGGTTGGATTCACAACAGACAAAATCTTAATCAAAGATTCATCCCTTCCTATAAAGCTTATAATGGCTGACAAGGAAGTGAATTGCTTAGGAGCATTTTGGACTGAAAGGCAATATCGAGTAGCAAGTAGACGAATGGATAGGCGTATGAAGAAGCTGTATAAACAAGCGAATGGTAAGGACGCTTGGGAACAATGCTTCAATCAAATCTGAAAGAATTGCAGTAAGAGAAGCCCGGCTTAAACCAAAATGCCATTCAAGAGTACAAGCACATACTTTAACGTAATCAACAACCAACAATTAGCAATCAATAAGTGGAAATCATCAATTCAATTGTGACGTGGGTAATGAAGAAGCGGGTCCACCAGATAGACCTGTTCAGAAAATACCCGCATGACGTCCAGACTGAATTGTTTTCCAGTTTGATTAATACCGCCAAGTACACGGAGTGGGGCAAGCAGTACGGCTACTCAGACAAGCTGAGCGTACGCGAGTTTCAGGAGCGCGTGCCTATCTGCACCTATGAGGACTTGTACCCGCAGATTGAGCGTATCATGCGCGGGGAGCAGAATGTGCTGTGGCCTTCTAAGATTGAGTGGTTTGCTAAGTCTTCTGGCACTACCAATGCCCGCAGTAAATTCATTCCCGTAAGCCCCGAGGCCCTGGAAGACTGCCATTACAAAGGCGGGAAGGACATGCTTTCCATCTACGTCAACAACTACCCAGATACCAAAGTCTTCGCGGGGAAGGGCTTGTCTATTGGCGGGACGCACCATCCCAATGAGTTCAACGCAGACACCCGCTGCGGCGACGTCTCTGCCGTGATTATGCAGAACCTACCCCTGTGGGCCGAGGCCATGCGTACGCCACCTTTGAAAGTGGCGCTCATGGACAAGTGGGAGGAGAAGATAGCCAAGATGGTGGAAATCTGCGTCAAGGAGAACGTGACCAGCATATCGGGCGTGCCTACCTGGACCTATGTGCTCTTGAACAGGATTTTGGAGGAGACGGGCGCCAAGGACATCACTGAGGTTTGGCCTAATCTGGAGCTGTTCGCGCACGGGGCAGTAGCCTTTGGTCCGTATAGAGAACTCTTCCGGCAGATTATCCCCACAGATAAGATGCACTACCTGGAGATTTACAACGCCTCTGAAGGCTTCTTCGGGATACAGGATGAGCCAAGCCTCAAAGACGAAATGCTCTTGATGCTGGATTATGGCGTGTTCTATGAGTTCATCCCTATGGAGGAGGAGGGCAAAGAAAACCCGAAGGTGCTTACCCTTGACCAAGTAGAACTGGGCCAGAACTACGCGCTCCTTATATCTACCAACGCCGGCCTCTGGCGCTATAAGATTGGCGACACTGTCAAGTTCACCTCTCTGGCCCCGTACCGCATTAAAATATCAGGCCGGACCAAGCACTTCATCAACGCCTTCGGCGAAGAGGTGGTGGTAGAGAACGCCGAGACGGCCATTACCAAAGCCTGCGACGCTACCGGCGCCACCATCACCAACTTCACAGCCGCACCCATCTACTTTGAAGGCAAAAGCAAAGGCGGTCACCAGTGGATTATAGAGTTCTCTAAACATCCGTCCAGCATAGAAAAATTCACAGACATACTGGACCAGACGCTTCGGCAAATCAACTCAGACTATGACGCCAAGCGCTACAAGGACATGGCCCTGCAGGCGCCGCTAATCACGGTGGCTCCCAAAGGCGCTTTCCTGAACTGGCTGGAGCACAAAGGAAAGATGGGCGGACAGCACAAAGTTCCCAGACTGGCCAACAACCGCGATTACCTGGAAGAGATTCTGGAGGTGAACAACCTGGTATAAGCCATCCGTTTTTGGCCTGTCTTCTGGAAAGGAGGCCAAAAACCATAAGTCTATTTGAGTAGACGAAAGACTGGTCTGGAGTGTAAAGCAGATGCTGCCACCTAAACGCTGATAAACCACCGGCGCCTATCTTTTTATACTGGCAGAATTAGCTTTCAAAAAATAATTGGATAGAAACACTATCCTTCTTGCATTTTAAGAGTATACGTTCTTAAGTTCTATCCTTAAAAGCTGGTAGAGGTCCCTCTACACCATGCTGTAAGAATAAAGTAAACGAGTAGCTTATACATCTTCCAAGCAACCCCAGCGGTTCTCCGGTAATCTCCCTCTTTAATATCCCCATTTCTTAAGACGCACTATTTATGCCCGTGTGGGTTTAAGCTTGGCTGCGTCTGTTTGCTGTATTCTCTCACTCTAATCAAAAATAGCCATGAAAAACTTTTTTGCTATGCTCTTTGCAACCGCTTTGTTGCTAGGTTGCGAAAGTAAAACCCAGGACAAAGCGACGACTGTTGCCAATATTCCAGAAACAGAAAGTGAAGACAATGCAACGCTAAGCCAGGACCAGTTACTGGAAAGGGGAAACTACCTGGTGACAATAGGGGCCTGTGGTGATTGCCACTCGCCTAAACTGGCGCCTTCAGACAAAGTGCCACCTATGACAGAAGACCCAGCTAGGCGATTGTCTGGCCATCCAGCCAATGAGAAATTACCTCCCGCAGGACCGGGCGCTGGCAAAGACGGATGGGTGCGGTTTAGTATGAACAGTACCGCCATGATAGGCCCTTGGGGAACCTCCTTCTCTGCGAACCTTACGCCAGACCCAACCGGCATAGGCAACTGGACCTTAGACAATTTTAAAACGGCTCTTCGCAAGGGCAAATACAAAGGCATGGAGAATGGCAGAGATATACTGCCTCCAATGCCATGGCCTCATTACCGCCACATGACCGACCAAGACTTAGAAGCCATCTTCACCTATCTCAAGTCCCTTCCGCCAGTTAAAAATGTAGTGCCGGCACCTATACCGCCAGCGGCATCTTAAAACGATTTGCTAGCCGTTTTTGGCCTGTTTTCAAGAATATAGGTTAAAAAAGATACTTACAAAAAATGCCCGGTTATCGCCGGGCATTTATATTATCATTGAAAGCGAAGACTATTCCATGAAGCTGCTCAAAAGGCCGCCTTCTTTTCCAGCATTTCCGCCGTGTGGCATCAAGGCTTGGATGAGCTTCTTGATGGGCATGGACTGAATCCAAACTCTGCCGGTTCCGCGCAAAGTTGCCAAAAACAGACCCTCGCCGCCGAACACCATGGATTTTAAGCCGCCCGTCTGCTGAATGTCAAAGTCAATGCCGGACTCATAGGCCACCACGCAACCGGTGTCTATGCGTAGGGTTTCATTGTGCAGATGCCGCTCAATGACCGTACCGCCGGCATGAATGAAAGCCAGGCCGTCGCCTGTGAGTTTTTGCATGATGAAGCCCTCGCCGCCAAAGAAGCCCGCGCCCAGCCGTTGGTTCAAGTGCATGGCAATCTTGGTGCCCATGGCCGCGGCCAGAAAGCCGTCTTTCTGCACAATCAGGCCCTGCGGAAACTGCGCCAGGTCAATGGGCATGATGGTGCCTGGATAAGGCGCTGAGAAGGCTACCTTGGCCTTGCTGTACCCGCGGTGCGTGAAGTGCGTCATGAACAGAGACTCACCCGTGATTAAGCGGCTACCGGCAGACACCAGCTTCCCGAAGAAGCCTTGGCTGGGGTTGGAGCCGTCGCCCATTTTGGTTTCAAACTGGATGCCGTCCTCCATGAAGACCATGGCGCCGGCCTCGGCAATGACGGTTTCCTGTGGGTCTAGTTCTACTTCCAGCACCTGAATGTCAGAGCCATGGATGCGGTAATCAATCTCGTGTGATCTCATATAGTTTTATTTTTTCTTAGGCTTCTTGTCGTCCGCCGGCGGGTCTTTCAGTTCTTTGCCTAGGTCAGCCTCGTCTTCTTCAGACAATTTAGCCTTTCCTTTAAAGAAATCCTCTTCGTTCTCCTCCACGTCGGTGGTTTCCTCAATCGGGAACTCCTCTTCCTCTTGGCCGGGGCGTTTCTTGCCTTGTTCGCCTACCAGTTTCTTGTCGCGCACGTTGCGGTCCAGAAAGTCATTGAGTTGGTCTATGTTGAAGTTAGAGGTAATGTCGCCCAGCGGGTTTATCTTAATCTCGAAGCCTTCCAGCTCAGGGTGCACCTTCGCTTTTTTCTCCGGCTTGCTCTCCTTCTTGTTTTCAGGTTTTTTCTTAGCCATGGCAGTAGGTATTTGTGGTGAACCAAGCCTTGCGGCCCGGTAGAACAGATGTTCCTACAAACGGGAAAAATCCTAAGAAGGATAAGCGAATTAAGAAGAAACCATTGGCTTACGCAAGCACTTGTCCGTTCCTTTTGCAAACAGCGCCTAAAAGAAGAAGCCGTTTTTGGCCTGCTTTCTGAAAAGCAGGCCAAAAACGGCTTCTAAAAATATGGAGTAGCTCTCTACTTAAACAGCGTACTGGCTCAGTTTGGCAATGGCGGCGTCAATGCGTTGCTGCGTTTCTTCCTTACCAATAATCTCAATGATGGCCATCAGATCGGGGCCAGCTTCTACGCCGGTCACCGCAATTCTCAAAGCCTGCATCACCTGGCCAATCTTCAGGCCGTTGCGCTCTAGAATCTGCAACAACAGTGCTTTCACGGTGTCTGCGTTGAAGTCCTCCAGCGTGCTCAACTCATTCCGGAACTGCTCAAAGGCGGCGGCCCCGGCGGCGTTCCATTTCTTGGCGGCCACCTGCTCATTGTACTGCGTAGGGGCAGAGAAGAAATACGTAGCCTCTTTGGCGAAGTCCTGCGGGAAGGTCACGCGCTCTTTCATGAGGCTCACAATCTTCACGGCGCGGTCTTCTGAACAATCAACGTTCTGGTCTTTTAAGGAAGCCAACAGGTATTGGGCTAGTTCTGTATCTGGCTTGGCGCGCAGGTACTGCTCATTGTACCAACGGGCTTTCTGAATGTCAAAACGGGTCCCGGACTTACCAATGCGCTCAATGCTGAAGGCCTCAATCAGTTCTTCCATGGTGAACAGCTCCTGCTGGGTGCCAGGGTTCCAGCCCAAGAAGGCCAGGAAGTTGATGAACGCCTCTGGCAGGTAACCGCTCTCGCGGTAGCCGCTGGCTGTCTCACCGGTGTTAGGGTCTTGCCAGAACAACGGGAACACCGGGAAGCCTAGCTTGTCGCCGTCACGCTTGCTTAGTTTACCGTTACCGTCTGGCTTCAACAACAAAGGCAAGTGAGCGAATTCTGGCATAGTATCTTCCCAACCAAAATAGCGGTACAACAACACGTGCAGCGGCGCACTAGGCAACCACTCTTCGCCGCGTATCACGTGGGTGATTTCCATCAAATGGTCATCCACGATGTTGGCTAAGTGGTACGTTGGCATGCCGTCAGACTTCATCAGGACCTTGTCATCAATAGCCGAGGAGTGCACCATAACCCAGCCTCTGATCATGTCCTTCAGTCTGATTTCCTCTTTGCGGGGTACTTTCAAACGAATCACGTACGGGTCACCGCTTTCCAGTCGGCGCTTCACCTCATCCTCTGGCAGGGTAAGGGAGTTCTTCATGGTGGTGCGCGTGATGGCGTTGTACTGCGGGGTGGCTACCTTGGCGGCCTTCAGGCGCTCGCGCATGGCGTCCAGCTCCTCGGCGGTGTCAAAGGCGTAGTAGGCGTGTCCGGCGTTTACCAGCTGCAGGGCGTAGTCCATGTACATGGGCTTGCGCTCAGACTGACGGTACGGCGCGTGCGGTCCGCCGTGCACGGGGCTCTCGTCTAACTTGATGCCGCACCATTCCAGGCTGTCAAAGATGTATTGCTCGGCACCGGGCACAAAGCGGTTTTGGTCTGTATCTTCAATGCGCAGCAACATCTTGCCGCCCATTTTCTTTGCAAAAAGGTAATTATATAACGCAGTGCGTACCCCGCCAATGTGCAAGGCCCCGGTTGGGCTAGGGGCAAAGCGTACACGTACTTCTCTTTCCATGGTCATGCTAGGTTAAACAGGGTGCAAAAGTACAGTATTTAAAGGCGTTGGTAAAGCTTTTGCCCGTAAAACCTTGCGGTTCTGTGAGGTATTCTTAAAGGGCGGCCCTTGCTCATTCAACTTACTCACTATGAGTTAAACCTTGTGCCTTGCAGGAAGTTTGAAAACCTATAAGGTGTACTGCGTATGAAGGGGAAATCCTGATCTATGTTTAAGAAGATTTTTGTGGAAGGCTGGTGCATCATCAAAGAGGTCTGGTATGACTTTCTGGACAATAACTCGTTCCAGAAAGGGGCAGCGCTGGCCTATTACACCATTTTCGCGCTGCCGCCCATTCTCATCATCATGATTAACACCGCTGGGGCGGTTTTTGGCCGCGAGGCGGTGCAGGGCGAGGTCTACACCCAGCTACGGGAGCTCATGGGCAGCAAAGGCGCCGCCGACATACAGGAGATGGTAGAAAGCATCCATCAGTCCGCAGATTTTAACCTGGCCACTATTATTGGAGTTTTCACTTTGCTGGTGGGGGCTACCGGGGTGTTTATTTCCTTGCAAGAGTCTTTGAACCAGATTTGGGGCGTAAAGCCGAAACCCAAGAACGAATACTTGAAGATTCTGGTGGACCGGCTGTTGTCGTTCGCTATGATTTTTGGGATTGTGTTCCTGCTGTTGGTGAGTTTGATTGTGAATGCTATTCTGGTAGTGATTACCTCCTACCTAGCCAATAAAATAGACCCGTCACTGGTTCACATCACCCAGATTACCAATTTTCTGGTGTCCACTGCTGTGGTGACGTTCCTGTTCGCACTTATCTACAAGTACCTGCCCGACGCTAAAATCAAGTGGAAGGATGTGTGGGTAGGCTCTTTGGTGACGGCCCTGCTCTTTGCGCTGGGGAAGAGCCTGATTGGTATTTACTTGGGCAACAGTGACTTTTCCAGCATTTATGGGGCGGCTGGCTCAGTGATTGTGGTGCTGGTATGGGTGTTTTATACCTCGCAGATTATCTTTCTGGGCGCGCAGTTTACGCTGGTGTATGCCCGCCGCTATGGAGCCAACATTTACCCGTCCACGTACGCGGTGCGGATAGAAAGTAAAGAGGTAGAACTAGGCAAGTCTCCTCTGAACGCAGAGCCCGGGCCCAATGAAGCCAAGGCCAAAGGAGAGGAAGACCCCGAAGAAGAGGAAGAGGCGGCGAAAAAATAACCTTCCGTTTTTGGCCTATTCCCTGAGAAACAAGCCAAAAACGAGAAGATTAAGACATTTCTTGGTAGGTGCCTTCCCAAGTACCCACGTGCACGGTCTCTTGTAGCGCCTTGCGCGTAGATTTGGTCTGCTCGCGCGTTTGTAAGTCCTGGGTTGGGAGTAAGGTGAAAGGAGCTGGGTGTCCAACTACGGCCATGGCAATGGGCTGGTAGTCACTTGGCACCTGTAGAGCCTCATTGGCCTTGTCCATGGCGAAGCCACCCATCTGGTGCACTTGTAGTCCCATGGCTGTGGCCTGCAAACAAAACTGCCCCATGGCCAATCCCGTGTCATACAGGTGGCCAGCATGCGGCTTGCCGTTGTCTCTAGTAGTTTTGGAGAATACCACCATCAAAAAAGGCGCGTTCTTAGCCCAGATGGCATTGCCCTCATCTAACAGATTTACTAACCTCTGGAAATCCTCTTGCTGGTCACTGGTAGCGTACACAAACCGCCAAGGCTGCCCGTTCCCCGAAGAAGGTGCCCAGCGCGCCGACTGGAACAGAGCTTCTATCTGGTCCTTGGTGAGTAACTCAGACGAGAAGCTTCTGGGACTCCAACGCGCCTGCATGAGCTCATGGATGTTGTGCTGTTCTTCGCGGTGCTGCATAATGGGTTGCGTGAATGAGTGCTTGAATGATTGAGAGGGAGGATAGGGCTGAAAATGCAAGAATTGCCCATTCTTTCAATCATTCAACCATTCAATCTAACATTAGAATTTAACCGCGATGCAGGAGATTTCTACGTTCACGTCTTTCGGCAGGCGGCTTACCTCCACCGTTTCACGTGCAGGTGAATTGGTAGAAAAGTAGCTGCCATACGCGTCATTAATCGCCCCGAAATTGCCTAAGTCCTTCACGAAAATAGAGCACTTCACTACATTGTGGAAACCCATGCCCGCCTCTTCCAAGATGTACTGCAGGTTTTTCATGACCTGATGGGTTTCTGCCTGAATGTCTCCTACTACCAATTGGCC
The DNA here is from genome assembly GCF_001577755.1 of Rufibacter sp. DG15C. Classification (NCBI taxonomy): domain Bacteria; kingdom Pseudomonadati; phylum Bacteroidota; class Cytophagia; order Cytophagales; family Hymenobacteraceae; genus Rufibacter; species Rufibacter sp. DG15C. The sequence goes on from NZ_CP010776.1 coordinate 1,592,171, forward strand.
GGTGGCCTGGTCCAAAGGAATCTGACCAGAAACATACAAGGTATTGCCTGCCATCACGGCTTGGCTATAGGGTCCAATAGGGGCCGGTGCTGCTTTGCTTTCTATAATGTTGGTTGCCATAACAAGAATAGTTAAATCAGTATCTTTGTGCGCTTAAAGGTACAGATTTATGAAGACATTGGTTTTGGCCTCTCCAGAAATGGAGCAAGAATACAGTTTGAAGTTCCCCAACAGAGCGTACCTCTACCTGCAGCACCCGGCAGAACTAGGTTTGTGGCTGAACCAGGTGGAAGTGGTTTTTGACCTGCTGTTGCATGAACAGCCGGAGCGCCTGGCCCAGTATGCCAAGGCTGAGAAAGGGGAAGACTTGGTGATTTTCTGCAATGCGGCTAAGCTACAGCTAGCTGCTTTCGCTAAAGAGCACGGTCCGGTCAACTTCCATCTATGTGGTGTCAACGCTCTACCTAGCTTGTTTAACCGCGAGGTATTGGAAGTAAACGTCTTGAAACCGGAGTCTGAAAAAGAAGTGGCCCGCGTCATGGAGGTTCTGGGCACTGGATATGAGTTGGTAGCGGACCGAGTAGGCATGGTTACACCGCGCATCTTGTGTATGATTATCAATGAAGCCTGCTACACGCTGCAAGAAGGGACCGCCTCCAAGGAAGACATTGACCTGGGCATGAAGCTGGGGACCAACTATCCCTTCGGGCCATTTGAATGGGCGAACAAGATTGGCGTTGCCAATGTCTATGAGTTGCTGCAAGCTGTCTATGAAGACACCAAAGATGAACGCTACAAGATTTGTCCCTTGTTAAAAACTGCCTATCTAAAAGGGGAGGAGCTATAAGTTAAAATTCGTTTTTAGCCTGTTTTGTGAGAAACACGCCAAAAATGGAGCAAACGAAAAGGGCACCTGTTGCGGTGCCCTTTTTGTTTATGTATGAACCGGATTATTCAACAGTTACAGACTTCGCCAAGTTTCTAGGCTGGTCTACGTTGCAACCACGCATCACTGCAATGTGGTAGCTCAGTAATTGTAACGGAATCACAGAAAGCAATGGCACTAAGGCCTCATGCGCTTCAGGCACCTCAATCACAAACTCTGCCATTTCTGGGATAACAGTGTCGCCTTCGGTCACGATGGCAATTACACGGCCTTTGCGGGCTCTTACCTCCTGAATGTTAGAAACTACCTTCTCATAAGAGTTGTCCTTGGTGGCAATCACCACCACTGGCATGTTCTCATCAATCAAGGCAATAGGACCGTGCTTCATTTCTGCCGCTGGGTATCCTTCTGCGTGGATGTAAGAAATCTCCTTCAGTTTCAAGGCGCCTTCCAAGGCCACCGGGAAATTCAATCCGCGGCCCAGGTAAATGAAGTTGCTGGAATCTTTGAAGATTTCGGCAATCGCCTGGATCTCTTTGTCCAACTGCAGGGCTTTCTCTACCTTGGCTGGAATCTGCTCCATCTCCAGCATTAACTGGTGCAAAGCAGATTTCTCCATGGTGCCGCGCTTCTCGGCCAGCATCATAGCAATTAGGGTAAGAACCGTTACCTGGGCCGTGAAGGCTTTG